>NZ_QBIZ02000010.1:0-162907 GCF_003057735.2 Pseudomonas sp. RIT411
CGGCGGGCTCAGGCTCGGGCTCGGGCTCCGGTTCCGGCTCGGCGGCGGGAAGCGGCAAGGGCGCGGGCTGCGGTTCGAACTCGACCTCGGGTTCGGCCGGCAGGCGCAGGGATTCCGGCTCGGGTTCGCGCTCGGCCGAGGCGGCGCCGAGCGACGGCAGTTCGAAGGGGTCTTCGTCGTGCTGGGGGCGATGGGCCGCCAGGCCCTGGACCGGTGCCGGTTCTTCCCGCGGCGCGGCCACGGCGGGCGGCGTTGCTGCTGCGGAAGGTGCTGCCGGCGCGCGGCGCTGTTCTTCCAGGGCGCCCAGACGGGCGACCTCGGCGTCCAGCTCCAGGTGGCTCAGGTCCAGTTCGTCATGGGGCCAGGCCGCTTCGCTGGGCGTCGGCGCCGGTTCGGCCACGGGCGCAGGTGGCACGGGCATGGGCTGCGGCGCCGTCAGGGGCGCGGCCTGGTTGCTGGCGTTGAACACTTCCAGGCAGACGCCACAGCGTACGTCGCCGTCCGCGGCAGCCAGGTGTTCCTGGGTGACGCGGAAGCGGGTATGGCAATGCGGACACTGGGCGACGAGGGATTCGGTCATGGCGAGGCGACAGCCAGGGAGTGAAGCGCGCTAGTGTACCCGAAGGCCCTGGCGAAAGAAGGGCCTCCACCGGGCCGCCGGGTGAGCGGACCGGTGGCGGTGCGCAGGTCAGCGACGACGGGTGCCGCTAATGCGTACCCAGCCGTCCAGGGTGGCGGTGGGTTCCAGGTCGAAGCAGCCGGCATAGGCGGCGCGCACGTCCTCGGCCTGCTCGGCGAGGATGCCGGAAAGGGCCAGGCGACCGCCGATGCGGGTCAGGCGGGTGATCTGCTCGGCCAGGCCGACCAGCGGACCGGCGAGGATGTTGGCCACCACCACGTCGGCCGGCTCGCCTGGCAGATCGACGGGAAGGTACAGCGGAAAGCGTGCCGGGTCGATGCCGTTGCGATTGGCATTCTCCCGCGAGGCTTCCAGGGCCTGGACGTCGATGTCGGTGCCCACGGCGCGCTCGGCGCCCAGCAGCAGGGCAGCGATGGCGAGGATGCCCGAGCCGCAGCCGAAATCCAGCACCTGCAGGCCCTGGACCGGTTCGCCGTCCAGCCACTGCAGGCAAAGCGAGGTGGTGGGATGAGTGCCGGTGCCAAAGGCCAGGCCCGGATCCAGCAGCAGATTGACCGCCTCGGGTTCCGGGGCCTCGTGCCAGCTGGGCACGATCCACAGTCGCTGGCCGAAACGCATGGGCTGGAAGTTGTCCATCCAGCTGCGTTCCCATTCCTGGTCTTCCAGGCGCTCCACCTCGTAGACGAGGCCGTTGGCCAGGAGCTGCACGCGCTGCTCCAGGGCGGCGGCGTCGGTATCACCTTCGAACAGCGCCAGCAGGTGGGTCTGGGACCACAGCGGGGTGGTGCCGAGATCCGGCTCGAAGATCGGCTGGTCCTCGGCGTCCATGAAGGTCACCGAGACGGCGCCCAGTTCGAGCATGAGGTCTTCGTAGGTTTCCGCCTGGGCGGGGGTGAGGGCGAGGCGGACTTGCAGCCAGGACATGGTGGGCTACCTGAATCGGGTCAAAGCGGGGAGGGTAAATGAAAACGGGCTGCCCGAGGGCAGCCCGTTCGCTGAATCAGAGCTCGTCACGTCCTCAGTGGCGCAGGCCGAGCTTCTTCTCCAGGTAGTGGATGTTCACGCCGCCCTGGCCGAAGGCCTGGTCGCGGGTCAGCATCCGGTGCAGATCGGCATTGGTCTTGATGCCGTCGACGATCAGCTCGTCCAGGGCGTTGCGCATCCGGGCCATGGCCTCGTCGCGGGTCTTGCCCCAGGTGATCAGCTTGGCGATCAGCGAATCGTAGTTCGGCGGAACCTTGTAGCCGCTGTACAGGTGCGAATCCACCCGCACGCCGTTGCCGCCCGGTGCATGATAGTGCTTGACCAGGCCCGGAGAGGGCATGAAGGTCTTGGGATCTTCGGCGTTGATCCGGCACTCGATGGCGTGACCGGTGATCTTGATGTCTTCCTGCTTGATCGACAGCGGGTTGCCCGCGGCGATGCTGAGCATCTCCTTGACGATGTCGACGCCAGTGATCATCTCGGTCACCGGATGCTCCACCTGCACGCGGGTGTTCATCTCGATGAAGTAGAAGCGACCGTCTTCGTAGAGGAACTCGAAGGTGCCGGCGCCACGGTAGCCGATGTCGATGCAGGCCTTGACGCAGCGTGCCAGGACTTCTTCGCGGGCCTTCTCGTCGATCTGGGGCGCAGGCGCCTCCTCGATGACCTTCTGGTGACGGCGCTGCAGCGAGCAGTCGCGGTCATAGAGGTGCACGGCGTTGCCCTGGCCATCGGAGAGCACCTGGACTTCCACGTGACGCGGATTGCCGAGGAATTTCTCCATGTAGACCATGGAGTTGCCAAAGGCGGCGCCGGCTTCGGTCTGGGTCAGCTTGATCGACTTGATCAGCTCGGCCTCGTCCTCGACCACGCGCATGCCGCGACCACCACCGCCACCGGCGGCCTTGATGATCACCGGATAGCCGACTTCGCGGCCGATGCGCAGGCACTCGGCCTCGTCATCCGGCAGGGCGCCGTCGGAGCCCGGCACGGTGGGCACACCGGCCTGCTTCATGGCGTTCTTGGCGGACACCTTGTCGCCCATCAGGCGAATCACGTCGGCGGTGGGGCCGACGAAGGCGAATCCGGACTGCTCCACCTGCTCGGCGAAGTCGGCGTTCTCGGCGAGAAAGCCGTAGCCAGGGTGGATGGCGGTGGCGCCGGTGACTTCCGCGGCACTGATGATGGCCGGGATGTTCAGGTAGGACTGGGGCGAGGGGGCCGGGCCGATGCACACCGATTCGTCGGCGAGGGACAGATGCATCAGTTCGCGGTCGGCGGTGGAATGAACCGCCACCGTCTTGATGCCCAGCTCCTTGCAGGCACGCACCACGCGCAGGGCGATTTCCCCGCGGTTGGCGATCAGGACTTTTTCCAGCATCGTGGGCTCCACGGGCTTAGACAATGGTGAACAGCGGCTGGTCGAATTCGACGGGCTGACCGTTCTCGACCAGCACCTGGCCGATGGTGCCGCTGGCTTCGGCTTCGATGTGGTTCATCATCTTCATGGCTTCGACGATGCACAGGATGTCGCCTTTCTTCACCTGCTGGCCGACTTCGACGAAGGCCGGGGTGGTGGGCGAGGAGGCGCGGTAGAAGGTGCCGACCATGGGCGAGCGTGCCACGTTACCGGTCAGTTGCGGCGCGGCGGCTTCGCTGGCGGGTGCAGCGGCAGCGGCCGGCGCGGCAGCCGGGGCCGGGGCGGCGACCGGAGCGGGGGCAGCGGCGTAGACGGTCTGCATGCCCTGGCCGCGGCCGGTGTTGCGGCTGATGCGGACGGATTCTTCGCCTTCGCGGATTTCCAGCTCGTCGATACCGGACTCTTCCAGCAGCTCGATCAGTTTCTTGACTTTACGGATGTCCATTGGCGTTGGCTCTCCCCTCGGGTTCAGGTGATGTTCTGGATATTGAGTCGCGCTCAGCCGCGGGCGGCGAGCTGTTCGCAGGCGGCTTCCAGGGCCAGGCGATAGCCACTGGCACCGAGCCCGCAGATGACACCGACCGCCACGTCGGAAAAATAGGAATGGTGGCGGAAGGCCTCGCGCTTGTGCACGTTCGACAGGTGCACTTCGATGAATGGGATGCTCACCGCGAGCAAGGCGTCACGTAGGGCGACACTGGTATGGGTGAAGGCAGCCGGATTGATGAGGATGAAATCCACCCCTTCGTCACGCGCGGCATGGATGCGTTCGATCAGCAGGTGCTCGGCGTTGCTTTGCAGGTATTGCAGGCGATGCCCCGCCGCAGTGGCGCGGGCTTCGAGATCGGCGTTGATCTGGGCTAGGGTGGTGGCCCCGTAGACGCCCGGCTCGCGGGTGCCCAGGAGATTCAGGTTGGGCCCGTGCAGTACCAGCAGATGCGCCATAGCCACTTGCCTCGCGATTTCGCAACCAGATTGGCCGCGGACTATGCCGCAACCGGAGGTGACTGTCCAGTCGCTAGACGTTTGCCGGAAATACCCGCACGTTGGGCGAAATTCTTTTAATCGCTGGCGATAAGCCTTTTTGCTTCACCGAGTCGGGCAAGAAAACCCGCGGCGTCGATTTCACCGACGATGCGCGCCTGGGTCTGCTCCTGGCCACTGCCGGCATAGAACAGGATCGCTGGCGGACCGAACAGCCCCTGCCGTTCCAGCCACTGCCGCTGTTCCCGGGTGCTTTGCGTCATATCGAAGCGGATCAGCGTGAAGTCGCGCAAGTGCGCCTGGACCTCGGGATTGCCGAACACCTCGCGCTCGATCAGCTTGCAGCTGATGCACCAGTCGGCATAGACGTCCACCAGCACCGGTCGCCCCTGGCCGAGACGGCTGGCCAGGGCCGCCGGATCGCTGAGGCTGTGCATGACGTCCGCGCGGCCGGCCACGGCGGGCGCCGCGGCGTCGCCCAGCGGTCGCAGGGGATCGCTGGCCCCACGCAGGGCGCCGATGCCGGCGGCCGCGCCGTAAACCACCAGGGTCAGGCCGGCCAGTTGCAGCAGCCGCTGGCGGGGTGGCTTGGGTACGAATTCCAGGGCGCCGAGAAACAGCCCGACGCCGGCCGCCAGCAGGCCCCAGGCGGCCAGCGCCAGCGGCCCCGGCAGCAGCCGTTCGAGCAGCCACAGGGCTACCGCCAGCAGCAGGACGCCGAAGGCATTGCGCATGCCCACCAGCCAGGCGCCGCTGCGTGGCAGCAGGGCGCCGCCACCGGCGGCGATAAGGATCAGCGGGGTACCCATGCCCAGGCCCAGGGCGAACAGCGCCAGTCCGCCACCGAGCCAGTCGGCGGTGCTGCTGATATAGAGCAGCAGGCCCGCCAGGGGCGCGGAGACGCAGGGCGAGACGATCAGGCTGGAGAGCACGCCGAGGGTGGCCGCGCCGCCCAGGGAACCGCCGCGGGTGCCGCTGGCCAGCTGTTCCAGGCGCTCGCGCAGGACCGCCGGCAGGCGCAGTTCGAAGAGACCGAACATGGCCAGGGCGAACAGCGAGAACAGCGCGGCGAAGGGAATCAGCACCCAGGCCGACTGCAATTGCGCCTGCAGATTGAGACTGGCGCCAAAGACGCCCATGAGTGCGCCCAGGGCGGCGAAGCTCAGGGCCATGGGCACCACGTAGGCCAGCGCCAGCAGCAGGCCACGTCCGGGGCGCGCCTTGCCGGCCAGAACCACCGCCGAGACGATGGGCAGCATCGGCAGGACGCAGGGGGTGAAGGTCAGCCCGAGTCCGGCGAGAAAGGCCAGCAGGATCCTGTGCCAGTCGAGCTGAGCGGGGACGGGCACGGTGGCCGCCGGGGTCGCAAGCGCAGGGCCGGCGATGTCCAGGGTGCGGGTTTCCGGCGGATAGCAGAGGCCGCGATCGGCGCAGCCCTGGTAGGTCACCTTGATCTGGCCGCCGCGGTCGGGCGCCAGGGGCAGGGGGATGTCGACGCCGGCGTGATAGACCTGGACGTCGCCGAACCATTCATCGTGCTTGGGCTCGCCGGGCGGCAGGGCTACCGGCGCGGTGAGCAGGCCGGGGTCGGCGTCGAAGGCAAAGCGTTGCCGATAGAGGTAGTAGCCCTCGGCGATGGTGAAGCGCAGCTGGGGACGGCCCTCGGCGTCGCGGCGCTGCTCCAGGCGAAAGGCCTGATCCACCGGCAGGAATTGTTGACTGGGGCGCTGACCGTCCAGGCCCAGTGCGGCGCTCGGGCGCGGCGCATCGAACAGCCCGGCAGTGGCGGGCAGGGTCAGCAGCAGGGCGAGCAGGAACAGCAGGACACGCATGGGCTTCTCGGCGATCGGCAGCGGCCGATCATAGCAGAGGCATCTGGCTGGTCAGTCCTGGCCGTACTGGCGCACGCAATTGCGCCCCGCATGCTTGGCGGCATAGAGGGCTTCGTCCGCCTGTTTGGCCAGCGCGGGCATCTCCTGGCCGGGCTGCAGCTGCGCCACGCCGGCGCTGAAGGTGCAGCTGAGCTCCTTGGGCGGCGCCGGATAGTGGATCTCGGCGAAGCGCTGGCGGATCTCGTCGATCAGGCGGGTGGCGGTGGCCAGGTCGGTGTCGGGCAGCACGATGGCGAATTCCTCACCGCCATAACGGCCGATGTGGTCGGACTTGCGCAGGCGCTGCTTGAGGAACAGCGCCAGGCTCTTGATCACCCGATCGCCCATGGGATGGCCGTAGTGGTCGTTGACCTGCTTGAAGTGGTCGATGTCCAGCATGGCGAAGGTGATCGGCCGCTGGCTGCGCCGGGCGCGGAAGCAGGCGTCTTCCAGCAGCTGCAGGGTGTGGGTGTGGTTGTACAGGCCGGTGAGGCTGTCCTGGACGATGCGCGCCTGCAGGCTGCGCGCCCGGGCCGCGCGGGTACGCACGGTGGCGATCAGGTGGCGCGGCTTGATCGGCTTGGTGAGGAAGTCGTCGCCGCCTTCGCTCATGGCGTCCAGCTGCTTGTCGAGGTCGTCCTCGGCCGACAGGTAGATGATGGGCACGCTGACATAGCGCTCGTGCTGGCGGATGACCTTGGCCAGCTCGGTGCCGGTGCACTCGGGCATGTACATGTCGAGGATGATCAGATCGGGCACGAATTCGGCCAGGTGCGCCATCACCGCGCCGGGTTGCATCAGGGTGCGGGTGACGATGCCGGCGCTGTTGAGCGCCATTTCCGTGGCCATGGCCTGGGCGCGGGAGTCGTCCACCACCAGGGCACGGATCGGATCGTAGTAGACGGTGCGGGTGAGGGTCTCGATCTTTTCCAGCAGCCGCGCCGAATCCAGGGTGCCGGTGTAGAACTCCTGGCCGCCGGCGCGCACCGCGGCCAGGCGAAAGGGGGTGTCGGCTTCCTGGTGGCTGTAGAACAGCACCGGCAGCTTGCGCTCCAGACCGGTCTGGGCCTCCAGCGCCAGCTGGATGCCGGCACCCGCGCCGCCGAAGTCCACGTCCATGACGATGACCGCCGGATGCCGGCTGTCCATCATCGCGCGGAAGTCGTCGGCGCCGTGGATGATCTGGATGGTGACGCCGAAGTATTCCATCTGCTGCGCCAGGCGCTCGGCGCGCTCGGTGTCGAGCAGGGCGATGTAGATCGGCTTGCGCAGCGGCGGCAGGCTGGTGGTTTCCAGCTGGTCACCCTGGCGCAGTCCGGTGCGCGACAGGCTCTGCATGGCCAGGCTGAGTTCGGTGATGGCCTGGCTGTTGAGGCGACCGCGATTGGCGGCGACCTGGGCCAGGGAGGCGCCGATGGCCTCGGCGAGCTCGGCATGGCCTTGCTGCTCGAAGCGCTTGGCGTATTGCAACAGGCGCGCGTTGGCGTCGGTCAGCTCGACCAGGCTGCCGGCCGTCCACTCGTCTCGTTGCAGCCGTTGCCAGATCTCCAGCACCTGGCGCGACTGGTGGATGACCCGTTGCGCGAAGTGCAGCTTGAGGCGGTCCCGGCTCGGATCATCTGGTTCGCTCACGAATTGTTCCGTCATTCTTGAGGTGGTGGCCCTATGCTACCAATTGCTGGCGGGCAGGGGAGAGGCGGTACCCTGGTTAGCGGCGGCTATGCCGCTCGCATGGACACTGTCGGTCGCTTCTGGAGTAGCGTCCGTCGCCTGTTACCCTAGTCTCGGAAGCGGCTGCCCGGGTGCACGGCGCCCGCGCCGGCCGCCAAGGCTGCGCAACCGGCGCCGCAGGCAGGGGTCCAAGCGCCAACACCTTTGAAAACATTGCAAGGAATTGCCCATGCGGGAGTGGAACTTGAGGTCGGGATGGCTCCGGCTGGTGGCAGTGCTGGTCGCGCTCTACCTGCTGGTCACCCTGGCGATAGGCTGGTACTGGAGTCGCGAACCGGATTTCTTCCCGGTGCAGCAGCATGCCCAGGAGGCGGCCGCGGCCAGCGGGCGCAAGCTGGTGCTCGGCTACACCACGGTCGAGACCCTCAAGCAGGTGGCCGGTACCCTGCTGGACAAGCCGGGTGGCTATCTCTCCAACGACATCTTCCCGCCGGGCCTCTGGCTCGACGACATGCCGTCCTGGGAATACGGCGTGCTGGTGCAGACCCGCGACCTGGCGCGCGCCCTGCGCAAGGACTTCGCCCGTTCCCAGTCGCAGTCCACCGAGGACGTCGACCTGGCCCAGGCCGAGCCGCGCTTCAACTTCGACAACCACAGCTGGGCCATGCCCTCGTCGGAATCGGAATACCGCGCCGGCATCGCCTCCCTGGACCGCTACCTGGCGCGCCTGGGTGGCCAGAATGCCCAGGGCCAGCCCACCGCCTACTTCTATTCGCGTTCGGACAACCTGCGCAACTGGCTGGGTGACGTCGAGACCCGCCTGGGTTCGCTGTCCCAGCGGCTGTCCGCCAGCGTCGGTCGGGTTCGCCTTGACGCCGAGGTGCGGCCGAACCAGGACATCCCCGCCGGCCAGGTGCCGGAGGTGCACGAGCAGCGCGTCGAGACGCCCTGGCTGCAGATCGACAACGTCTTCTACGAGGCCCGCGGTCAGGCCTGGGCGCTGTCGCACATCCTGCGCGCCATCGAGGTCGACTTCGCCGACACCCTGGCGAAGAAGAACGCCACGGTGAACGTGCGCGAGATCATCCGCGAACTGGAAGCGGCGCAGCAGCCGGTCTGGAGTCCGATGATCCTCAACGGCAGCGGCTTCGGCATCCTGGCCAACCACTCGCTGGTGATCGCCAACTACATCTCCCGCGCCAACGCCGCCATCATCGACCTGCGCCAGTTGCTGGAACAGGGCTGATGACGCCGGACGCTCGCGAAGCGGCGCATCGCGCCGCCTCCGACCGGGAACGGGTGGTCTGGGTCGATCGCGACGACCGCATCCAGGGTGAATTGCCGCGGGCGGAACTGCGTGCCCGCGGCCTGATCGGTCGCTGCACCTTCATCCTCCTGTTCAATGATGCCGGCGAACTCTGCGTGCACCGGCGCACCCTGAGCAAGGCGCTCTACCCGGGCTACTGGGACGTCGCCGCCGGCGGCATGGTGGCGCCGGGCGAGAGCTATGCGGAGTCCGCCGCTCGCGAGCTGGCCGAGGAACTGGGCGTCAGCGGCGTGCCCCTGCGCGCCCATGGCACCTTCTATTTCGAGGAGCCGGGCAATCGCCTCTGGGGCGGCGTGTTCAGCGCGCGCTGGAACGGTCCGTTGCGGCTGCAACCGGAAGAGGTGCTGGAGGCGCGCTTCCTGGCCCCGGCGGCCATCCTCGACGACGCGCGTCAGCGACCTTATTGCCCGGATTCGCTGGAAGCCCTGCAGCTGGCGCTCAGCCGCGCGGATGTCGCATCCCTGCCTTAATTTCTCGCATTCGCGCCTTAGCATCCGCGGACGATGCTGCTACATTGCGCGGCCCCGGACCAGCGCGGCCCGTGCCGGCCGGCGCTGCGTCCAAGGCTTCCTCCAGGCGCCCGGCGCCTGAACCCGACTGGGAGGACCGTCCTTTGAGCAAGAAAACCTCGTCGCTGTCGGATCTCAGCCGTCTGGTGTACTCCACCGACGTCGGCCGCATTCGCCCGGAAGAACCTCAGGCGCCGGCTCCGGCGGGCGACGGCATCGCCCGGGTGCGCCGCGAGACCAAGGGCCGTGGCGGCAAGACGGTGACCACGGTCAGCGGCGTGCCCCTGGGCGAGGAGGAGCTCAAGGACCTGGCCAGCGCGCTCAAGCGTCGCTGCGGCACCGGCGGGGCGCTCAAGGATGGCGTCATCGAGATCCAGGGCGACCATGTCGATCTGTTGCTCGGCGAACTCGAAAAACGCGGCTTCAAGACCAAGAGATCGGGCGGCTAGGCCAGGCCTTCCAGCCTCCGCGTACAACTTACCGCCCCTGGCGGCGGTCCATCCAAAGCAAGATTCCCTACAGGAGATTCCCGCGAATGTCCCCACGACGCACGCGCAAAGATGACGGCAGCCAGTGGACCGTGGCGGACAGCCGCAGCGTCTATGGTATTCGCCACTGGGGTGCCGGCTACTTCGCCATCAGCGACGCCGGCAACGTCGAAGTCCGCCCCCACGGCCCGGATGGCCAGCCGATCGACCTCCATGTGCTGGTCGGCCAGCTGCGCGAAGCGGGGCTGTCGCTGCCGCTGCTGGTGCGTTTCCCCGACATCCTCCAGGGCCAGGTGCGCCACCTGACCGGCGCCTTCGATCGCAACATCGAGCGCCTGGACTACCAGGGTCGCTACACCGCCCTCTATCCGATCAAGGTCAACCAGCAGGAGGCGGTGGTGGAAAACATCATCGCCACCCGTGACGTCTCCATCGGCCTGGAAGCCGGCTCCAAGCCGGAGCTGATGGCGGTGCTGGCGCTGGCGCCCAAGGGCGGCACCATCGTCTGCAACGGCTACAAGGACCGCGAATTCATCCGCCTGGCGCTGATGGGCCAGAAGCTGGGCCACAGCGTCTTCATCGTCATCGAGAAGGAATCCGAGGTCCCGCTGGTGATCGAGGAGGCGGCCGAGCTCAAGGTCACGCCCCAGGTCGGCCTGCGGGTGCGGCTGTCGTCCCTGGCGTCGAGCAAGTGGGCCGACACCGGTGGCGAGAAGTCCAAGTTCGGTCTCTCCGCCGCCCAGCTGCTGTCGGTGATCGAGCGCTTCCGCGCCGCCGGCCTGGAGCAGGGCGTGCGCCTGCTGCACTTCCACATGGGTTCGCAGATCGCCAACCTGGCCGACTACCGCCAGGGCTTCCGCGAAGCCATCCGCTACTACGCCGAGCTGCGCGCCCTGGGCCTGCCGCTGGACCACATCGATGTCGGCGGCGGTCTGGGCGTCGACTACGACGGCACCCACTCGCGCAACGCCAGCTCGATCAACTACGACATGGACGACTACGCCGGTACCGTGGTCGGCATGCTCAAGGAATTCTGCGACCAGCAGGAGTTGCCGCATCCGAACATCTTCTCGGAAAGCGGTCGCGCCATGACCGCCCACCACGCCATGCTGGTGATGCAGGTCACCGACGTCGAACGCCACAACGACAGCGTGCCGGCCAGCGAGCGCTTCGAAGGCAAGGCCGAGGTGGTGCAGTGGCTGGCCGAACTGCTCGGCGACACCGATCCGGAGATGGTCACCGAGACCTACTGGCGCGCCACCCAGTACGTCAGCGAAGCCGCCGCCCAGTACGCCGCCGGCACCCTGAGCCTGAGCGACAAGGCCCTGGCCGAGCAGTGCTACTTCGCCATCTGCCGTCGCCTCTACAACCAGCTCAAGGCGCGCCAGCGTTCCCACCGCCAGGTGCTCGACGAACTCAACGACAAGCTGGCCGACAAGTACATCTGCAACTTCTCGGTGTTCCAGAGCCTGCCCGACACCTGGGCCATCGACCAGATCCTGCCCATCGTGCCCCTGACCCGCCTGGACGAGGAGCCGGTGCGCCGCGCCGTGCTGCAGGACCTGACCTGCGACTCCGACGGCAAGATCAAGCAGTACGTCGACGAGCAGAGCATCGAGACCAGCCTGCCGGTGCACGAGGTGCGCGAGGGCGAAGACTATCTGCTGGCGGTGTTCCTGGTGGGCGCCTACCAGGAGATCCTCGGCGACATGCACAACCTGTTCGGCGACACCGATTCGGTGAACGTCTACCAGGACGCCGACGGCAGTGTGCGCCACGGGGGCATCGAGACCCACGACACCATCGAGGACATGCTCAGGTACGTGCACCTCTCGCCCGAGGAGCTGATGACCTACTACCGCGACAAGGTAGCCAGTGCGCGCCTCACCGCGCGCGAGCGCACCCAGTTCCTCGACGCCATGCGCCTGGGCCTGACCCGTTCCTCCTATCTCGCCGGCTGACGAAGCGAACCCTGGCGGCCGGGCGGGCTCTATAGCCTTGCCGTCAGGATGGAGGAGCAGAGGTATGAAAGGGCGCTTGGCGCTGTTGCTGGTGGGCAGTCTGATGCTGGCTGGCTGCGGCAAGGTCAATCAGGAAAACTATTCCCGGCTCAAGGCCGGCCAGACCAAGGCCGAGGTGGAGCAGATCCTGGGTGTACCCACGGAATGCGCGGGTGCCCTGGGCGTCACCACCTGTACCTGGGGCGATCGCGGCTCCTTCATCAGCGTGCAGTATCTCAACGATAAGGTGGCGATGTTCGCCGGGCAGGGTCTGCGATGAAAACCTCTACCAAACTGCTACTGCTGGCGGGTGCCGCCGGACTGCTCGCGGCCTGCGCCAGCGGCCCGCGCGAAGTCCCGCCGCTCACCGCGGGCAATGTCGACCTGCAGCGCTACCAGGGACACTGGTACGAGGTGGCGCGGCTGCCGATGTTCTTCCAGCGCAAGTGCGCCCAGTCCGAAGCCAACTATCACGTCATGGCCGACGGCTCGGTCGCCGTGTTCAACCGCTGCCGTACCCTGGACGGCAAGGTGGAGGAAGCCACCGGCACCGCCACCCCCATCAAGCCGGGCGTGACCGATCGCCTGGAAGTGCGCTTCGATACCTGGTTCAGCGGTGTCCTGCCCAATGTCGCCAAGGGACCCTACTGGATCCTCTATGTCGACGACGACTACAAGACCGCCCTGGTCGGCAGTCCGGATCGCAAGTACCTCTGGTTGCTGGCGCGCAAGCCCGACATTTCCGCGGCGCAGAGCGAAAAGCTGCTGCGCATCGCCCGCGAGAAGGGCTACAACCTCAATCGTCTGGTCTGGCGCGAGACCGACGCCCACATGCCCTAGGCCACAGGAGCTCCCCGTGAAACTCTGGACCGATGCCTTTTCCGACAACGCCTTCATGCCCAAGCGCCACGAATTCGACGTGGCCGACTTCGGTGCCCACGGCGACAACATCTCGCCCGCGCTGCAGTGGTCCGATCTGCCGGCCGATACCAAGAGCCTGGCGCTGACCGTCTACGATCCGGACGCCCCCACCGGCAGCGGGTTCTGGCACTGGGTGGTGGTCAACATCCCGGTCGGTACCCAGGGCCTGGCGGAAGACGCCGGCCGCGCCGATGGCTCGGGTCTGCCGGCGGGCGCCCTGCAGCTGATCAACGACTATGGCACCCGCGGCTTCGGCGGCGCGGCGCCGCCCAAGGGTGACAAGCCGCACCGCTACATCTTCCAGCTGCATGCGCTCAAGGTCGATCAGCTGCCGGTGCCGGCGGACGCGACCAATGCGGTCGGTCGCTTCATGATCCACCTCAACCAGCTGGCTTCGGCGACCTACACCGGTCTCTACGAGATCAAGTAGGGCCGCGGACGGACGGGCTAGAGCACGTCCGTCGAGGTCGCCAGGCGGATGCCGGCGGCGCGCATCTCGGCGAGGAGGGCGTCGCCCTGGGCTTCGAAGCCCGGCACCGAATGACTGCAGTCGGTCAGCAGCACTAGGTCCTGGCGCCTCTCCCGCGGCCAGAATTCCAGCAGATCGCGAACGGTGCTGGCCACGCAGTGCGAAAGCGCTTCGCCGGCGATCAACAGGGTATCGGCCGCCTGGAGGCGGGCGATCAGGCCAGCGTCCACCGCGGTGCCCGGGTCCGCCGGATCCGGGACCTCGGCGCGCAGTGCCGAATAATGTTCGGTATGGGGATTGCCGCCCTTGGCGATGAAATCCACCAGGCGTCCCTGCTGCCGGCCCCAGGCATTGAGCGCCTGATGGACATCCTGCTGCACCCCATGGCCCCAGCCGCCCACCAGGCAGTGCTCCGGCCAGATCACCAGGCGATAGCGACCCCCGGCTTCCAGCGCCTGCACATAGGCCAGCGCCCGGGCACGTTCGGCTGGATCACGGGTCTGCCAGCGACCGCTGGCCACCTCGTCCGCACCGATCTGGGTAAAGGGCGCCGGTGGCTGGCCCTGGGCATCCTGCCAGCTGTGCGGATGGGCGATGTGCAGCGGTTGATGGGAGTCCAGGGTCACCTGCACCCCGCTGAGGCGGGCACCCAGGCGCTCGATCAGGGCCGCGACGCGCTGCAGCCCGGCCACCGCACCGGGCACCGGCAGGGCCGCACCCGGCAGGTCGCAGAAATCGTTTTGCGGATCGATCAGCAGCAACTGCAGCTTGGCATGGGACATGGCGATCTCCTCGGGCGACTGGTCGTCGATGGTGCGGGTGCCACTGGACGTGAAGCAAGCCCGGGTAGCGTGGAAACCCGGTAAGGTGCAGGTCTATGATGAAGGGGCCGACCCTGCCCCGCGGAGCGCGACATGCTGAATCTGTATCCGGAAATCAAGCCTTACGCCCGCCACGAGCTGGCCGTCGAAGCGCCCCATGTGCTCTATGTCGATGAGAGCGGCTCGCCGGATGGTCTGCCGGTGCTGTTCATCCATGGCGGACCCGGCTCCGGATGCGATCGCTTGAGCCGGCGCTTCTTCGATCCCAATCTCTACCGCATCGTCACCTTCGATCAGCGCGGCTGCGGTCGCTCCACGCCCTATGCCAGCCTGGAGAACAACACCACCTGGCACCTGGTCGAGGACATCGAGCGCCTGCGCGAACACCTGGGCATCGAGCAATGGGTGCTGTTCGGTGGCTCCTGGGGGTCGACCCTGGCGCTGGCCTATGCCCAGCGCCATCCCGAGCGGGTCAAGGCCATGGTCCTGCGCGGCATCTTTCTCTGCCGCCCGGTGGATCTGCAGTGGTTCTACCAGGAAGGCGCGAGCCGGCTGTTTCCCGATTTCTGGCAGGACTATCTGCACCCCATCGCCGAGGAAGAGCGCGGCAACCTCATCCAGGCCTACTATCGCCGCCTGACCGGTCCGGACGAACTGGCACAGATGTCCGCCGCGCGCGCCTGGTCCTGCTGGGAGGGGCGTACGGTGACCCTGAGGCCCAATCCCGACGTGCTGGAGAAATTCAGCGAGCACGCCCTGGCCATCGCCCGCATCGAGTGCCACTACTTCATCAACGATGCCTTCCTCGAGCCCGACCAGCTCCTGCGCGACATGCCCCGGATCGCCCATATCCCGGCGGTGATCGTGCACGGCCGCTACGACATGGTCTGCCCGCTGGACAATGCCTGGGCCCTGCACCACGCCTGGCCGGGCAGCGAATTGCAGATCATCCGCGACGCCGGTCATGCGGCCAGCGAGCCCGGTATCTGCGACGCCCTGGTGCGGGCGACCGATCAGATCGCCCGCCAGCTGCTCGATCTGCCCCAGGAGGCCGAGTGAAGGCGCTGCTGCAAAGGGTCAGCCGCGCCAGCGTCGAGGTTGAGGGCCATACGGTCGGCGCCATAGGCGCGGGCCTGCTGGTCCTGGTCGGTATCGAGCCGGCGGATGACGAGGCCGTCTGCAGTCGCATGCTCAAGCGACTGCTGGAGTACCGGGTGTTCGCCGACGGCGAGCAGCGCATGAATCTGTCCCTGCAGGACGTCGGCGGCGGCTTGCTGCTGGTCTCCCAGTTCACCCTGGCCGCCGATACCCGCAGCGGCCGCCGGCCGAGCTTTTCCAGCGCCGCGCCACCGGCCCAGGGCGAGCGGCTGTTCAACCATCTGGTAGGCCTCGCCCGCGACCTTCATCCCGAGGTCCAGACCGGTCGTTTCGGCGCCGACATGCAGGTTTCCCTGGTCAACGACGGACCAGTGACATTTTTATTGTCGATTTAGTGAGGGCGCCCCTTACAGCGCCCTGCCAAGTGTCTATGATTGCGCAGTTCGAGTTTGAACGGTCGTCCAACTGGGGAATCATTGACCCCTGCGGGAGTCGGACCTCTGCCTATCCGTTTTGCGACCACCCGTCGCCAAACGTATTCGTACGCTGATTTAGGAGGCTGCGTGTTATCTCATTCCAAAGTTAAGCCGGGCAAGCAGGGCTTCGCCCTGATCGGGCTCTCCGTCGCTCTGGGTCTGTTCAGTGCCCAGGCCCTGGCCTTCAGCCTGGACGACGTGGCCGCCAAGGCCAAAGAACTCTCCGGCCAGAAATTCGTCGCGCCCAAGAGCAACCTGCCCGCATCCTTCAGCGGCATGAAGTATGCCGACTATCAGCAGATCACCTTCAATCAGGACAAGGCCTACTGGAAGGATGCCAAGACGCCCTTCCGCCTGAATTTCTATCACGAGGGCATGCACTACAGCGTGCCGGTGAAGATCAACGAGGTCACCGCCAACAATGTCGAAGAGATCAAATACGATCCCTCGATGTTCAACTTCGGCAACCTGCAGGTCGACCAGGCCCAGCTCAAGGATCTCGGCTTCGCCGGATTCAAGGTGCTCTATCCGCTGAACAAGGCGGACAAGCATGACGAGCTGATGACCATGCTCGGCGCCAGCTATTTCCGCGTGATCGGCAAGAACCAGGTCTATGGCCTGTCCGCCCGTGGCCTGGCCATCGACACCGCGCTGCCGTCCGGCGAGGAATTTCCGCGCTTCACTGAATTCTGGGTCGAACAGCCCCAGTCGGATCGCCGCAACCTGGTGATCTATGCGCTGCTCGATTCGCCGCGCGCCACCGGTGCCTATCGCTTCGTGCTGACTCCCGGCAAGGACAGCACCGTCGACGTCGAAGCCAAGGTGTTCCTGCGCGACAACGTCAACAAGCTGGGTATCGCGCCGTTGACCAGCATGTACCTGTTCGGCCCCAACCAGCCGAGCGCCCAGGTCAACTATCGTCCGGCACTGCACGACTCCAACGGTCTGGCCATCCATGCCGGCAACGGTGAGTGGCTGTGGCGTCCGCTGAACAACCCGCGCCGCCTGTCGGTCAGCACTTACACCATCGAGAATCCGCGCGGTTTCGGTCTGCTGCAGCGTGGCCACGAGTTCTACAAGTACCAGGACCTGGACGAGCGCTACGACAAGCGTCCCAGCGGCTGGGTAGAGCCCAAGGGCGACTGGGGCAAGGGTCACGTCGAGCTGGTGGAAATCCCCACCCCGGACGAGACCAACGACAACATCGTGGCCTTCTGGACGCCGGACACCCTGCCGGAGAAGGGCCAGCCGATCGATGTCAGCTATCGCCTGCACTTCACCACCGACGAACCCAACCTGCACACCAAGGACCTGGCCTGGGTCTCCCAGACCCGTCTGTCCACCGGTGACGTGCGCCAGTCCAACCTGGTGCGCCAGACCGATGGCAGCCTGGCCTACATCATCGACTTCGAAGGTCCGAACCTCGATGACCTGCCCGAGGATTCGCAGGTCGGCTCCCAGGTCAGCCTGGATGCCAACGGTGAACTGGTCGAGAACTCTGTGCGCTACAACCCGGTTACCAAGGGCTATCGCCTGACCTTGAGACTCAAGGTCAAGGATCAGACCAAGCCGGTGGAAATGCGCGCCAACCTCGCCCAGGGTGACAAACCGCTCAGCGAAACCTGGACTTACCAGCTACCTGCCAATGAATAACACCACCCGCGATACCTCGGTCGCCGCTGCTGGCGACTACCTCGAACACCTGCCGTTGCCCGCCGGGCAACGGCAGGTGCTGGACCAGACGGCGGACGTCGAGTCGCTGCACCGGCAACTGGCCGGTGCCCGCGGCGAAGGCGCCCAGGGGGCCGAGGCGGTGATCGCCTCCACCGAAGCGCGTCTGGCCGCCGGTTGGGACGACACCCTGGAGGATGGCGAGCTGCTGGGCAGCGATGCCCAGGGTCGCGTCTTCATCAAGGCCACCCCGCCCATGACCCGCTCCATGATGGTGCCCGATCCCTGGCGCACCAATCCCGTGGCGCGGAGCTGGAAGCGGCTGCTCGGCCGCAAGGATCACAGCCGCTGGCAACCCGATCCCGAAGCCGATGCCCATGCGCACTGGCGCAAGGTAGGTTCCTTCCGGCGCTTCATCCTGCTGATCCTGATGCTGGTGCAGACCGGCATCGCCACCTGGTACATGAAGGCCGTGCTGCCCTATCAGGGCTGGGCGCTGGTCGATCTCGGCGAGGTCTACCGTCAGGGCTGGGGCGAGTCCATCCGCCAGGTACTGCCCTATGTGGTGCAGACCAGCATCCTGCTGCTCTTCGCCCTGCTGTTCTGCTGGGTGTCCGCCGGTTTCTGGACCGCCCTGATGGGCTTCTGGCAGCTGCTCAGCGGCCGCGACAAGTACAGCATCTCGGCCAGCTCCACCGGCACCGAGCCGATCGATCCCCAGTCGCGTACCGCCCTGGTGATGCCCATCGCCAACGAAGACGTGCCAAGGGTCTTCGCCGGTCTGCGCGCCACCTACGAGTCGGTCCGCGCCAGCGGCGAGCTGGAGCACTTCGACTTCTTCATCCTCAGCGACAGCAACGATCCGGACAAATGCGTGGCCGAAGAAAAGGCCTGGCTGGAGCTGTGCCGCGAGGTCGGTGGCTTCGGCCACATCTTCTATCGCCGTCGTCGTCGTCGGGTGAAGCGCAAGAGCGGCAACATCGACGACTTCTGCCGTCGCTGGGGCAGCCAGTACAAGTACATGGTGGTGCTCGACGCCGACAGCGTCATGAGCGGCGAATGCCTGGCCAGCCTGGTCCGGCTGATGGAAGCCAATCCGCGTGCCGGCATCATCCAGACCGCGCCCAAGGCGTCCGGCATGGACACCCTGTACGCGCGCCTGCAGCAGTTCGCCACCCGCGTGTACGGACCGCTGTTCACCGCCGGCCTGCACTTCTGGCAGCTGGGTGAATCCCACTACTGGGGCCACAACGCCATCATCCGGGTCAAGCCGTTCATCGACCACTGCGCCCTGGCACCGCTGCCGGGCACGGGTTCGTTCGCCGGTGCGATTCTCTCTCACGACTTCGTCGAAGCGGCGCTGATGCGGCGTTCCGGCTGGGGCGTGTGGATCGCCTACGACCTGCCGGGCAGCTACGAAGAACTGCCGCCCAACCTGCTGGACGAACTCAAGCGTGACCGTCGCTGGTGCCATGGCAACCTGATGAACTTCCGGCTGTTTCTGGTCAAGGGCATGCACCCGGTACACCGCGCGGTGTTCCTCACCGGGGTGATGTCCTACCTGTCGGCGCCGCTGTGGTTCCTCTTCCTGGTGCTGTCCACGGCGCTCTTGGCGATCCACAAGCTGCTGGAGCCGCAGTACTTCTTCCAGCCCCGCCAGCTATTCCCGGTCTGGCCCCAGTGGCATCCGGAGCAGGCCATCGCGCTGTTCTCCACCACCCTGATCCTGCTGTTCCTGCCCAAGCTGCTCAGCGTGGTGCTGATCATCGCCAAGGGCGCCAAGGAATTCGGTGGCGGCCTGCGGCTGTTCCTTTCCATGATGCTGGAGATGCTCTTCTCGGTGCTGCTGGCACCGGTGCGGATGCTGTTCCACACGGTGTTCGTGACCGCCGCCTTCCTGGGCTGGTCGGTGCAGTGGAATTCGCCCCAGCGGGATGACAACGACACGCCCTGGAGCGAAGCCTTCCGCCGCCATGGTTCGCAGATGCTGCTCGGTCTGATCTGGACCGCCGGCGTGGCCTGGCTGGATCCGCGCTTCCTCTGGTGGCTGTCGCCCATCGTGGTGTCGCTGATCCTGTCGGCACCGGTGTCGGTGATTTCCAGCCGGACCAACCTGGGTCTGGGCAGTCGCCGCCATCACCTGTTCCTGATCCCGGAAGAGTACGCACCGCCGCGCGAGCTGGTGGCGACCGACGAGTACCTGCACCTGAACAACCGCAATGCCCTGACCAGGGGCTTCCTGCGCGCCACCGTCGATCCGGTGCTCAATGCCCTGGCCATCGGCATGGCCCGCGGTCGCCACGGCAAGGTGGTGGAGCCGGCGCGCCGGCTGCGCGAAGAGCGGGTGGCCCGGGTCCTGGCCGCCGGTCCGGAAAAGACCAAGGGCGACGACCAGTGGCGTCTGCTCAGCGATCCGGACGGCATGGCGCAACTGCACCTGCAGGTCTGGAAGGCTGAAGAGCACCGCAACTGGCGGGAAGCCTACGCCACCCTGCGGCCGCGCTCCCACAGTGACTCGGCCGCGGATGCCGCAGCCAGTCCGGCCAGCCTGACCCCGCGGTCTGCCTCCTGAGGCGGCGCTCCGCGCATTGAAAAAGCCCCGGTGTCGCGAGACGCCGGGGCTTTTTCTTGTCCGTGGTCGGGCTAGAACAGGCGGGCGAGGAGGGCGGGTACGGCGTTCTCGACGCGCAGGATGCGCTCACCGAGCTGTACGGGCGCCAGACCCGCTTCCTGCAGCTTTTCGACCTCATAGGGTATCCAGCCACCCTCGGGACCGATCGCCAGCGTCACGGGCTCGTTGAGGGCGCGAGGGCAGGCCGGGTAGTTGCCCGGATGACCGACCAGGCCGCGGGTGCCGGCGGCGAGCGCGGGCAGGCGATCCTCGACGAAGGGCTTGAATCGCTTTTCGATCAGCACCTCCGGCAGCACCGTGTCCCGGGCCTGCTCCAGCCCCAGGCGCAATTGCTCCTCGATAGCCGCGGGCTCGAGGAACGGGGTCTGCCAGAAGCTCTTTTCCACCCGGTAGCTGTTCAGCAGCACCAGGCGCGCGACGCCCATGGCGGACACCGTCTGCAGTACCCGGCGCAGCATCTTGGGACGGGGCAGGGCCAGCAGCAGGGTGAGCGGCAGCTTGGCCGGCGGTGGTTGGTCGAGGGTGACGGTCAGGCAGGCCTGGCCGGCGTCGAGGGACTCGATCTGGCCGGAACCCATCAGACCATCCAGGAGGCCGACGCGCATCCGGTCGCCAGCGGCCGCCTGGTGGACCTCACGCAGATGGGCGAGACGGCGCGGATCGCGCAGCACGACCCGGTCAGCAGCCGTGAAGTCGGCCGCTTCGAGCAGGATCAGATTCACGGACGTTCGGCGGGCGGCTGGGCTTCGGGGGCGGCGTCTTCGTCGGCCAGCGGGCGCTCGCGCTTCTGCACGAAGCGGCCGAACAGCAGGCCGATCTCGAACAGCAGCCACATGGGTACGGCGAGCATGGTCTGGGAGAAGACGTCCGGCGGGGTCAGGATCATGCCGACCACGAAACAGCCGATGATGACGTAGGGGCGGATCTTCTTCAGGTAGGCCACATCGACCACGCCGATCCAGATCAGCAGCACGGTGGCCACCGGGATCTCGAAGGCCACGCCAAAGGCGAAGAACAGCGTCAGGATGAAATCCAGATAGGCGTTCAGATCCGGCATCATCATGGCGCCTTCCGGCGTGATGCTGCTGAAGAAGTGGAAGATGATCGGGAACACCAGGAAGTAGGCGAAGGCCATGCCGGCGTAGAACAGCACGATGCTGGAGATCAGCAGCGGGATGGCGACCTTCTTCTCGTGACGATAGAGCCCGGGCGCGACGAACCCCCAGACCTGGTGCAGGATCACCGGCATGGCGATGAACAGCGACACCACCAGCGTCAGCTTGAAGGGCGCGAGGAACGGCGAGGTGACGTCCGTGGAGATCATGGTCGCGCCCTCGGGAAGGACGCGGCGGATCGGCTCGGAGGCGAAGGCATAGATCTTCTGGGCGAAGTAGAACAGCCCGAGAAAGATCAGAAAGGTCGCCAGCACGCATCGGAGGATGCGGGTGCGCAATTCGGTGAGGTGCGAGACCAGGGGCATTTCCTGGTCATCGTGTTCGGAAGGCTTGTCGCTCATGGTGCTCTTGGCGGCGTCTGGGGCGGATCCTGCGGGCGTTCGGCAACCACGTCCTGGGGCATGGGCGGAGCAACGGCGGCCGGTGGGGTCTGGGCTTCCGGGGTGGAAGCGGCAGGCTTGGGCCGGTTGTCGCGCTGTTCCATGGACAGGATATGCTCGTTGCGCAGCTGCTGGCGAATTTCGTCAGCGCCGATCTCGCGCTCCACTTCCTGGCGGATGCTGTTGAAGCTGCGCCTCAGGCGACCGATCCACAGACCCGCGGTGCGCGCAGCACCGGGCAGGCGTTCCGGGCCCAGCACCAGCAGGGCGACGAACCCCACCAGCATCATTTCGGGAAAGCTGATTCCGAACATGGCGGGGCCTTAGTCCTTGCGCACCACCGGCTCTTCGACCTTGCGGTGCTCGGCATCGAAGGTCTGGGGACGATTCAGGGGCGCATTCGGGTTGGCCGTGCTGGCGGTGGGCGCCGGCTGTTCGGCCTTGTCGTCCTCGTCGGTGTGCATGGCCTTGCGGAAGCCCTTGATGGCTTCGCCCACGTCGGAGCCCAGATGCTTCAGGCGTTTGGTGCCAAAGACGATCACCACGACGAGCAGGATGACGATCCAGTGTTTCCAGTCGAAGATACCCATGGTCTTTCCTCGTTGCGAAGCTTGGGGTCAGGATTGAGTGCGGGCGGCCTTTTCGGCGTGCCCGGAGAGGCCGAAACGACGATCCAGCTCGTCCAGCACGGCCTGGGGATGCTGGCCCAGGGCCGAGAGCATGATCAGGCTGTGGAACCAGAGGTCGGCGGTCTCGTAGATGACGTCGTCGTATTGCTGGCTGATGGCGGCGTCCTTGGCGGCGAGAATGGTCTCGACGCTTTCTTCGCCGACCTTTTCCAGGATCTTGTTCAGACCCTTGTGGTAGAGGCTGGCCACATAGGAGGAGTCCGGGGCGGCCTGCTTGCGTTCTTCCAGCACCTGCGCCAGGCGCGCGAGGGTGTCAGTCATGGCCGTGCCCTCCGGCATAGATGGCGCTGGGGTCCTTGACCACCGGATCGACGGTCTCCCACTGGCCCTCGCGCAACACGCGATAGAAGCAGCTTTCCCGGCCGGTATGGCAGGCGATGCCACCGAGCTGTTCCACCTGCAGCACCACCACGTCGGCATCGCAATCCAGGCGCAGCTCGATGACGCGCTGCACGTGCCCGGATTCCTCGCCCTTGCGCCACAGCCGGTTGCGCGAACGCGACCAGTAGACGGCACGGCCTTCGGCAGCGGTCAGGGCCAGGGATTCGCGGTTCATCCAGGCCATCATCAGGATGCGCCCCGAGGTGGGGTCCTGGGCGATGGCCGGTACCAGGCCATCGCTGTTCCAGTGGATCTCGTCTAACCAGTCGCTCATCGGTCTGTTCAGTACTACGAATTTAGGGTACCAGCCTCGCACAAGACGCGGCTCGAATACAGCGGCAGGGCACCAGTGGCTGAGGGCGTGTATTTCGCCCGATAAAAATGACAGGAAGGTTACAGCTTAAGGAGTTCAGCGCCTGATCACCAGAACCAGGCCGCCGACCAGCATGGCCCAGGCCGGCCAGGCATGGGCCTGGGGTTCGAGACCCAGCTGGGCGGCGCCCACCAGCAGCACCGCGCCTATGACGCGCACGATCCAGTCGTCGCGGCGATCCCCCCAGGGATTGGGCGGGTCCTTGCGGTGGGGCTGAGTGATGCGTTCCAGGGTGTCGCGGGCCATCTGCGCCAGATGCGGGATCTGCTCCAGTTGCTGCTGGATGTTGCGGGCGACCTGGGGCGGACTCAGCCGCTTGCGCATCCACTTTTCCAGATAGGGCTTGGCGGTGGACCAGAGGTCCAGGTCCGGATAGAGCTGGCGGCCCAGGCCTTCGATGTTGAGCAGGGTCTTCTGCAGCAGCACCAGCTGCGGCTGGATTTCCATGTTGAAGCGGCGTGCCACCTGGAACAGCCGCAGCAGCAGCTGGCCGAAGGAGATGTCCTTGAGCGGCTTCTCGAAGATGGGTTCGCAGACGGTGCGGATGGCCGCTTCCAGTTCGTTGACCTGGGTGTTGGCCGGCACCCAGCCGGAGTCGATGTGCAGCTGGGCGACCTTGCGGTAGTCGCGCTGGAAGAAGGCCCAGAGGTTGCGCGCCAGGTAGTCCTGGTCCTCGGGGGTCAGGCTGCCGATGATGCCGCAGTCCACGGCGATGTAGAGCGGATCCCACGGCTTGGCGGTGCTGACGAAGATGTTGCCCGGGTGCATGTCGGCATGGAAGAAGCTGTCGCGGAACACCTGGGTGAAGAAGATCTCCACGCCGCGTTCGGCCAGCAGCTTGAAGTCGGTGCCCTGGTCGCGCAGCGCGGCCAGGTCGGTCACCGGGATGCCGTAGATGCGCTCCATGACCAGCACCCGCTCGCGGCACCAGTCCCAGTACACCTGGGGCACATAGAGGCGCTCGGAGCCGTCGAAATTGCGTCTGAGCTGGCTGGAGTTGGCGGCTTCGCGCAGGAGGTCCAGTTCGTCGTAGATGGTCTTCTCGTAGTCGCTGACCACATCCATCGGGTGCAGGCGGCGGGCTTCGGCGGACAGCCGCTCGGCCATGCGCGCAAGCAGGAACAGCCAGGCGATGTCCTGGCTGATGATGCCCTTCAGGCCGGGCCGTACCACCTTGACCACCACCTCTTCGCCGGTACGCAGCTGGGCGGCATGCACCTGGGCCACCGAGGCCGAGGCCAGCGGCTGGTGGTCGAAACGGGCGAAGGCCTGCTTGATGGGGACGCCGAGTTGCGACTCGATGAGCGCCACGGCCTTTTCCGGTGGAAAGGGCGGGACCTTGTCCTGCAGGAACATCAGTTCGTCGGCGATATCCTCGGGCATGAGGTCGCGACGGGTGGAGAGGATCTGGCCGAACTTGACGAACACCGGGCCCAGGCCTTCCAGCGCCAGGCGCAGGCGGGCGCCGCGCGGCAGGGTCTTGCTCGGCCGCGGCAGCCAGCGCCAGGGCAGCACATAGCGGGTGGCGCGCAGGTACCAGGGCAGCGGCAGGGCGTAGACGATGTCGTCCAGCCGATAGCGGATCACCACGAAGAAGATCCGCAACAGGCGGTTGAGGGCAGCGAACAGCTTCATTCGTCGGGGTTATCCCTGGCGTTGCGGGCGGCGCCCAGGCGGGCGAGACGGGCGTCGAGACGATCCACGTCCAGGCGCAGGGCATCGATCTCGGCGAAGCGGGCCTCGCCTTCCAGGCGGCCGACCAGCTGACGACTCTCTTCGTTCAGCCAGTTGGACAGCGTCAGCTGCAGACTGTCACGACTCTGTTCGCCAAGGGCCTGGCCACGCCGGGTCAGATCGCCGAGCAGCGCCGCGGGCAGCGGGCCGAGCCAGCGACTGACCTCGTGCTGCCAGTCCAGCTCCAGCTTCTGCAGGATATCGGACAGCTCGATCAGCAGGGTGCTGTCGCCTTCCAGGCGGACGTCCGGCTGGTGCAGCACCCGCTGCTTGTCGCGGGCCAGGGCCAGCTCGGCCAGGCGCGTCGCCGGGGCGCTCAGGGTGCAGTCGATGTCGCCCTCGTGATGGGCGGCGAAGTGCAGGCCGTCACCCGCGGGCAGGATGTAGAGGCGCAACGCCGGTTGCCGGGTCTGGACCGCGATCACCCGGCCGGTCAGGCCGGCCAGTCGCGGCAGCGCCACCGGATCCAGCGCCAGCAGCGGATTCAGGCCACGCTCCAGCGCGGCCAGCAACGCCTGGGTGACGAGGGCCATCAGGGCTTGATGCCGCGGTGCAGGGCGACCACGCCGCCGGTCATGTTGTGGAAGGTCACCCGGGCGAAGCCGGTCTCTTCCATCATGGCCTTGAGGGTCTGCTGGTCGGGGTGCATGCGGATGGATTCGGCCAGGTAGCGATAGCTGTCGGCGTCACCGGCCACCAGCTTGCCCATCAGCGGCAGGAAGCCGAAGGAGTAGGCGTCATAGGCCTTGGACACCAGCGGATTGGTGGGCTTGGAGAATTCCAGCACCAGCAGCCGGCCGCCGGGCTTGAGCACGCGCAGCATGGAGGCCAGCGCCTGGTCCTTGTGGGTGACGTTGCGCAGACCGAAGGCGATGGTGATGCAGTCGAAGTGGTTGTCGGGGAAGGGCAGCTTCTCGGCATCGGCCTGGACGAAGCGCACGTTGCTGGCGACGCCTTCGTCGAGCAGGCGGTCGCGTCCGACCCTGAGCATGGAATCGTTGATGTCGGCCAGGACCACCTCGCCGGTGGGGCCGACCAGGCGGGCGAACTGCTTGGTCAGGTCGCCGGTACCGCCGGCGATGTCCAGCACCCGGTTGCCGCGGCGCACGCCGGAGAGTTCGATGGTGAATCTCTTCCACAGCCGGTGGATGCCCGCCGACATCAGGTCGTTCATCACATCGTACTTGGCCGCGACCGAATGGAAGACTTCCGCGACCTTGTAAGCCTTCTGGCTCTCCGGAACGCTCTGGTAGCCGAAGTGGGTCTGGGATTCGGCCTCGGGGCCTTTGCGCGGATCGCTCATGGGGCTACACCTGGGACAGGGACAAGAGGGCATTCTAGCAGGGGGATCGCCCGGCTTGCCTGGCTAAAACCTGGCTGACCGCTCGGTTCTCGCGATTGGCGAGGTGCCGGGCCCTCGCTATAGTCAGGGACCCTTATCCGGAGTTCCCCGATGTCCCAGATCACCATCGAACGCAGCCATTCGCTCGGCCTGGAAAGCGTTCGCCAGAAGACCGACCAGCTGGCGGAAAAACTCACGCGCGACTATGGGGTGGCCTGCGCCTGGGAAGGCGATACCCTGAAGTTCACGCGCAGCGGCGTGGATGGGCGGATCGAGGTCGGTGAGGACCGGGTGCGGGTGCTGGCGACCCTGGGCATGATGTTCTCGATGCTCAGTGGCCAGATCGAGAAGGAAATCGAGCGCAAGCTGGACAAGGCCCTGGCGGCCTGAGTCCGCTCAGAGCATCAGCTTGACCGCGCTGACATGCGGGTCCCGCGTCTTGCCGGCGCGGGCCAGTTGTTCCAGGTAGTCGGCCCAGAGCGCGTCGCGGCGACTGCCCAGTTCATAGAGATAGTCCCAGCTGAACAGGCCGCTGTCGTGGCCGTCGTCGAAGGTCAGCTTGATGGCATAGCGCCCGGCCGGTTCGACGGCGCTGATGCCGACCTGCTGCTTGCCCCACTGCAATACCGGATTGCCGTGTCCCTGAACCTCGGCCGAGGGCGAATGCACGCGCAGGAATTCGGCGGGCAGCTCGAAGGTTTCCGCGCCATAGCTGACGCTGAGGGTCTTCGAAGCCTTGTGGAGCTGGATGGCGGTGGGAGTACGCATGGTGAGGTTCTCTGAGCGGTTTTGCAGTCTTTGCCTGAGGCCATCGCGGCCATGGCGGTCCGCCGATGCGGCCGCTCCTACAGGGTTCGATGTCTCCTGTAGGAGCGGCCGATGGCCGAGATCACGAATGCACCAAACCTACCGTTACAGTATATAGCGCGACAGGTCTTCGTCCTGGGCCAGTTCGCCCAGGTGGCCGTTCACATAGGCCGCGTCGATGACGATGGGCTCGCCATTCTGCTGGCCGGCGAGGTCGGCGGCGCTGAAGGACACCTCTTCCAGCAGGCGTTCCAGCAGGGTATGCAGGCGCCGGGCACCGATGTTCTCGGTCTTCTCGTTGACCTGCCAGGCGATCTCGGCGATGCGGGTGATGCCGTCGGCGGCGAATTCCACCAGCAGCCCCTCGGTCTTGAGCAGTTCGCGATACTGCTCGGTGAGCGAGGCGTGCGGCTCGGTGAGGATGCGCTCGAAGTCCTGCGGGGTCAGCGCCTTGAGCTCGACGCGGATCGGCAGACGACCCTGCAGCTCCGGCACCAGATCGCTGGGCTTGGACAGGTGGAAGGCGCCCGAGGCGATGAACAGGATATGGTCGGTCTTGACCATGCCCAGCTTGGTGTTGACGGTGCAGCCCTCGATCAGCGGCAGCAGGTCGCGCTGCACGCCTTCGCGGGACACATCGGCACCGCTGGTGTTGCCGCGCTTGGCGACCTTGTCGATCTCGTCGATGAAGACGATGCCGTGCTGTTCGACGGCTTCCAGGGCGCGGCCCTTGAGTTCTTCTTCGTTGACCAGACGGGCGGCTTCCTCGTCACGCACCAGCTTGAGCGCTTCCTTGACCTTGAGCTTGCGCTGCTTGGTCTTGCCCTTGTGCATGCCGGCGAAGAGATTCTGCAGCTGGCTGGTCATCTCCTCCATGCCGGGCGGGGTCATGATCTCGACGCCGGCAGGGGCATCGGCCACCTCGATGTCGATTTCCTTGTCGTCCAGCTGGCCTTCGCGCAGGCGCTTGCGGAACAGCTGGCGGGTGTTGCTATCGGTCGACGCCGGCTGGGGTTCGTTGCTGAAGCCTACCGAGGGACGCGCCGGCGGCAGCAGGGCATCGAGGATGCGCTCTTCGGCGGCGTCTTCGGCGCGATGGCGGTTACGCACCATCTCCTGCTCGCGCAGCATCTTCACCGCGGCATCGGCGAGGTCACGGATGATGGACTCGACGTCGCGGCCGACATAGCCGACCTCGGTGAACTTGGTCGCTTCCACCTTGAGGAAGGGCGCATTGGCCAGCTTGGCCAGGCGGCGGGCGATTTCGGTCTTGCCCACACCCGTGGGGCCGATCATCAGGATGTTTTTGGGCGTGACCTCGGGGCGCAGCTCGACCGGCAGCTGCATGCGCCGCCAGCGGTTGCGCAGGGCGATGGCCACGGCGCGCTTGGCGTCGTCCTGGCCGATGATGTGGCGATTGAGTTCGTGGACGATCTCGCGGGGGGTCATGGACATGGGCAGTCTCTAAACCGGATCACGCCTGGGGCGCGTCCAGCTCCTCGATAGTCAGGTTGCGGTTGGTGAACACGCAGATGTCACCGGCGATATTCAGGGCGGTCTCGGCGATCTCGCGCGCACCCAGGTCGGTGTGCATGAGCAGGGCGCGGGCGGCGGCCTGGGCATAGGCGCCACCGGAACCCATGGCGATCAGGCCTTCTTCGGGCTCCACCACGTCGCCATTGCCGGTGATGATCAGGGAAGCGTCCTTGTTGGCGACCGCCAGCATGGCTTCCAGGCGGCGCAGGGCGCGGTCGGTGCGCCAGTCCTTGGCCAGCTCGACGGCGGCCCGGACCAGGTGGCCCTGGTGCTTCTCGAGTTGCGCCTCGAAGCGCTCGAAGAGGGTAAAGGCGTCGGCGGTACCGCCGGCGAAACCGGCCAGCACCTCGCCCCGGTACAGCCGCCGGACTTTCTTGGCGTTGCCTTTCATGACGGTATTGCCCAGGGAAACCTGGCCGTCGCCGCCGATCACGACCTTGCCGTTGCGGCGTACAGAAACGATGGTGGTCAAGGGAATCTCTCCGCGTTGCTTGGGGCAGTCAGCCCCGGTTACGCGGAGATATGGGGATGGCCGCGACGCCCTTCAAGCGCCGCGGCGAGGGATTGCTCCGATCAGTGACCGCGTCGCTGTTGCAGCAACAGATTCTTGAAGCCGCTGCCGGCGAGCTGTTTCTGCGCCTGGGTCAGCTGGTCGCGATCGCTGTAGGGACCGACCAGTACCCGGTACCAGGTGTCGTCCTTGACCTTGCCCGACTCCACCCGCACGTCCTGGCCAAGCATGATGATCTGGGCGCGGACCCGGTCGGCATCGGCCTGGGTGCGGAAGGACCCGGCCTGGAGGAAGAACAGCGTCACCGGCGGCTGGGCCTTGGTGGTGGCTTCCTTGGGCGGCGTGGCGGCCGGCTGGCCCGGTGTGGTCGCGGGCGTGGCCGGTGTCGCCGTGGCCGCCTGGCCGGGTTGCGCCGGGGTCGCGGCGGCATCCGGCTTGGCCGGGGTGGCCGGCTTGGCGGCCGGATTGCGCGGCACGGCATCCGGCGGCACGATCACCTCGGATTCCGGCAGCAGGGTATAGAAATCGTACTTGGGCTTGATCGGCGTGGGCGGCGTGCCCTCGGTCTTGCCAGCGGCGGTCGCGGCTGGCTTGCCGTTGCCCGCCGCGGCGGCCGGGCGACCCTCTTCCGGCTTGGCGCGCTGCACCGCCTTGTTGCCCGGTTCGAGCTTCATCAGGAACACCACGAAGGCCCCGATGGCCAGACCCGACGCGAGCCAGACCCAGCCGGGCAGGGGCTGTTTCTTGGGAGCCGAGGTGTTGCGACTGGCGCCGCGCTTGGGTGGGGCTTTCTTGGTGGCCATCAGGCGGTGATCCGTCTCTTACATGCGTTCCAGGGTGTGCAGACCGAGCAGTTCCAGACCCTGCTTGAGGGTGCGCCCGGTCAGGGCGGCCAGCCGCAGGCGGCTCTGGCGCAGGACGGCGTCCTCGGCGGTCAGGATCGGGCAATTCTCGTAGAAGCTGGAGAACAGGCCGGCCAGGTCATAGAGGTAGCTGCACAGCAGGTGCGGGGTGCCCTTGTCGGCAACGCTGGCGAGGATCTCGCCGAATTGCGCCAGACGCCCGCCGAGGTCCTGCTCCTGGGGCGCGTCCAGGCGGATGCTGCCGGCGGGGTCGTTCTGCTCGGCCTTGCGCAACACGCTGGCGACGCGGGTGTAGGCATACAGCAGATAGGGCGCGGTGTTGCCCTCGAAGCTGAGCATCTGTTCGAAGTTGAAGCTGTAGTCGCTGGTACGGTGCTTGGACAGGTCGGCGTACTTGACCGAGGCGATGCCCACCACGCGGCCGATGTGGCGCAATTCGTCCTCGCTGAAGGGCGCTTCGCCACGCTCGGCGCGACCGGCATTGCGCTCCTTGACCAGTTGGTAGGCGCGTTCCTCGGCTTCGTCGAGCAGGTCGACCAGCTTGACGGTGCCACCGTCGCGGGTCTTGAACGGACGGCCGTCGGCGCCGTTCATGGTGCCGAAGCCCATGTGCTCGAGGTCCATGGCCGCATCGACGAAACCGGCGCGGCGCGCCACCTCGAAGGCCATCTGGAAGTGCAGGGCCTGGCGCTGATCGACGAAGTAGAGCGCACGATCGGCGTGCAGCTGGCGGCTGCGATAGCGCATGGCGGCCAGGTCGGTGGTGGAATAGAGATAGCCACCGCCGGCCTTCTGTACGATCACCGGCAGCGGATTGCCCTCGGCGTTCTTGAATTCGTCGAGGAAGACGCAACGGGCGCCGTCGCTCTCGGTGAGCAGACCGGCGGCGTCCAGATCGGCCACCACCTGGGCCAGGTCGTCGTTGTAGGCGCTCTCGCCCTTGACGTCGGCCGGGGTCAGCTTGACGTTGAGGCGATCGTAGACCTCCTGGCAGTGGGACAGGGAGACGGCATTGAATCGCTCCCAGAGCCGCAGGCAGTGGGCATCGCCCGCCTGCAGCGCCACCACCAGTTCGCGGGCGCGGGCGGCGAATTCCGGCGAGGCGTCGAAGCGGCCCTTGGCGGCGCGATAGAACACCTCGAGATCGGCCAGCTCGCCTTCGGCGGCCTGGGGCTGCTCTTCCATGTAGGCCAGCAGCATGCCGAACTGGGTACCCCAGTCACCCACGTGGTTCTGGCGGATCACCTCGTCGCCGAGGAATTCCAGCACCCGCGCCACGGCATCACCAATGATGGTGGATCTCAGGTGACCGACGTGCATCTCCTTGGCCAGGTTCGGCGAGGAGAGGTCCACCACCACGCGCTGACGCGGCTCGTGGCTGGGCACGCCCAGGTGCGGATCGGCGAAGGCCGCATCCAGCCGCGCGGCCAGTTGCGCATGATTCTGGAAGAAGTTGAGAAAGCCGGGGCCGGCGATCTCCACCTTGCTCACCGCCGGATCGGCGGGCAGGGCGGCCAGCAGCTTCTCGGCCAGGTCACGAGGCTTGGCCCGGGCCGGTTTGGCCAGCAGCAGGGCGACGTTGCTGGCGAAATCGCCGTGGCTCTTGTCCTTGGTGTTCTCGACCTGGATGGCCGGGGCCACGTCGGCCGGCAGGGTGCCGTCGGCGATCAGGCGGTCGAGGGCGTGCTGGATGAGCTGGCGGATGCTGTCTTTCATGGTCTTTGGCCTTCGGCGTGCGCCGAGCGCGCACTGCGATGAAAACCCGGCATTATCCGTGGCGAGCCCGGCCTTGCCAATGGTAAGCCTATGCCACTAGAAGAGATCGATGGGATCCACATCCAGCGACCAGCGCACCTGGCGGGCTTCGGGCAGGCTTTCCAGCTGGACGACCCAGATGCCCAGCAGCCGGTGCAGGGGCGCGCGACTGCTGCTCTGCAGCAGCAACTGGGCCCGATGGCGACCGGCGCGTCTTTCCATTGGCGCCGGTACCGGACCGAGCAACTCCACCTGGGGCAGGGCGAGATTGACCGCCAGGCCCTCGGCGACGTGATAGGCCGCCTCGAGAAAATTCTCCACCTGATCCTGGCGATGGGCGTCGGCTCGCAGCAGCGCCAGATAGGCGAAGGGCGGCAGGCCGGCGGCGCGGCGTTCCTGCAGGGCCTGGCGGGCAAAGGCCGGATAGCCTTCCTCGGCCAGTTGCACCATGAGCGGATGATCGGCCAGATGGGTCTGGATCAGCACCTGGCCCGGTTCCTCGGCGCGCCCGGCACGGCCAGCCACCTGGACGATCTGCTGGGCCATGCGCTCGCTGGCGCGGAAGTCGGCGGAAAACAGCCCGCTGTCGGCGTCCAGCACGGCGACCAGGGTCACCTTGGGAAAGTGGTGCCCCTTTGCGAGCATCTGGGTGCCGACCAGGATGCAGGGCGCGCCGCTGTGGATGGTTCTCAGCAGCTTGCCCAGGGCGTCCTTGCGCGCCGTGGTGTCGCGGTCGATGCGCAGCACCGGGACGTCCGGGAACAGCAGCTGCAGGCGTTCCTCGGCGCGTTCGGTGCCGGCACCCACCGGACGCAGGTCGAGCTTGCCGCAGGAGGGGCAGTGGCGCGGGGGCGTCTGGCGCTGATCGCAATGGTGGCAGCGCAACTCGCCGGAGCCGCGGTGATAGGTCATGCGGGCGTCGCAGCGCGGGCATTGGGCCAGCCAGCCGCAATCGTGGCAGAGCAGGGTGGGGGCGAAGCCGCGACGATTGAGGAACACCAGCACCTGCTGGCCGCGTTCCAGGGTAGCGCCCATGGCCTTGAGCAGCGGTTGGGACAGGCCGCTGTCCAGGGGGCGACTGCGCACGTCCAGGCGCTCGAAGCGCGGCGGCTGGGCGCCACCGGCGCGGAGTGACAGACGCAGATGGGCGTAACGCCCCTGCTCGGCGTTGTGCAGGCTTTCCAGCGAGGGCGTGGCCGAACCCAGCACCACCGGTAGATTCTCGAAGCGCGCGCGGACCACCGCCAGGTCGCGGGCGTGGTACCTCAGGCCTTCCTGCTGTTTATAGGAGGCGTCGTGTTCTTCGTCGACGATGATCAGCCCGGGGTGCTTGAGCGGGGTGAACAGCGCCGAGCGGGTGCCCACCACGATGTCCAGTTCGCCATCGCGGGCGGCCAGCCAGATGTCCATGCGCTCGCGATCGGTCAGCGCCGAATGCAGCAGGGCGATGCGCGCATTGAAGCGCTGTTCGAACCGACCCAGGGTCTGGGGCCCCAGGTTGATCTCGGGGATCAGCAGCAGGGCCTGACGTCCCGCTTCCAGGGTGGCGCGGATCAGCTGCAGATAGACCTCGGTCTTGCCGCTGCCGGTCACCCCTTCCAGCAGATAACAGTGGAAGCCGCTGCCGGCGCGGACCGCTTCGTAGGCCAGGCGCTGCTCGCCGTTGAGCGGCAGCTCGGCCTGGGCGAGCCAGGCGCCCTGGTGCCGATGCGGCTGGTGATAGCGGGTCTCCACCTGGACCAGGCCCTTGGCCTGCAGGAGGTCGAGGCTGTCCTTGACCAGGCCGAGCTGGCCGAGCAATTCGTGCAGCACGCCATGGGGATGCTGGCGCAGGGTCTTGAGCGCCTCGCGCTGGCGCGGCGCCCGGGCCAGGCGCGGATCTTCCGGGCGGGCTTCGGGTTGGGCGATCCAGAAGCGCTGCAGCCTTCGCTCCGCCGGTTCTCCCTGACGCAAAAGGGCAGGAAGTGCCCAGCTCAGGGTGTCGCCGAGGCTGTGCTGATAGTACTGGGCGGACCACTGGCAGAGTTCGAACAGCGCGCTCGGCAGTGGCGGACGCTCGTCGAGCAACTGCAGCGCCTTGCGCAGCTTGTCCGGCGGCACCTCGGTCTCCTGGGCGACCTCGATCAGGACCCCGATCACCTCGCGGCGGCCAAAGGGCACCCGCAGCCGCACGCCCGGGCGCAACTGCTCCTCGACCGCTCCCTTGGGCGGCAGATAGTCGAACAGGCGGCGCAGCGGGGAGGGCAGCGCCAGGCGCAGGATCAGGGGCACGGCAGGGCTCGCAGGAGGAAAGCCCGATGGTAGCAGACGGGCGGTTTGGGGGCTGCTTGCACCTCTTAGCTGCTCTGGTATGATTTGCAGCCCAAATCTGTGCGGTATCCGGCAATGGCGCCGGGTGGCGGCACAGCTAGACCCCGAGGATAGCCCCATGAAAGCTGATATCCATCCGCAGTACGATGCCATCGAAGCCACCTGCAGCTGCGGCAACGTCATCAAGACCCGCTCGACCCTGAGCAAGAACATTCACCTGGACGTCTGCTCCGAATGCCACCCGTTCTACACCGGCAAGCAGAAGGTCCTGGACGCTGGCGGCCGTATCGACCGCTTCAAGCAGCGCTTCGGCGTGTTCGGCAGCAGCAAGTAATGCGCTGCCGTCGACCATCTCCGCATGGTTCGACACTGAAGAAGGCGTCCCTCTGGGGCGCCTTTTTCGTTTCTGGCCTGACCGGCGCGCCCGCGGCCCTGGCGGCGGCGTGCCCGCTGCTGCCTGGTAGCCAGGAGGTGATGGTCCGGCAGGTGGTGGATGGCGATACCCTGCGCCTGGTCGACGGCCGCTCGGTCCGGCTGATAGGCGTCAATGCGCCCGAGCTGGGCAAGTCCGGCGGTACCGCCCAGCCCTATGCCGAGGCGGCGCGCCGGCGCCTGCAGGAACTGGTCGCGGCCAGCGACGAGCGCCTGCGGCTGGTGCCGGGTAGCGAGGCGACCGACCATTACGGCCGCACCCTGGCACATCTCTATGATCGCGAGGGCGACAATCTTGAAGCCCGGTTGATCGCCGAGGGTCTCGGCTATGCCGTCGCCATCGCGCCCAATATCCGGCTGGCCGATTGTCAGGCCGCCGCGCAAAGCCAGGCGCGCCGGGCGCGTCTCGGGGTCTGGAAGCAGGAGCCGACCCCCGCCACCCGGATCGCGGAAGGCGGTTTCGCCGTGGTGCAGGGGCGTCTGCTGGACGTCGAACGCAATCGCGGCGGCCTCTGGCTGCAGTTCGAAGGCGATCTGGTGGTCAATGTCCCCGAGCGCTTCGTCGAGGCCTTCGACGGCGTGCCGCTGCATCAATGGATCGGCCGCCAGCTCGAGGCGCGGGGCTGGATTTCCGATCGCAGCCGGCGCCAGGAAGCGGGGCGCGCCCGCTGGCAGATGACCTTGAGCGATCCGCACATGCTGGGTTTGCAGGTTGAATCGTTTTAGCCGAAAGTCGTATTGCGATTGATTTCAGGCATATGGCCGATTGCTTGTGGCACCTTGAGTCTTTGCGTATTCTCGCCCGACCCAAGACCCACACCACGCGGATATACCAATAATGTCTGATCTCAAAACCGCTGCCCTCGAATACCACGCCCAGCCGCGCCCCGGCAAACTCAGCGTCGAGCTGACCAAGCCCACCGCGACCGCCCGCGACCTGTCCCTGGCCTACAGCCCCGGCGTCGCCGAACCGGTCCGCGAGATCGGTCGCGATCCCGAACTGGCCTACCGCTACACCGGCAAGGGCAACCTGGTCGCCGTGATCTCCGACGGTACCGCCATCCTCGGCCTGGGCAACCTCGGCCCGCTGGCCTCCAAGCCGGTGATGGAAGGCAAGGGTGTGCTGTTCAAGCGCTTCGCCGGTGTGGACGTCTTCGACATCGAGGTGGACGCCGAGAGCCCCCAGGCCTTCATCGACACCGTCAAGCGCATCTCCATCACCTTCGGTGGCATCAACCTGGAAGACATCAAGGCGCCCGAGTGCTTCGAGATCGAGCGCGCCCTGATCGAGCAGTGCGACATCCCGGTGTTCCACGATGACCAGCACGGCACCGCCATCGTCACCGCCGCCGGCATGCTCAACGCCCTGGAAATCGCCGGCAAGCGCCTGGAAGACGCCAAGATCGTCTGCCTGGGTGCCGGTGCCGCCGCCATCTCCTGCATGCGCCTCCTGGCCAGCATGGGCGCCAAGGTCGAGAACATCTACATGATCGACCGTCAGGGCGTGGTCCACAGCGGCCGCAACGACCTGAACCAGTACAAGGCGGCCTTCGCCACCGAGACCAGCAAGCGCACCCTGGACGATGCTCTCGAGGGCGCCGACGTCTTCGTCGGTCTGTCCGGCCCGAACTTGCTGTCGGCCGAAGGCCTCAAGCGCATGGCGGCCAACCCCATCGTCTTCGCCTGCTCCAACCCGGATCCGGAAATCACCCCCGAGCTGGCCCACGCCACCCGCGACGACGTGATCATGGCCACCGGTCGTTCCGACTACCCGAACCAGGTCAACAACGTCCTCGGCTTCCCCTTCATCTTCCGCGGTGCCCTGGACGTCCGCGCCCGGGTCATCAACGAAGAGATGAAGATCGCCGCCGCCCTGGCCCTGCGTGACCTGGCCAAGCTGCCGGTGCCCAAGGAAGTCTGCGAAGCCTACAAGGTCGACAGCCTGAGCTTCGGCCGCGAGTACATCATTCCCAAGCCGATGGATGCGCGCCTGATCACCCTGGTATCCGATGCCGTGGCCAAGGCCGCCATCGAGACCGGCGTGGCCACGCTGCCCTATCCGGCGAACTATCCGCTGAAGTCGGTGGATGACGTCTTCGCCAAATAAGGCCCGAAGCAATAAAAAACCCCGCCGTGGCGGGGTTTTTTATTGGCTGGAGATCAGAAGATGTCCATGGGCACGGTTTCGCTGGAGGGCAGCGGCGTGCCGGGCGCCACGCCAGGCGGCAGCTCGTCCAGGCTCGGCGGGGTGTCCTCGCTCTTGAACAGCTCGAAGTAGGCGTTGGGCGTGCCGGGCGGCGCGGCGCGACCGGTGGTGGGGTCCACGCGGATGGAAACGATGCCTTCCGGTTCCTTGAGCTGATGCGGCGGCTTGTCCTTGAGCGCCGCGCCCATGTAGCTCATCCAGATCGGCAGGGCCACGGTGCCACCGAATTCCTGGCGACCCAGGGTCTCGGGCTGATCGAAGCCGGCCCAGACCGTGGTCACGTAGTCACCGTTGTAGCCGGAGAACCAGGTGTCCTTGGATTCGTTGGTGGTACCGGTCTTGCCGGCCAGGTCGTTGCGACCCAGTTCCAGCGCCTTGCGCCCGGTGCCGCGCTTGATCACGTCCTGCAGCATGCTGTTCATGATGAAGGCGTTGCGCGGGTCGATGACCTGGGGCGCGAACACCGGCGCCGGATTGGCCGGATCGGCCGCGGCGGTATCGGCTGCCGGCGTGACCTCGACGCCGGGTGCGGCCTTGGCCTGCACCTGCTGGGGCACCCGCGGCGCGGCAGTGCGATAGACCACCTTGCCGTCGCGATCGGTCACGTGATCGACCACGTAGGGGGTCACCTTGTACCCCTCGTTGGCGAACACCGACCAGCCGGTGGCGACTTCCAGCGGCGTCAGGCCCGGGGTACCGAGGGCCAGGGACAGGTTGCGCGGCAACTGGTCGCGCTCGAAGCCGAAGCGACTGACGTAGTCCAGCGCATAGTCGATGCCGATGGCCTGCAGCACCCGGATGGACACCAGGTTGCGCGAGCGATACAGCGCCTCGCGCAGACGGATAGGGCCGAGGAAGGTGTTGTTGTCGTTCTTTGGTCGCCAGGCTTCGTCGGGATTCTCGTCCATGAAGACGATGGGCGCATCGTTGACCAGGCTGGCGGCAGTGAAGCCCTTTTCCAGGGCCGCGCTATAGATGAACGGCTTGAAGCTGGAGCCGGGCTGGCGGCGGGCCTGGGTCGCGCGGTTGTAGTTGCTCTGCTCGAAGGAGAAACCGCCGATCAGGGCGCGGATGGCGCCATCCTGGGGGTCGAGGGAGACCAGGGCGCTCTGCGCCTTGGGGATCTGCGAGAACTTCAGGCTGCCATCGTCCTGGCGCTGCACCCGGATCAGGTCGCCGACCTTGACCACGTCGGCCGGACCGTTCGGCCGCGGCCCCAGGCTGTTGGCGCTGAGGTAGGGGCGGGCCCACTTCATCGAATCCCAGGAGACTGCCTCTTCCTTGCCCTCGCGGGTCAGGACCAGGATGCCGCTCTTTTCCACCTGGGTGACGATGGCCGGATCCTGGCCGCCGACGATGCGCTGCTTCTGGATCAGTGCGGTCCACTCGGCCCGGCTGCGGTTGGGCCACTGGGCCTCGGGTCCGCGGTAGCCATGGCGGCGGTCGTAGTCTGTCAGGCCGTCGCGCACGGCCTCGAAGGCGTCTGTCTGCAGCCGGCTGTCGATGGTGGTATAGACCTGGTAGCCATCGGTATAGGCGTCACCGCCATAGCGGCCGACCATTTCCGCCCGCGCCATCTCGGCGATGTAGGGGGCGTTGAGCTCGGGAATGGCGACATGGTGATAGGCCTCGAGCGGCTCGGCGATGCCGGCCTGGTAGGCCGCCTGATCGATATAACCGAGCTTGAACATGCGTTCGAGAATCCAATTGCGTCTTTCCAGGCTACGCTCAGGATTAGCGACCGGGTTGTAACGCGACGGCGCCTTGGGCAGACCGGCGATCATTGCCATCTGGGCAACGGTCAGGTCCTTGATGGACTTGCCATAGTAGACCTGGGCGGCGGCCTCGATACCGTAGGCGCGGTTGCCCAGGTAGATCTTGTTGACGTAGAGCTCGAGGATCTCGTCTTTGGTCAGTTGGCGCTCGATTTGCAGCGCCAGGAGGATCTCGGTGAATTTGCGCGAGAAGCTGCGTTCGCTGGTCAGGAAGTAGTTCTTGGCGACCTGCATGGTGATGGTGCTGCCGCCGGTCTGGATGTGTCCGGTCTTGACCAGCTGGCTCACCGCTCGCGCCAGGCTTTTCACATCCACGCCATAGTGATTGGCGAAGTTGTCATCCTCGGCGGAGAGCAGGGCATGGATGAAATCGGGCGGTATCTCGTTGAACCGCAGAGGCGAGCGGCGCATTTCACCGAATTCGGCGATGAGCTTGCCGTCCGCGCTGTACACCCGCAGAGGGATCTGCAGTTGCACGTTTCGCAGGGCGTCGATGGAGGGCAGGCTGGGGCTGAGGTAGAGGAAGGCACCGCTGAGACCCAGCAAAAGGCTGCAGACCAGGGCGACCAACGACCACCAGAAAAATTTCAGAACACGCATCAAGAGACTTTTCGAATGGAAAGAAGGAAAGGGCGACAGGTGAGGGTCAGCCTACACGGCGTCGCCATTATAGGCGCGTTTGGCGGTTGGCCGCTATTTGCTCGGGTGTCAAGTCTGTTATCTAATGCCCGTCCGCGGAAGACCACCGTCGCTCATAGGGAACTGATGTGCTAGGGCTATTCAGAAAGAAGGCGAATACGCTGCTGGGTATCGACGTCAGTTCGACATCCGTGAAACTCATCGAGTTGAGCCGTGCAGGCGGGCGCTACCGGGTGGAGGCCTATGCGGTCGAACCCCTGCCGGCCAATGCCGTGGTCGAGAAGAACATCGCCGAACTCGAAGGCGTGGGCCTGGCCATCGGCCGGGTGCTGGTCAAGGCGCGCACCTCCGCGCGCAGCGCTGCCGTGGCCGTCTCCGGCTCGGCGGTGATCGCCAAGACCATCGAGATGGACGCCGGTCTGACCGACGACGAGCTGGAAAACCAGATCAAGCTGGAAGCCGACCAGTACATTCCCTATCCGCTGGACGAGGTCGCCATCGATTTCGAGGTGCAGGGGCCGTCGCCGCGCAACGCCGAGCGCGTCGAGGTGCTGCTGGCCGCCTGCCGGAAGGAAAACGTCGAGGTCCGCGAAGCGGCCCTGGCGCTGGCCGGCGTCTCGGCCAAGGTGGTCGACGTCGAGGCCTATGCCCTGGAGCGCGCCTATCAGCTGCTGGCCAATCAGCTCGGTGGCCACGTCGACGACCTGACCGTGGCGGTGGTCGACATCGGCGCCACCATGACCACCCTGAGCGTGCTGCACAACGGCAAGACCATCTACACCCGCGAACAGCTGTTTGGCGGTCGCCAGCTCACCGAAGAGATCCAGCGTCGCTATGGCCTGTCGGTGGAAGAGGCCGGTCTGGCCAAGAAGCAGGGCGGGCTGCCGGACGACTACCAGAGCGAGGTGCTGACGCCCTTCCGCGAGGCGGTGGTGCAACAGGTGGCGCGTTCGCTGCAGTTCTTTTTCGCCGCCGGGCAATACAATGATGTGGACTACATCTTGCTTGCTGGAGGAACCGCGTCAATTTCCGGACTCGACCGTTTGATCCAGCAGAAAATCGGCACCCCCACGGTCCTGGCCAATCCCTTCGCCGACATGACCGTCAGCAACAAGGTCAACGCGGCGGCCCTGGCGGGTGACGCCCCGGCGCTGATGATCGCCTGCGGCCTGGCCATGAGGAGTTTCGACTAGATGGCCCGCATCAACCTCTTGCCCTGGCGGGAGCAGCTGCGCGAAGAAAGGCGCAAGCAGTTCCTGGTGATCCTGGGTGGCATCTTCGTGCTCTCCTGTGGCGCCGTGTTTCTCGGCGACCAGTACCTGTCCGGCGAGATCGCCCGCCAGGAGGCGCGCAATGCCTTCATCCAGCAGAACATCGCCCAGCTGGACGTGCGCATCAAGGAGATCAGCGAACTCAAGACCCGTCGTCAGCAACTGCTGGCGCGGATGAAGATCATCCAGGACCTGCAGGGCAACCGCCCAGTCATCGGCCATGTCTTCGATCAACTGGTGCGGACGCTGCCGGACGGCGTCTATTTCCGCGAGCTGAAGATGCAGGGTGACACCCTGTCGATCAGCGGCGAGGCGGAGTCCAACAACCGGGTCTCCAACCTGATGCGTAACCTGGATGCCTCGGACTGGTTCGCCTCGCCTACGCTAATCGAGGTGAAGGCCACCACCGCGGGTGCGGTGGACCAGGCCAACACCTTCCAGCTCACCGTCAAGCAGACCCAGCCCGGCGCCCCCGCTGCGCCGGCCCCGCTCGCCCAGGGAGGCAAACCATGAGTCTCGCCGATTCCCTGGCCAGCCTGCGCAAGGTCGACATCAACGACCTCAACCTCGAGAATCTGGGTTCCTGGCCCAAGCCGGTAAAAGTCATCGCCTGCCTGCTGATCGTGCTGGTGGTGCTGCTGCTCGGCTATCAGTTCCACCTCAGCGACATGCAGGCCCAGCTGGACAGCCAGCGCAACCAGGAAGAGACGCTCAAGCAGCAATACGCCAGCAAGGCCTTCCAGGCCGCCAATCTGGATGCCTACAAGCAGCAGATGGTGGAGATGGAGGAGTCCTTCGGTGCCCTGCTGCGGCAACTGCCCGGCGATACCGAGGTGCCGGCGCTACTGGAAGACATCACCCGCACCGGTCTCGGCAGCGGCCTGGAATTCGAGCAGATCAAGCTGCTGCCCGAGGTCACCCAGCAGTTCTATGTCGAGTTGCCGATCCAGATCACCGTGGTGGGCAGCTATCATGACTTGGCGACTTTCGTCAGCAGCGTGTCCAGCCTGCCGCGCATCGTCACCCTGCACGACTTCGACCTCAAGCCGGTGGACGACAGAAACGCCAATGGCGGCGGCACGGTCTCCGGAGGCGGCGGCAAGTTGCGCATGAATGTCCTGGCCAAGACCTATCGCTACAACGACAAGGGGCTCGGCAAATGAGGACGCCCCTGTTGTTATGCCTGCTGACCGGCGTGCTGGTCGGCTGCGGTTCCAGCGATACCAGCGATCTGCAGGCCTTCATGGACGAAACCCGCGCCAAGCCGCGTGGTTCCATCGAGCCGCTGCCGCAGTTTCGCGCCTACGAACCCTTCACCTATGCGGCTTCGGCCCTGCGCAGCCCCTTCCAGGCACCGGTACGCATCGATCCCACGGTGCGCCAGCGCGGAACCGGCAACATCAAGCCGGACGTGAATCGGCCCAAGCAGTTTCTCGAAGGCTTCAACATCGAGACCTTCAGCATGGTCGGCATCCTGGCCAATGCCAGTGGCCGCTATGCGCTGGTCAACGGCGCCGGGGGCGTGCATCGCGTCAAGGTGGGCGACTACCTGGGACGCAATGACGGGCGCATCACCAAGATTACCGATGGCGAGATCGACGTGATCGAAATCGTCCCGGATGGCGAGGGTGGCTGGCTGGAACGGCCGCGCACCATCACCTTGAAGGAAAAGACTTAAATGGGCGGGGCGAGCACTGTGAACACTACTATCGCGGGACGACTGGGGCTGGGCCTGGCCCTGCTGCTGAGCAGCCTGGCCTGCCAGGCTCTGGCAGCCGATCTGCAGGCCTTGAACGTCGCCTCCCTGCCCGGGGATCGCATCGAACTCAAGCTGACCTTCGATCAGCCGGTGCCGGTGCCCAAGGGCTACACCATCGAGCAGCCGGCGCGCATCGCCCTGGACCTGCCCGGCGTCGCCAACAAGCTCGGTACCAAGAGTCGTGAGCTGGGCAATGGCAATGCCCGCAGCGTGACGGTGGTCGAGGCAGGCAACCGCACCCGCCTGATCATCAACCTCACCAATCTGGCCAGCTATGACACCCGGGCCGACGGTCGCAACCTGTTCGTCACCATCGGGGGCACCGCCGGTCGCCAGACCGCCAGCGCCCAGGCCAACCTGACGCCCAACCTGCCGCGCGCCGCTGCGCCGACCACCGTGACCGCGCCGTCGTCCGCTCCCTTGCCCGGCGCGATCGCCCGCACGCCGCTGCCGCCGACCCAGGCCACCTCTACCGTGGCGGCCATGACCGCGCCGCGGCCGCAATTGCGCGGCAAGGCGATCCGCCATATCGATTTCCAGCGTGGGCCCCAGGGCGAGGGCAACGTGGTCATCGACCTGAGCGAGACCGGCATCAATCCGGACATCCAGGAGCAGGGCGGCAAGATTCGCCTGACCTTTGCCGGTACCCAGCTGCCTGAAGAGCTGCGGGTACGGCTGGACGTCAAGGATTTCGCCACCCCGGTGCAGTTCGTCAACGCCTCCGCTGACAGCGGCGGGGCGTCCATCGTCATCGAGCCGACCGGTACCTACGACTACCTGGCCTACCAGACCAACAACCGTCTGACCCTGAGCGTCAAGCCGCTCACCACCGAGGAAAAGGAAAAGCGCGCAGCCGATCGCTTCACCTATACCGGCGAGAAGCTGTCGCTGAACTTCCAGGACATCGATGTCCGCTCGGTGCTGCAGCTGATCGCCGACTTCACCAATCTCAACCTGGTGGCGAGCGACACCGTGCAGGGCAACATCACCCTGCGCCTGCAGAACGTGCCCTGGGACCAGGCGCTGGATCTGATCCTCAAGACCAAGGGGCTGGACAAGCGCCAGATCGGCAACGTGCTGCTGGTGGCCCCGGCCGACGAGATCGCCGCCCGCGAACGTCAGGAGCTGGAGTCCCAGAAGCAGATCCAGCAATTGGCCCCCTTGCGTCGCGACCTGATCCAGGTTAACTACGCCAAGGCCGCCGACATCGCCAAGCTGTTCCAGTCGGTGACCAGTGCCGACAAGACCGCTGACGAGCGTGGCTCCATCTCGGTGGACGAGCGCACCAACAGCATCATCGCCTACCAGACGCAGAGTCGCCTGGATGAACTGCGCCGCATCGTCTCGCAGCTGGACATCCCGGTGCGCCAGGTAATGATCGAGGCGCGCCTGGTGGAGGCCAACGTCGACTACAGCAAGCAGCTGGGCGTGCGCTGGGGCGGTAACGCCAGTTCGGGCAACTTCGCGGTCTATGGCAAGGACGGCGCCACCACGGTCGACCCCACTACCGGTCAGGCCTTCCTGCCGGGTACCAGTACCGTGGGTAACTTCACCTCGACCAACGGCGTCGCGCCCACGCCTTTCGTCGACATGGGCGTTTCCGGCAGCACCTCGGGCATCGGCATCGGCTTCATGGTCGGTGGCAAGATGCTTGATCTGCAGCTGTCTGCTCTACAGGCTAGTGGAAATGGCGAAATTATCTCTCAGCCCAAGGTGGTGACCTCGGACAAGGAGACCGCCAAGATCCTGCGCGGTACCGAGATCCCCTACCAGGAAGCCAGCTCCAGTGGTGCCACCAGCACCAGCTTCAAGCAGGCCGCCCTGTCGCTGGAGGTCACGCCGCAAATTACCCCGGACAATCGCATCATCATGGAAGTCAAAGTGAATAAGGATGCGCCAGACTACAACCGAGTGTTAAACGGTGTTCCGCCGATCAGTAAAAACGAAGTTAATGCCAAGGTGCTGGTGTCCGATGGCGAGACCATCGTCTTAGGTGGTGTTTTCTCTAACAGTCAAACTCGCTCTACTGAGAAGGTCCCTCTGCTGGGCGACATCCCCTATGTCGGCCGACTGTTCCGCCGGGATTCGGTCACCGACAGCAAAGTCGAGCTGCTGATCTTCCTCACGCCGCGTATCATGAACAACCAGGCGATAGCGGTTGGTCGATGACATAAGTGCGTAATCTGTTTCTCGTAGGACCGATGGGCTCGGGCAAGAGCACCATCGGCCGGCTCCTGGCGAAGGAATTGCGGCTGCCGTTCAAGGATTCCGACAAGGTAATCGAAGAACGTACCGGTGCCGACATCCCCTGGATCTTCGATGTGGAAGGCGAGCAGGGCTTTCGCGAGCGCGAACGCGCCGCGATCGCCGAGCTGTGTGCGGAAAACGGCCTGGTGATGGCCACCGGCGGTGGCGCCGTGTTGCGCGAGGACAATCGCCAGGCGCTCAAGCGCGGTGGGCGGGTCATCTATCTGCATGCCTCCATCGAGCAGCAGATCGAGCGCACCTCCCGCGATCGCAATCGCCCGCTCCTGCAGACCGCCGATCCCGCGGCGGTGCTGCGCACTCTCATGGCCATGCGCGATCCGCTGTATCGCGAGATCGCCGACATCATCATCGATACCGACGAGCGGCCGCCCCGGCTGGTCGTACTGCAGATACTCGACCGTCTGAAAGCCCTGGCGCCGCATTAAAGCCGTCGACGTTCTGCGCTATGCTAGGCGCCCTTTGAATCAAGGTGACGGCATGCGGACTCTTCACGTCGAGCTCGGTGAGCGCAGCTACCCGATCTACATCGGCCAGGGCCTTCTGGATCAGCCGGAATGCTTCCTGCCCCATCTCGCCGGGCGCAAGGTGGCGATCGTCACCAACGAAACCATCGCGCCGCTCTATCTGGAGCGCCTGCTGCGCACCCTGGGCGATCGCCAGGTCAGCTCGATCGTGCTGCCCGATGGCGAGGCGCACAAGAACTGGGAAACCCTGCAGCTGATCTTCGACGGTCTGCTGCAGGATCGTCATGATCGCAAGACCACCCTCATCGCCCTCGGTGGCGGGGTGATCGGCGACATGGGCGGGTTCGCCGCGGCCTGCTATCAGCGCGGGGTGGACTTCATCCAGGTGCCGACCACGCTGCTGTCCCAGGTCGATTCCTCGGTGGGCGGCAAGACCGGCATCAACCACCCACTGGGCAAGAACATGATCGGCGCCTTCTACCAGCCCAAGGCCGTGGTCATCGACACCGCCAGCCTGGCGACCCTGCCGGCGCGTGAACTGTCGGCGGGTCTGGCCGAGGTCATCAAGTACGGCCTGATCTGCGACGAGTCCTTCCTTGGCTGGCTCGAAGAGCATGTCGAGGCGCTGCTGGCACTGGACCAGCAGGCCCTCACCGAAGCCATCGAGCGCTCCTGCGCGGCCAAGGCCCAAGTGGTCGGCAGCGACGAGCGCGAGTCGGGCCTGCGGGCCATCCTCAACCTGGGGCATACCTTCGGCCACGCCATCGAGACCCACCAGGGCTATGGCGTCTGGCTGCACGGCGAAGCGGTTTCCGCCGGCATGGTCATGGCGCTGCAGATGTCCCTGCTGCTGGGCTGGCTCACGGCCGCCCAGCGCGACCGCGCCCTGCGCCTGCTGGTCCGGGCCGGGCTTCCCGTGGTACCGCCGGCCGACATGCAGCCGGCCGATTTCGAACGCCTCATGGCGGTGGACAAGAAGGTCCTGGATGGACAACTCCGGCTGGTACTGCTCAGTGATTTGGGCCAGGCCGTGGTGACCGCCGACTTCGCCCGCGACATTCTCGAGCAGACGCTGCGTACCGATTACCAAGCGCTGACCGCCCAGTAAGGAGAACAAGAGAGTCCCATGTCCAATCTGCACGCCGACGAAGCCTTCCTCGGTCACTATCAGTTCACTCACGACCCGTTCGCCGCCCGCGTTCCCGGTTTCAAATTCTTTCCGGCGCAGCGCAAGCCGGTGCTGGGTCAGTTGCATCACCTGGCCCGCTACAGCCAGTTGTTGCTGGTGGTCAGCGGTCCCGAGGGCAGCGGCAAGACGCTGCTGCGCCAGGCGCTGGCGGCCAGCACCAAGAAGGAAGCCGTGCACTGCGTGGTGATTTCCGCGCAGAACGGCGGCGACGCCCGCACCGTGCTGGCCCAGGTCGCCAAGGGCGTGGGCGCCGACAGCCAGACGCCGGCGGCCATTCTCGCGCAGGCGGCGGAAGTGCGCCTGGCGGGGCAGGAGGTCTACATCCTGGTGGATGACGCCGAGGCGCTGGCCACCCCCGCCCTGGAAGCCCTGCTGGAGCTGGCCGGTGGCGGCGAAAAGGAGCGTCTGCACGTCTTCCTGTTCGGCGAGGCGGAAGTGGTGATGCGCCTGGAGGACATCGCCCAGGGCGAAGAGCGCTATCACGCCATCGAATTGCTGCCCTACAGCGAAAGCGAGGCCGAGGAATATCTCGCCCAGCGCCTGGAGGGTGCCGGTCAGGGGCTGGAGATCTTTACCGACGAGCAACTCGCGACCATTCACCAGCGCTCCGGTGGCTGGCCCGGTCGGCTCAACGAGGAAGCCCGGGATGTCCTGGTGGCCGGCATGACCGCCCGGCGCAAGAAGGCCGCTGCTCCGGCGAAGGGCTCGCGCAATCTGCTGGCGGCGCTGCCGCGCAAGCATCTGGTCATTCTCGGGGTGGTGGTGCTGGCAGTCGGCGCCGCGGCGCTGTCGCTCAAGGGCGGCAAGAGCGAAACCCCGGCGACCGGCACGGCCGGGCAGGACCTGCCCATGGGCGGCCAGAACACCGCGTCCGTCGGCAAAGACGCCCAGGGGGCGCCCATCCAGTTCGATGGCTCTTCCAAGCCGCTACCCCTGCCGCTGGTGGGCGAGTCGCAGCCGGTCATCCGCGAACCCCTGGCGGAAGCGGCGGGAGGGCGTCAGGCTGGTACCGCTGCTGGCAACGACATGGGTGCGGGTGGCGTACCGCCCACCGTGACCACCGACGCCCCGCCCATCAGTGACGAGGACGAACTGCCCAGCCGGACACCGACACGCACGCCAGCGCCCAGCGCGCCGGCAGTGGCCGCTCCGGCGCCCCGGCATACCGCACCTGCGCCGACCCCCGCGCCGGCACCGGCCAAGCCGGCCCCGGCTGCTGCCCCTGCGCACACCGGTGGCGCTGCGGCGGGCTGGTACGGCAGTCAGGCGGGCAGCAAGTACGCCTTGCAGGTGGTGGGCACCAGCACCGAAAAGGCTGCGCAGGACTTCATCGCCGCCCAGGCCGACAGTGGCAACTTCCGCTATTTCAAGAAGAGCTACCAGGGCAAGGCGCTCTATGTGGTGACCTACGGCAACTTCGCCAATCGGGCGGCGGCCGAGGCGGCGGTCAAGCAGCTGCCGGCCAAGGTACAGGCCAGCAAGCCCTGGCCGCGGACCTTCGCCAGCATCCAGCAGGACATCGCCACCAGTCGCTGATTCTTGCCTGGCACGAAAAGAAAGCCCCGGCGCTATCACGAGAGTGACGCCGGGGCTTTCTGTTTTGCGTCATCGAATTTTCATCAGGTGTCATCAGTGTTTGTCGTAAGCGATTTTTTCGCTACACTGGTCAGCCTTTGACTGTCCGAAAAAAGTTCAAATAAGCGGACCGTTTTGTGATGCCTTCGCAATAACCTGATTGCCGGTGAGAGCGCTATGAAAGCAGGCCTGTTCAATCCCGATAGCTTCAAGGACAACTGCGGCTTCGGCCTGATCGCCCATATGCAGGGCGAGCCCAGCCACGACCTGCTGGAAACGGCCATCGAAGCCCTGACCTGCATGACCCACCGGGGCGGTATCAACGCGGACGGCAAGACCGGCGACGGTTGCGGTCTGCTCATGCAGAAGCCGGACGCCTTCCTGCGCGCCATCGCCCAGGAGCAATTCGGCGCCGAGTTGCCCGAGCAGTACGCCGCGGGCGTGGTGTTCTTCAACCAGGACGAGGCCCGCGCCGAACAGGCCCGCGCCAACATGAACCTGGAGATCGAGGCCGCCGGCCTGACCCTGGTCGGCTGGCGCAAGGTGCCCATCGACACCTCGGTGCTGGGCGAACTGGCCCTGGCCCGCCTGCCGCGCATCGAGCAGGTATTCGTCGCCGGTCCCGGTCTCGACGACCAGCAGTTCGGGGTCAAGCTGTTCTCCGCGCGCCGCCGTTCCTCGGTGCGCAATGCCGAGGACGCCGAGCACTACATCTGCAGCCTGTCGTCGCGGGTCATCGTCTACAAGGGCCTGATGATGCCGGCGGATCTCGCCGCCTTCTATCCGGACCTCGGCGATCCGCGCTTGGCGACCGCCATCTGCGTGTTCCACCAGCGCTTCTCCACCAACACCCTGCCGAAGTGGCCGCTGGCGCAGCCCTTCCGCTACCTCGCCCACAACGGCGAGATCAACACCATCACCGGCAACCGCAACTGGGCCCAGGCGCGGCGCACCAAGTTCGTCAACGAACTGATTCCGGACCTCGACCAGCTCGGTCCGCTGGTCAACCGCGTCGGTTCCGATTCCTCCAGCATGGACAACATGCTGGAGCTGCTGGTGACCGGCGGCATGGACCTGTTCCGCGCCGTGCGCATGATCATTCCGCCGGCCTGGCAGAACGTCGAGACCATGGACGCCGATCTGCGCGCCTTCTACGAATTCAACTCCATGCACATGGAGCCCTGGGACGGTCCGGCCGGGGTGGTGCTGACCGAAGGCCGCTACGCGGTCTGTCTGCTCGACCGCAACGGCCTGCGCCCGGCGCGCTGGGTGACCACCAAGAACGGCTACATCACCCTGGCTTCGGAAGTCGGCGTCTGGAACTACCAGCCCGACGACGTCATCGCCAAGGGTCGGGTCGGCCCGGGCCAGATCCTCGCCGTGGACACCGAGACCGGCGAGGTGCTGCAGACCGACGACATCGACAATCGCCTCAAGGCGCGCCATCCCTACAAGCAGTGGCTGCGCAAGAACGCCATGCGCATCCAGGCGACCCTGGACGACAACGATCACGGTTCGGCCTTCTACGACCAGGATCAGCTGCGCCAGTACATGAAGATGTTCCAGGTCACCTTCGAGGAGCGTGACCAGGTCTTGCGCCCGCTGGGCGAGCAGGGCCAGGAAGCCGTGGGCTCGATGGGCGACGATACGCCCATGGCGGTGCTGTCGCGGCGCATCCGTTCGCCCTACGACTATTTCCGCCAGCAATTCGCCCAGGTCACCAACCCGCCGATCGACCCGTTGCGCGAGTCCATCGTCACGTCCCTGGAGACCTGCCTGGGCGCCGAGCGCAACGTCTTCGAGGAAACCGCCGAGCACGCCGATCGCGCCATCCTGAGCAGCCCGGTGGTTTCGCCGGCCAAGTGGCGGACCATCCTCAACATGCCCAAGCCCGGCTTCGAGCATGTCAAGATCGACCTCAACTATCCCGAGTCCATGGGGCTCGAGGCGGCGCTGCGCAACATCGTCGAGCAGGCCGAGGAGGCCGTGCGCGCCGGCAAGGTATTGCTGGTGCTGACCGACCGCCACATCGAGCCGGGCAAGCTGCCGGTGCACGCGGTGCTGGCCACCGGCGCCGTGCACCACCACCTGGTCAACCTGGGCCTGCGCACCAGCAGCAACATCCTGGTGGAGACCGCAACCGCCCGCGATCCGCACCACTTCGCCGTGCTGCTGGGCTTTGGTGCGACCGCGGTCTATCCGTTCCTGGCCTACGAGGTGCTGGGCGATCTGATCCGCACCGGCGAGGTGCTGGGCGATCTCTACGAGGTGTTCAAGTACTACCGCAAGGGCATCACCAAGGGCCTGCTCAAGGTGATCTCCAAGATGGGCATCTCCACCGTCGCCTCCTATCGCGGCGCACAGCTGTTCGAGGCCGTGGGGCTGGCGGACGAGGTCACCGACCTCTGCTTCCCCGGCGTTACCAGCCGCATCAAGGGTGCGCGCTTCGTCGACCTGGAAGCCGAGCAGAAGCTGCTGGCCGGCGAAGCCTGGAACAACCGCAAGCCGATCCAGCCGGGTGGCCTGCTCAAGTTCGTCTATGGCGGCGAGTACCACGCCTACAACCCGGACGTGGTCAATCTGTTGCAGGCCGCCGTGCAACAGGGCGACTACGCCAAGTTCCGCGAATACACCGCGCTGGTGGACCAGCGTCCGGTGGCCATGATCCGCGACCTGCTCAAGGTCAAGACCAGCGACCAGCCCCTGGCCCTGGAAGAGGTCGAGCCGCTGGCCAACATCTTCACCCGCTTCGACGCTGCCGGCATCTCCCTGGGCGCCCTGTCGCCGGAGGCCCACGAGGCCCTGGCCGAGGCCATGAACCGCCTGGGCGGGCGCTCCAACTCCGGCGAGGGTGGCGAGGATCCGGCGCGCTACGGCACCATCAAGAGCTCCAAGATCAAGCAGGTGGCCACCGGCCGCTTCGGCGTCACCCCCGAGTACCTGGTCAACGCCGAGGTCTTGCAGATCAAGGTGGCGCAGGGCGCCAAGCCGGGCGAGGGCGGCCAGCTGCCGGGCGGCAAGGTCAACGGCCTGATCGCCAAGCTGCGCTATGCGGTGCCCGGCGTGACCCTGATCTCGCCGCCGCCGCACCACGACATCTATTCCATCGAAGACCTGTCGCAGCTGATCTTCGACCTCAAGCAGGTCAACCCCAAGGCGCTGGTGTCGGTCAAGCTGGTCTCCGAGCCCGGGGTGGGTACGGTGGCCGCCGGTGTGGCCAAGGCCTATGCCGACCTTATCACCATCTCCGGCTACGACGGCGGTACCGGCGCTTCGCCGGTAACCTCCATCAAGTACGCCGGCTCGCCCTGGGAGCTGGGCCTGGCCGAGGCGCACCAGACGTTGCGCGGCAACGATCTGCGCGGCAAGGTGCGGGTGCAGACCGACGGCGGCCTGAAGACCGGTCTGGACGTGATCAAGGCGGCCATCCTCGGCGCCGAGAGCTTCGGCTTCGGCACCGCGCCGATGATCGCCCTGGGCTGCAAGTACCTGCGCATCTGCCACCTGAACAACTGCGCTACCGGCGTCGCCACCCAGAACGACCGGCTGCGCAAGGAACACTTCATCGGCACGGTGGAGATGGTGATGAATTTCTTCACCTTCATCGCCGAGGAAACCCGCGAGTGGCTGGCCAGGCTGGGCGTGCGCAGCCTGGGCGAGCTGATCGGCCGTACCGACCTGCTGGAAATCCTGCCGGGCGAGACCGCCAAGCAGCAGCACCTGGATCTCACCCCGCTGCTGGGAAGCGATCACATTCCGGCCGAGAAGCCGCAATACTGCCAGGTGGAAAAGAACCCGCCGTTCGACCAGGGTCTGCTGGCCGAGGAAATGGTGCGTCTGTCGCTGCGAGGGATCGAAAAGCTCGAAGGCGGTGAGTTCAGCCTGAGCATCGGCAACTGCGACCGCTCCATCGGCGCCCGGGTCTCCGGCGAGATCGCCCGACGCCACGGCAACCAGGGCATGGTCAAGGCGCCGCTGACCTTCCGCTTCAAGGGCACCGCCGGCCAGAGCTTCGGCGTCTGGAACGCCGGCGGCCTGCATCTGTATCTGGAAGGCGACGCCAACGACTACGTGGGCAAGGGCATGACCGGCGGCAAGCTGGTCATCACCCCGCCCCAGGGCGCGGGCTTCAGGAGCCAGGAATCGGCCATCATCGGCAACACCTGCCTCTATGGCGCCACCGGTGGCAAGCTGTTCGCCGCCGGCACCGCCGGTGAGCGCTTCGGGGTGCGCAACTCCGGGGCCCACACCGTGGTGGAAGGCACCGGCGACCACTGCTGCGAATACATGACCGGCGGCTTCGTCTGCGTCCTGGGCAAGACCGGCTACAACTTCGGCTCGGGCATGACCGGCGGCTTCGCCTATGTGCTGGACCTGGACAACGGCTTCTATGACCGGGTCAACCACGAGCTGGTGGAAATCCAGCGCATCAACAGCGAAGCCATGGAAGCCTATCGCAGCCACCTGGAAGGGGTGCTGGCCGAATACGTACGCGAGACCGGCAGTGCCTGGGGCAGCCATCTCCATGAAAACCTGGACGACTACCTGCGCAAGTTCTGGCTGGTGAAGCCCAAGGCCGCAAGCCTGGCGTCGCTGCTGGTCAGCACCCGCGCCCGTCCGGAATAACGACTTCGATGCCGGCTCCCCAGGGCGCCGGTTTCACCGTGATAGCTCGTGGCGCCCGGCAGAAAAGGGCGTCGCTTCAAGAGGTTTGGAAATGGCTGAACGTCTGAACAACGACTTCCAGTTCATCGAGGTCGGTCGCAAGGATCCGAAGAAGAAGCTGCTGCGCCAGCGCAAGAAGGAATTCGTCGAGATCCACGATCCCTTCAAGCCCCAGCAGGCTGCCGAGCAGGCGCACCGCTGCCTGGGTTGCGGCAACCCCTATTGCGAATGGAAGTGCCCGGTGCACAACTTCATTCCCAACTGGCTCAAGCTGGTGTCCGAAGGCAACATCCTGGCGGCGGCGGAGCTGTCGCACCAGACCAACACCCTGCCCGAAGTCTGTGGCCGGGTCTGCCCGCAGGATCGCCTCTGCGAGGGTGCCTGTACCCTCAACGACGGTTTCGGCGCGGTGACCATCGGTTCGGTGGAGAAGTACATCACCGACACCGCCTTCGCCATGGGCTGGCGCCCGGACATGTCCAAGGTCAAGCCGACCGGCAAGCGCGTCGCCGTCATCGGTGCCGGTCCGGCCGGCCTGGGTTGTGCCGACATCCTGGTGCGCAATGGCGTGACCCCGGTGGTGTTCGACAAGCACCCCGAGATCGGCGGCCTGCTGACCTTCGGCATTCCCGAGTTCAAGCTGGAAAAGACCGTGCTCAGCCGCCGTCGCGAGGTCTTCGGCGGGATGGGCGTGGAGTTCCGCCTCAATACCGAGGTGGGCAAGGACGTGACCATGGACCAACTGCTCGAGGAATTCGATGCGGTCTTCCTGGGCATGGGCACCTACACCTACATGAAGGGCGGCTTCCCCGGCGAAGACCTGCCGGGCGTGCATGACGCCCTGGATTTCCTGGTGGCCAACGTCAACCGCAACCTGGGCTTCGAAAAGGATGCGGCCGACTTCGTCGACATGAAGGGCAAGCGCGTGGTGGTCCTGGGGGGTGGTGACACCGCCATGGACTGCAACCGCACCTCCATTCGCCAGGGCGCCAAGAGCGTGACCTGCGCCTACCGTCGCGACGCCGCCAACATGCCGGGCTCGCGCAAGGAAGTGAAGAATGCCAAGGAAGAGGGCGTGAAGTTCCTCTTCAACCGCCAGCCCATCGCCATCATCGGCGAAGACCGGGTGGAAGGCGTCAAGGTGGTGGAGACCCGCCTGGGCGAGCCCGATGCCCGCGGTCGCCGCAGTCCCGAGCCGATCCCCGGTTCCGAGGAGATCCTGCCGGCGGATGCGGTGGTCATCGCCTTCGGTTTCCGGCCGAGCCCGGCGCCCTGGTTCGAGCAATTCGGCATCGACCTCGACAGCCAGGGCCGCGTGGTCGCGCCGGGGCTGCACGAGTTCAAGCACCAGACCAGCAACCCGAAGATCTTTGCCGGTGGCGACATGGTGCGCGGCTCCGACCTGGTGGTGACCGCCATCTTCGAAGGTCGCAACGCCGCCGAGGGCATCCTCGACTACCTGGGCGTCTAATACCCGACGGCTGGACAAGAGCCGACCGGCGCTGAGCCGGTCGGCTTTTTTCTTGGGCGTCATCCAGGGGCAGGGCTGCGTTCTGGTGCAGTGATGGCAGGTAAGTGAGCTGCGGAGCCTGTGCCAGAGCGCTTTCTGCGTCTGGCACAGGGTCTGCAAAGATCCCGGTTCTCTCCTGCGAGGTACTGCCATGAACAAGCCCGAAATGACCGCCGCCATTCTCGCCGCCAAGCAGCGCCTGGGCCTGAGCTGGGCGGCGATCGCCGCCAGCCTGGAAATGTCGCGGGTCTGGACCACCTCCGCCTGCCTGGGCATGAACAGCATGGCGCCGGCGGTGGCGGAACGCCTGTGCCAGGTGCTGGAATTGCCGGCCGAGGTGTCCCTGGCGCTGCAAGCCTGCCCGCACAAGCAGTGGGACAAGGCCGTGCCCACCGATCCGCTGATCTATCGCTTCTACGAGATGATCAATGTCTACGGCGATACCATCAAAACCCTGATCCATGAAGAGTTCGGTGACGGCATCATGAGTGCCATCGACTTCAGCATGGACATCTCGCGGGTGGCCGATCCCAAGGGCGACCGGGTGCAGATCGTGCTCAACGGCAAGTTCCTGCCCTACAAGAGCTGGTAAGCCGATCGGTGCGATAGACAAAAGGCACGCCCCGGTGCCGTGCCTTTTGCCAGCCGCTTTGCGACAATGCCGGCACTTTTGCTGCCGGATGTCACCATGACTGCCCTGAAGAACGACCGTTTCCTGCGTGCCCTGCTCAAGCAGCCGGTGGATGTCACCCCGGTGTGGATGATGCGCCAGGCCGGACGCTATCTGCCCGAGTACCGCGCCAGCCGGGCGCGTGCCGGGGACTTCATGAGTCTGTGCAAGAACCCGCAATTCGCCTGCGAGGTGACCCTGCAGCCGCTGGAGCGCTATCCGCTGGATGCCGCCATCCTCTTTTCCGACATCCTCACCATCCCCGACGCCATGGGGCAGGGCCTCTACTTCGAGACCGGCGAGGGTCCGCGCTTTCGCAAGGTGATCGACACCCCGGCCGACATCGAGGCGCTGCCGATACCCGATGCCGAATCCGACCTGGGCTACGTCATGGACGCCGTGCGCACCATCCGCACGGCGCTGGACGGGCGGGTACCCCTGATCGGCTTTTCCGGCAGCCCCTGGACCCTGGCCACCTACATGATCGAAGGCGGCTCCAGCAAGGATTTCCGCAAGGCCAAGGCCATGCTCTACGACACCCCCGAGGCCCTGCACCTGCTGCTGGACAAGCTGGCCCAGGCGGTCACCGCCTACCTCAACGGCCAGATCCGCGCCGGCGCCCAGGCGGTGCAGATCTTCGATACCTGGGGAGGCAACCTGTCCGCCGCGGCCTACCAGGAATTTTCCCTGGCCTACATGCGCAAGATCGTCGCCGGGCTGATCCGCGAGCATGAAGGACGCCGGGTGCCGGTGATCCTCTTCACCAAGAATGGCGGTCTCTGGCTGGAAAGCCTGGCCGACAGCGGCGCCGAGGCCCTGGGCCTGGACTGGACCTGCGACATCGGCGAAGCCCGTCGGCGGGTCGGCAGCAAGGTCGCCCTGCAGGGCAACATGGACCCCAGCGTGCTCTACGCCAAGCCGGCGGCCATCCGCGCCGAGGTGGGGCGCATCCTGGAAAGCTATGGCCAGGGCAGCGGCCACGTCTTCAACCTCGGCCACGGCATCACCCCCGAGGTGGATCCGGCCCATGCCGGTGCCTTCATCGAAGCCGTGCACGAGTTGTCGGGGCGCTACCACCAGGGCTGATTGTGCCGGGATCGGCACGACCGATCCCAAGTCGAGCGAGCGGGTCGTGGCCGGTTGCGGCATAGTCGGGGTTTTCCCGATGGAGCGCCGCCATGGCCCAGATGACCCCGGAAGACCTGCAGCACCTGGCCGAAGAGGTGCTCGCGGCCCAAGGTTTCAGTCAGCCGCAGGGCGCGGCCATCGCCGCCATGATGGTCGCCGGCCAGCGTGACGACTGCGCCTCCCACGGCATCTATCGGCTGCTGGGCATCGTCAAGACGCTCAAGGCCGGCAAGGTGGTGCCCGATGCCGAGCCGACGGTAGAGGACGTGGCTCCGGCCATCGTCCGGGTCGATGCGGGTGGCGGCTTCTCCCCGCTGGCCTTCGAGACGGGGCTGCCCCTGCTCGATGCCAAGGCGCGCAGCTGTGGCCTGGCAGCCCTGGCGATCAACAACTGCGTGCACTTCTCGGCGCTCTGGGTGGAGATGGAAGCCCTTACCGCCAGGGGCCTGGTGGCCCTGGCCTGCAATCCGACCCAGGCCTATGTCGCCCCGGCCGGTGGTCGTCGCCCGCTGTTCGGTACCAATCCCCTGGCCTTCGGCTGGCCGCGGCCCGAGGGTCCGCCCTTCGTCTTCGATTTCGCCACCAGCGCCGTGGCCCGCGGCGAAATCGAATTGCATCGTCGCGCAGGCAAGGCCCTGCCCGAGGGCTGGGGGGTGGATGCCGAGGGCGCGCCCAGCAACGATGCCCGCACCGTGCTGGAGGAGGGCGCCATGCTCACCTTTGGCGGTCACAAGGGCTCGGCGCTGGCGGCCATGATCGAATTGCTCGCCGGTCCGCTGATCGGCGATCTCACCAGTCCGGAGTCTTCCGCGGTCGACGCTGGTGCCGGCGGGCTGCCCTATCACGGCGAACTCATCCTGGCCTTCGATCCCCAGCGCTTTCTCGGCGCCGCGGTAGCCGACTACCAGCAGCGCGCCGAGCAGCTGTTCGCCGGCATCGAAGCCCAGGGCGCCCGCCTGCCGTCGCAGCGTCGTTACCAGGCACGAGAACGCAATACCACCCGTGGCTGGTTGGAGGTGCCCGACGAACTCCTGGCCGACGTCCGGGCGCTGCTGCCCGGCTGAGCCAGGACGCGATCCGCATCACTTCGAAGAGGCTGCGCCAACGCAGTCTCTGAACCCCGCCCCGGACGCAGGGTCCACGACTGGCCCCCTTAGTGCCAGCCTTGGGTCTTCATGTACGCCGACGACACCGATCGCCCCCATCATCGCGGCCTGTTGCTGCTGAGCATCACCCTGATGGTGCTGGTGTACTTTCTCGACAATTTGTCGATCGCCCTGGCCAACCGCTATGTCTATGGCGGCCTGGGTATCGACCAGCGCAGCTACACCCTGGCCACCGCCTGCTACAGCGCCGCGGTCATCGTCACCAGCGCCCCGCACCAGTGGTTCGCCCAGCGCCTGGGCTATCGCAACCTGATCTTCGCCGCCGTCGGCATCCACCTGGTCGGCCAGGTGTGCTGCCTGGTGGCTACCGATCTGCCGACCTTCATCGTCGGGCGGGCGCTGATGGGGGCCGGTGCCGCCACCTTCTTTGCCGGGGCGCGGGTGCTGGTGCAGATGTATTTTTCCGGTCCGCAGTTGCCGACCGGGATTCGCGCCTTCGCCTCGGGCGTGCCCCTGGGTGGTGCGCTGGCCTCCTTCACCACCGCGGAGCTGCTGGAAGGTCACCAGTGGCGCGCCATCTTCATGGTGCCGGCGCTGGCCTGCGCGCTGGTGGCCGTCTGCGTCTGGCTGTCGCTGCCGCGGCGCTCCCATCCGCTGCAGAATTCCGGGGCGCCCTCGCTGCTGTCCATGGTGCTGCTGACGGTGGGCAGTCTGCTGCTGACCACCACCACCCAGCGCCTGGCCTTCGACTTCTTCAGCGATGGCCTGTGGCTGGCCGTGGAGCTGCTGGTGGGAGCGGCCATCCTCGGACTCTATGTCTACTACGAGCGCGGCCTGGCGCGACCGACCCTGGACTTCAAGCACGCCATCACCCCGGGCTTTCTCGCCGGCATGCTGTTCATGATGCTCAACTACTTCCTGCTCGGCGCCTACAACTTCATCATCCCCCAATACGTGGTCAACGGTCTGCAACTGCCGGTCTATACCGCCGGGGGCGTCATGGCGCTGGGCTGGCTGTGCGGCCTGGCGCCGCTGCTGATGATCACCTCGGTGCGGTTGCGCGAGCGCTTTCCCTGGGGCGGCTTTCGCAAGTACCTGGTGGCGGGTTACCTGCTGCTGGCCGGCTACGGCTTCTGGATGGTGCGCCAGCATGCCGACGTGCCCCTCTACCAGCAGCTGGTGCCTGGGCTAATGATGCATGGCACCTACCTGATCGGCACCTTCGCGGTGATCATCATGTACACCTTCATGCGCGTCGAGCCGGCCTATTTCAGCCAGGCCTACCAGATCAAGAACATGACCCAGCAACTGGTCATGCCCATGGGCATCGTGCTGTCCAACGTCTTCCTGCAGTGGCGCGACGCCTTCCATGCCTCGGTGCTCAGCGCCGCGGTCACTCCCTATGCCCAGACCTACCAGGCCTATGGCGAGCGTTATCGCCTGGCCACCGGTGCCGACAGCGCCCTGGCGCAGATCTCCAGTCTGGTCACCCGCCAGAGCCAGGTGCTGGGCTATCTCGACTATTTCTGGCTGGTCGGCTGGATCGGTCTGGCACTGGCCCTCTACATGGCCGTGCAACGGCATTTTCGCTAGGGCGCGACGTTTGCCGGCCCTTAAGCCGACGTTCAGCTAGCGTTCACCATAATGCGGGCTTTTGCAGGCGGCGGCAGGTGCCGGACGCCTGCGCCGGTCGGCCGCGCCTCAGTCGGTCCGGAGCTTGCATTGCTGGGCTGTCGGGCTTTGTGGAACAATGCGGGCAACGACATTTTTCAAGGGTGGCAGCCGTGATCGACGCTGATGGTTTTCGCCCCAACGTCGGCATCATTCTCGCCAACGATGCCGGCCAGGTACTGTGGGCCCGCCGCATCAATCAGGATGCCTGGCAGTTCCCCCAGGGTGGAATAGACGACCGGGAAACGCCCGAAGAGGCGCTGTACCGGGAGCTGAACGAAGAAGTGGGGCTGAGCCCCGATGACGTCCGTATCCTGGCCTGTACCCGGGGCTGGTTGCGCTACCGTCTGCCGCAGCGCATGGTGCGTACCCACAGCCGTCCGCTGTGCATCGGCCAGAAGCAGAAGTGGTTTCTGCTGCGGCTGACCGCGGAAGAGCAGCGGGTGCGGATGGATGTGACCGGCAAGCCGGAATTCGATGGCTGGCGCTGGGTAAGCTACTGGTATCCGCTGGGCCAGGTGGTGACCTTCAAGCGAGAGGTCTATCGGCGGGCGCTCAAGGAGTTGGCACCCCGCTTGCTGGCCTGATTACCGGTTCGGCCGGTGCGAAAGAGGTGAGGAGAAGCTGTGGTCATGCAGGATGAACGACACGTGATGCACGCCGGCGGCTCCGCCGGACGTCGGCTGCGGAGGCGCTAGATGCTTGCAGTTCTGCGCAAGATCGTCCAGGAGGTCAATGCCGCCAAGGATCTGGGGTCGGCACTGTCCATCATCGTGCAGCGTGTCCGCGCGGCCATGCAGTCGCAGGTCTGCTCCGTCTATCTGCTGGATCCCGACACCAACCGTTTCGTGCTCATGGCCACCGAAGGCCTCAACAAGAGGTCCATCGGCCGGGTCAGCATGGCCCCCAACGAGGGCCTGGTCGGCCTGGTCGGCACCCGCGAAGAGCCGCTCAATCTCGAAGACGCCGCCAGTCACCCGCGCTTTCGCTATTTTGCCGAGACCGGTGAGGAGCGCTATGCGTCTTTCCTCGGTGCACCCATCATCCACCACCGCCGGGTCATGGGGGTGCTGGTGGTGCAGCAGAAGGAACGCCGTCAGTTCGACGAAGGCGAGGAAGCCTTCCTGGTCACCATGAGCGCCCAGCTCGCCGGGGTGATCGCCCATGCCGAGGCCACCGGGACCATCCGTGGTCTGGACCGGCAGGGTCGCGGCATCCAAGAGGCCCGTTTCGTCGGCATCCCCGGTTCGCCCGGGGTCGGCGTCGGCAAGGCGGTGGTGGTCCTGCCGCCCGCGGATCTGGAGGTGGTCCCGGACAAGACCGTGACCGACATCGACGCCGAGCTGCAACTGTTCCGCTCGGCGCTCGAAGGCGTGCGGGCGGACATGAAGGCGCTGTCCAAGCGGCTGTCCACCCAGTTGCGCAAGGAAGAGCAGGCGCTGTTCGACGTCTACCTGATGATGCTCGACGACGCCGCCCTCGGTAACGAGGTGACCACCATCATCAAGAGCGGCCAGTGGGCCCAGGGCGCCCTGCGCCAGGTGGTGATGGAGCACGTCCAGCGCTTCGAACTCATGGACGACGCCTATCTGCGCGAGCGCGCCGCCGACGTGCGTGACCTCGGGCGCCGCTTGCTGGCCTATCTGCAGCAGGCCCACCAGGCCTGCCTGATCTACCCGGAAAACACCATTCTGGTCAGCGAGGAGCTCTCGCCGGCCATGCTCGGCGAGGTGCCCGAGGGGCGCCTGGTCGGCCTGATCTCGGTACTCGGCTCGGGCAACTCCCACGTCGCCATCCTGGCGCGCGCCATGGGCGTGCCGACCGTGATGGGCGCGGTGGACCTGCCGTATTCCAAGGTGGACGGCATCGACCTCATCGTCGACGGCTACCACGGCGAGATCTTCACCAATCCGTCGCCGACGCTGATCAAGCAGTATGGCGACGTGGTGGAAGAGGAGCGCCAGCTGACCCAGGGCCTCGACGCCCTGCGCAGCCTGCCCTGCGAGACCCTCGACGGTCACCGCATGCCGCTGTGGGTCAACACCGGCCTGATGGCCGACGTGGCCCGCGCCCAGCAGCGTGGCGCCGAAGGGGTCGGGCTGTATCGCACCGAAGTGCCCTTCATGGTCAACGAGCGCTTTCCCAGCGAGAAGGAACAGCTCTCCATCTACCGCGAGCAGCTGGCCGCCTTCCATCCGGCGCCGGTGACCATGCGTACCCTGGACGTCGGTGGCGACAAGGCGCTGTCCTATTTCCCGATCAAGGAAGACAACCCCTTCCTGGGCTGGCGCGGCATCCGCGTCACCCTGGATCATCCGGAAATCTTCCTGGTGCAGACCCGCGCCATGCTCAAGGCCAGCGAAGGCCTGAACAACCTGCGCATCATGCTGCCGATGATTTCCGGCGTGCACGAGGTGGAGGAGTCCCAGCATCTCCTGCACCGCGCCTGGTGCGAGGTGCGTGACGAAGGCGTCGACATCCCCATGCCGCCGGTGGGGGTCATGGTCGAGGTGCCCTCGGCGGTCTACCAGGCCCGCGACCTGGCGCGCCAGGTGGATTTCATCTCGGTGGGCTCCAACGACCTGACCCAGTACCTGCTGGCGGTGGATCGCAACAACCCGCGGGTGGCCGATCTCTACGACTACTTCCACCCGGCGGTGCTGCAGGCGCTGCAACAGGTGGTCGATGGTGCCCACGCCGAAGGGGTGCCGGTGAGCATCTGCGGCGAGATGGCCGGGGATCCGGCGGCGGCGGTGCTGCTCATGGGCATGGGCTTCGACACCCTGTCGATGAACGCCACCAACCTGCCCAAGGTGAAGTGGCTGCTGCGCCAGGTCACCCTGGAAAAGGCCCGCGAGCTGGTGCAGCAGATGCGCCAGATCGACAACCCCCAGGTCATCCACAGCGCCCTGCATCTGGCCTTGCGCAATCTCGGACTGGGTCGGGTGATCAACCCGGCTGCCAGCGTCCAGAGCTGAGCGTGCCCGGCGGGAAGGCCGCTTCCCGCCGGGCAGGCAGCGGCGTACCATGCCGCCTCCTGCGCCCGAGGTGATGATGGATCTCTTGCTCTTCCTGGTGCTCGGCGTCTGCGCCGGGCTGCTGGCCGGTCTGTTCGGGGTCGGCGGCGGCCTGATCATCGTGCCGGTGCTGGTCTACAGCTTTACCGCCCAGGGCCTCGATCCGGACATCCTCACCCACCTGGCGGTGGGTACCTCGTTGGCCACCATCGTCTTCACCTCGCTCAATTCCGTCTGGGCCCACCACCGACTCGGCGCCGTGCGCTGGCGGCTGTTCGCCTGGATGGCCCTGGGCATCGTTTTCGGCAGCGCCCTGGGCGCCCTGACCGCCGCCGCCATCCACGGCCCGCTGCTGCAGAAGATCATCGGCACCTTCGCCATCCTCATCGCCATCCAGCTGGCGCTGGACCTGCGCCCCAGGGCCCAGGCCAGCGAACCCGGCAAGCCTGCGCTGACGGTGGCCGGGGTGGTGATCGGCTGGGCCTCGGCCATCTTCGGCATCGGCGGCGGCTCGCTCACCGTACCCTTCCTGATCTGGCGCAGCCTGAGCATGCAGCAGGCGGTGGCCACCTCGGCGGCCTGCGGCCTGCCCATTGCCCTGTCCGGGGCGCTGTCCTTCATCCTGGTCGGCTGGCAGGAGCCGGGCCTGCCCGCCTGGAGTCTGGGCTATGTCTATCTGCCGGCCTTGCTGGGTATCGCCCTGACCAGCATGTTCTCGGCCCGTTTCGGTGCGCGGCTGGCCCATCGCCTGTCGCCCCGGCTGCTCAAGCGCCTGTTTGCCCTGTTGCTGTTCGGCGTCGGTCTCAACTTCTTACTCTGATCCCTTTCAAGGAGGCACCATGCTGCCGTATCCGCAAATAGACCCGGTGGCCCTGTCGCTGGGGCCGCTGAAGATCCACTGGTACGGCCTCATGTACCTGGTGGGGATCGGTGGCGCCTGGTGGCTGGCCAAGCGGCGACTCAATCGCTTCGATCCGCGCTGGACCAGCGAGACCCTGTCCGATCTGGTGTTCTGGGTGGCGCTGGGGGTCATCGCCGGCGGGCGACTCGGCTACGTGCTGTTCTACAACCTGGCGGAATACATCGCCAATCCAACGCTGATCTTCGAGGTCTGGAAGGGCGGCATGTCCTTCCACGGCGGCCTGCTCGGGGTGATCCTGGCGGTCTGGTGGTTCGGCAAGCGCCACAACAAGGGCTTCTTCGAACTGATGGACTTCATTGCGCCGCTGGTCCCCATCGGTCTCGGTGCCGGCCGCATCGGCAACTTCATCAACGCCGAACTCTGGGGCAAGCCCACCGACGTGCCCTGGGCGATGATCTTTCCGCCCTACAGCGATCCGGCCCAGCTGCCGCGCCATCCCTCGCAGCTCTATCAGTTCGCCCTGGAAGGGGTGGCGCTGTTCGTGATCCTCTGGCTCTACTCGCGCAAGCCGCGGCCGACCATGGCCGTGTCCGGCCTGTTCGTGCTCTGCTACGGCATCTTCCGCTTCATCGTCGAATTCGTGCGGGTGCCCGACGCCCAGCTCGGCTATCTGGCCTGGGGCTGGCTGACCATGGGGCAGGTGCTCTGCGTGCCCATGGTGCTCGGCGGCATCGCGCTGATGGTCTATGCCCATCGCCGCGCGCCGCAGCCGGTCGTCCGAGCCGAATGACGTCTGAGGCCCGCCCGCATGACAAGTGCGGGCGGGCTGTTATAGTTCAGGGACCACCATCACAACCGCGCAAGGGATCAGCCGTATGAATCCGTTCCGTAGCCTGGCTGCCGTGCTGGCGCTGGCCCTGACGATGCAGGTCTTGCCGGCGCAGGCGCAGCAGGCTCAGGGTGAAGTCACCGAATATCAGACCGCCGACCAGGCGTTCGGTGAAGCCCAGGCACCCGCTGCCTTTTCCATGATCGGCGACCTGCTGATCGCGCGGCCGCTGCTGATCGCCGCGACCGTGATCGGTGCGGGGGCTTTCGTGGTCAGTCTGCCGTTCACCGCCGCCGGCGGTAACATCGGCAAGGCCGGCAAGGCGCTGGTGGTCGAGCCGGGCAAGGCGGCCTTCGTGCGCTGCCTGGGCTGTACCCAGAGCGGGTACGGGCGTACCGAATAGGCCCTGGCGCCGGGCCTGGCCGCTCAGGCCTGGCCGCTGATCTTCAGATACTTGTCGTGCAGCTGCTCCTTGGTCTCGACATGGTTCTCGTCGAGGGGGATGCAGTCCACCGGGCAGACCTGCTGGCACTGGGGTTCGTCGTAGTGGCCCACGCACTCGGTGCACAGGTTCGGATCGATCACGTAGATCTCCGCACCCTGGGAGATGGCGCCGTTCGGGCACTCGGGCTCGCACACGTCGCAGTTGATGCAATCGTCGGTAATGATGAGGGACATCGTCGGCTCCACGCTGCGCGAACGCGCAGCGATCCAAAAGTCAGGCGCGCATTTTGCCCCATCCGCGCGCCGGCTGCACCCGACAGTCCTTGGGGTTAATCAGCTGGCCGGGGCAAAACGCTCCAGCAGCGCCTGATGCACGGTGGGATGGACGAACTTGGTCACGTCGCCGCCGAGCGCCGCGATCTCCCGCACCAGGGTGGAAGACAGGTAGGAGTAGTGTTCCGACGGGGTCAGGAACATGCTTTCCGCCTGGGGCGCCAGCACCCGGTTCATGTTGGCCAGCTGGAATTCGAATTCGAAATCCGACACCGCGCGCAGGCCGCGCAGGATGATGGTCGCCTTCTGCTGCTCCACCAGGGTGGCCAGCAGGCAGCTGAAGCCGATCACCTCGACATTGGGCAGGTGCGCGGTCACCGCCTTGGCCAGCTCGACCCGGCGCTCCAGCGGAAACAGCGGATTCTTCTTGGGGCTGGCCGCCACCGCCACCACGACTTCGTCGAACAGCCGCGAGGCGCGCTCCACCAGGTCGCCATGGCCCTTGGTGATGGGGTCGAAGGTGCCGGGGTATAGCACTCGGTTCATGACGCTGTCCTGGGGGCGAAGCTGTTGGGGCTTGGATGGTAGCTCAGGGGCGGAGTGAGGCCAAGGCGACAGCCGCCGGGATCGCCGACCCGTGGGCGTTTATCGGCCGGATGGCGCTGCCCGCTGGCTGACCAGCCAGTCGGGGATGCGTCTTTCCAGGTAGTAGTCCGGATCGTGGAAGGGGCCGCCGACGAAGCCGACATGGCCGCCATGGGGCAGGCGCTCGAACAGGGTGTCGGGCGCCAGTTCGGCGCGGGCGGGCAGGGCGTCGGTGCCGATGAAGGGGTCGTCCTCGGCCTGGATCAGCAGCGTGGGGATGCGGATACCCCCAAGGTAGTAGCGGCTGGAGGCCTGGCGGTAGTAGTCCCGGGCATCGCGAAAGCCGTGCAGGGGCGCGGTGTAGCGATCGTCGAAGTCCCAGAAGGTCTTGAGTCCCTCGGGCGGCCCCAGGCGCGCGAGGATCTCGTGCTGTTCGGGGTGAAGGTCGCGGTCGAACAGCGCCTGCTTGTCGCGCACATAGCGCGCCAGTTCGCGGATGAAGTGCCGCTGATAGATGCGCGAGAAGCCGATGCCGATGCGATCGGCGCAGAGATCCAGGCGAAAGGGTACCGAGACCGCAGCGGCCGCCTGCAGGCCGCTGTGCTCGCCGCGCTCGCCCAGGTACTTGAGCAGCACGTTACCGCCCAAGGAAAAGCCCACGCCATACAGTGGCGCGTCCGGACGACTGGTTTGCAGATGGCGCACCACCGCGGCCAGGTCTTCGCTGACGCCGGAGTGATAGCCACGCGGCAGGCGGTTGGGTTCGCCGGAGCAGCCGCGCCAGTTGAGGCCGACGCTGGCCCAGCCGCGGGCGGCCAGGGCGAATTGCAGGCCGAGCACATAGTGGGAGCCGGAGCTGCCGGTCAGGCCGTGGGCGATCAAGACCAGGGGCGCCCGCGGATCCTCGGCGTGGTACCAGTCCAGATCGAGGAAGTCGCCGTCCTCCAGCCACAGTCGTTCCCGCGGCCGGGTGATGGGCGGCAGGCGGCGCCACAGCGAGCCCCAGAGGGTCTGCAGGTGCGGGCCGGGCAGCCAGCGCGCCGGCTTGAAGGGCGCGCTGGTCACGCCTGGCGGTGCCAGAGGGCGTAGTGGACGTTGCCGGTCTTCTTCTCGCGGTGCAGTTGCCAGGTCGCGGGCAGGGTCAGGCGTGAGGGCTGGGTCTCGCTCTCGGTGTAGATCCAGGCGTCCGGTGCCAGCCAGCCCTGGGTTTCCAGGGCTGCGCAGGCCGGCTCCAGCAGCTCCTTGCCAAAGGGCGGATCGAGAAACACCAGGTCGAAGGGCGCTTCCGCCGGCTTAACCAGGGCCTGCAGGGCGTCGGTCTGGCGCACCTCGGCCTGGGCGCAGCCCAGGGTCTGCAGATGGCCGCGCAGGGCAGTGGCGGCCTGGGCATTGAGGTCGAAGGCCAGCGCCTGGCCGGCGCCGCGGGAGAGGGCTTCCAGCAGCAGCGCGCCGCTGCCGGCGAAGGGGTCCAGCACCCGCGCGCCCGGGGTGACGGCGGCCAGCCAGTTGAACAGGGTCTCGCGAACCCGATCCGGGGTGGGCCTCAGGCCCAGGGCATCGGGAAAGGCGAAGCGCCGGCTGCGCCATTCGCCACCGATGATGCGCAGTTGGTTGGCGGTCTTCTGGGCCATGCTAGTGCTCCGGAACGCCGCTGGGCGGCAGGTTGGGAAGAGGGCGGGGGGGCGGCAGCGGCTGCTGGGCGACCCGCGGGCCGGCGCTGACCACGACGAAGCGCTCGGGATCGAGGTGGCGCTGCAGGGCCGCATGCACCTGTTCCACCGTCAGGCGGCGGACCTGCTGGAGGAAGTCGTCCAGGTAGCTGCTGGGCAGGTCGTAGAAGCCGATGTTGCCCAGCTGGGCGACGATGGCGCCGTTGCTGGCGTTGGCCAGCGGGAAGCTGCCTTCGATCTGTCGCTTGGCGCGGTCCAGTTCGGCCTGGGTGGGACCCTGGGCCAGGTAGTCGCGCAGCAGGTCGCGGACCAGCGCCAGGGTGGCATCGCCCAGTTCGGCGCGGGTCTGCAGGCCGATGGTGAAGGGACCCGGCTGACGCATGGGGGTGAAGCCCGAGCTGACGCCGTAGGTGAGACCGCGGCGTTCGCGCAATTCGGTCATCAGTCGACTGCCGAAACCGCCACCGCCGAGGATCTGGTTGCCGACGAAGAGGGCGGCATAGTCGGGATCGCGGCGGGTGATGCCGAGCTGACCGAGTAGCAGGCGGGTCTGCTGGGCCGGGACCTCCAGTTGCACCCGCGCCGGCGCGGCGGGAGCCGGCACGGGCAGCGGCGGCAGGGCCGGACCGCGGGGCAGGGCGCGCGACAGCTGGGCGGCGATCTGCTCGGCGCGGGTCCGATCCAGATCGCCGGTAAGGGCGATCACGGCATTGCCGGCGGCATAGGCGCGGGCATGGAAGGCCCGGAGGCTGGCCGCGTCCAGGCGGGCCAGGCCAGCGGCCGTGCCCCGCGGCGAATGGGCATAGGGATGGTCGCCGTAGAGGCGTTCCTGCAGTGCCTCACCCGCCAGGTTCGCCGGTTCGCGACGGCTGGCGGCGATCAGCGTCAGCAGCTGGTCGCGGATGCGCTGGATGGCCTCGGCGGGAAAGGTCGGGCGACCTACCACGTCGGCCAGCAGCGCCAGGGCCGGTTCGCTGTGGGCCGGATCGGCGAGGGTGCGCAGGCCGGCCACCGCCTGGTCACGATAGGCGCCGTTGCTGAAGTCGGCGCCCAGGCGCTCGAAGCCATCGGCGATGGCGCCGGCATCGCGTCCCGGGGTGCCTTCGTTGAGCAGGCCGTTGGTCAGCATGGCCAGGCCCGGGGTGGCGCCATCCTGGCTGCTGCCGGCGGCAAAGATCAGGCGCACGTCGAACATCGGCAATTCCGGCGCCGGCACGAACAGCACCTGGGCGCCCTCGGCGGTGCGCCAGCGCTGGATGTCCAGCTGGCGCCCCAGGGGCGGCGCGTCCTTGAGCGTCTTGAGACTGTCCACGGCCGGATAGGCGCGCGCCAGATCGCCGACCGGGGTAGGGGACTGGCAGCCCGCGAGCAGGCACAGCGACAGCCAGAGCAGCGGCTTCATGGACGATTCTCCGCGGTGGCTGCGGGCTCGAGCTGGGCCAGGGTCAGGCGCTCGCGGGTGAAGTAGGTGCGGGCCACCCGGCGCAGGTCGTCGGGGGTGACCCGGCCCAGTTCGTCGAGCAGCCGATCCCCCTGGCGCCAGCCGAGGCCGACGCTTTCCAGCTGGCCGATGCTGCTGGCCTGGGCGGTGATGGAGTCGCGGCCATAGACCAGCCCGGCCACCAGCAGGGCGCGGACCCGGGCCAGTTCCTCGGTGCTGGGCGGCTCGCGCTTGAGCAGCTCCAGTTGCGCCCAGAAGGCCGCTTCCAGCTGATCGAGGGTCTTGCCGCGCGGGGTGTTGGGGGTGCCGCTGAGCAGGAAGAGGCTGTCACCACGGGTGTAGGCGCCATAGGCGGCGCGCACGCTGCTGGCCACTTCCGCGCCGCGTTCGAGACGGCTGGGCAGGCGCGCCCCCGAACCGCCGCTGAGCAGGGCGGCCAGCAATTGCAGCGCATAGGCATCGCGCGGCTGGGCAGCGGTGGCCAGGCTGGGCACGTTGAAGCCCATCAGCAGGCTGGGCAGTTCGCGGGCCTGCAGGGCCAGGCGCCGCTCGCCCGGCGCCGGCAGTTCCAGCGGCCGCCGCGGCGCGGGCAGGTCGCTGCGGGGAATGCCGCCGAACCAGCGCTGCACCTCGGCGCGGATTGCCTGGGGTTCGACATCGCCGACCACCACCAGGGTGGCGTTGTTGGGTGCGTACCAGGTCTGGTACCAGCGACGCAGGTCGTCCACACCGAGGCGCTGCAGATCCTGGGGCCAGCCGATGGTGGGGTTGCGGTAGCCGCTGGCCGGGTAGGCGGCGGCCTTGAAGCGCTCGAAGGACAGCGCCTCGGGCCGGTCATCGGTGCGCAGCCGGCGTTCTTCCTTGATGACTTCCAGCTCGCGGGTGACTTCGTCCGGTTCCAGGCGCAGGTGCTGCATGCGATCGGCTTCCAGCTCCAGGGCCACGGGCAGGCGATCGCGGGCGAGCAGCTGGTAATAGACGGTGTAGTCGTCGGTGGTGAAGGCGTTTTCCTCGGCGCCCAGGTCGCGCAGCAGGTGCGAGGCCTCGCCGGCACCGAGCTTGCGGCTGCCCTTGAACATCAGGTGTTCCAGGGCATGGGACAGGCCGGTCGCCCCGGGCGCCTCCAGGCTCGAACCCACGCGGTACCAGAGTTGCACCACGGCGACCGGCGCCCGGTGATCTTCGCGGACCACCAGCTTGAGGCCGTTGTCGAGGGTGAATTCCTCGGTGTTCTGCCGGCTGGTCGTGGCCAGGGTGAAGGTGGGGAGCAGGCTGAGCAGGACGACCAGGGCGGTCCGACGGGAGCGGGAGGCGGGCATCGCGAGAGCAGGCCTTGTAGCGCGGTAGGGGACGAAGCGGCTGCGTCCTGGGGACGGTCGCGCGTTTTTCGCCGACGGGGAGGTCTTCCGCCCGGCAGGCTGCTAGGATACGCATCCCTTTTCCCGACGGCCATGCCTGACGGTCGAGCCCCGCCTGGCGGAGCTCCCGCAGCCGGTTCGTCCGTTCGATACAGAGCCCCGCATGTTTGGATCCGACGACAAGAAGTCTCCCCCCACGGAGAAGAAAGGCCTGTTCGGCTGGTTCCGCAAGAAGACTGCCGAACCCATAGAGACGCCTGCCGAAGCCCCCGCGCCTGAAGCCGAGGAGCGCCTGCCCGAGCCGCTGGCCAGCGAGCCGGTGCAGCACCCGGAGCCGGTGCCCGAACCGCCGGAAGCGATTCCCTCGCTGACCCCGGTGCCGGTCGCCGAAGAGGAGGCGCCGTCGCCGGTGGCGCTCACGGCGCTGGTCGAGCCGCTGGTGGCCGATCCCATCGTGCCGCCGGTCAAGGTCGAGCCGGTGAGGGCGCCCGAGCCCGAGCCCGAGCCAGTGGCTGCGCCGGTCGCGCCGCTGCCTCCGGTTGTGCCGGCGCCTGAGCCTGCTCCCGCCCCGGTCGTACCCGTGGCCCCGGTCCGTCCTGAGCCCGAGGTGATTCCGCCCGAACCCGAGCCCGCTCCACCCGCCGTCGTCGGCGCTCCCGCCGAACCGGCCAAGCTGGGCTTCTTCGCCCGCCTGCGCCAGGGCCTGTCCAAGACCAGCGCCAGTCTCGGCGAGGGCATGGCCAGTCTGTTCCTCGGCAAGAAAGCCATCGACGATGACCTGCTCGAAGAGCTGGAGACCCGCCTGCTGACCGCCGACGTCGGCGTCGAGGCCACCGGCGTCATCATGCGCAACCTGACCCAGAAGGTGGCGCGCAAGCAGCTTGCCGACAGCGAGGCGCTCTATCAGGCGCTGCAGCAGGAGCTCACCGAGATGCTGCTGCCGGTGGAACAGCCCCTGGTGATCGATACCTCGCACAAGCCCTATGTCATCCTGGTGGTCGGCGTGAACGGCGCCGGCAAGACCACCACCATCGGCAAGCTGGCCAAGCGGCTGCAGAACGAAGGCAAGAAGGTCATGCTGGCGGCCGGTGATACCTTCCGCGCCGCAGCGGTCGAGCAGTTGCAGGTCTGGGGCGAGCGCAACCGCATCCCGGTGATCGCCCAGCACACCGGCGCCGATTCCGCCTCGGTGATCTTCGACGCCGTCCAGGCGGCCAAGGCCCGCGGCATCGATGTGCTGATCGCCGACACCGCCGGCCGACTGCACACCAAGGACAACCTCATGGAGGAGCTGCGCAAGGTACGCCGGGTGATCGGCAAACTGGACGAGGCGGCGCCCCACGAGACCCTGCTGGTACTGGACGCCGGTACCGGCCAGAACGCCCTCAACCAGGCCAAGCAATTCCACAACGCGGTGCCCCTGACCGGCCTGGCGCTGACCAAGCTCGACGGCACCGCCAAGGGCGGGGTGATCTTCGCCCTGGCCAAGCAGAGCGCCCTGCCGATCCGCTATGTCGGCGTCGGCGAGAGTATCGACGACCTGCGGCCCTTCGAGGCGCGGCCCTTCGTCCAGGCCCTGTTCGCGGAGCGGGGCGTCTCATGATCCAGTTCGACCGCGTCTCCAAGCGCTATCCCAACGGTCACGTCGGCCTGCAGGAACTGAGCTTCCGTGCCGAACGCGGCGAGATCCTCTTCGTCACCGGGCATTCCGGCGCCGGCAAGAGCACCCTGATGCGGCTGATCCTGGCCATGGAAAGGCCCACCGGCGGCAAGCTGACCCTGGCCGGCCAGGATATCTCGCGCATCACCAATGCGCAGATTCCCTTTCTGCGCCGGCAGATCGGCGTGGTCTTCCAGAACCATCAGTTGCTCTATGACCGCACCGTGTTCGACAACGTCGCCCTGCCGCTGCAGATCCTCGGCCTGTCCAAGCCCGAGATCGCCAAGCGCGTGGCCGCGGCTCTGGAGCGGGTCAGCCTCAAGGACAAGCTCGACGACTATCCGGCCGAGCTCTCCACCGGCCAGCAGCAGCGGGTTGGCATCGCCCGCGCCGTGGTGCATCGGCCGGCCCTGCTGCTCGCCGACGAACCCACCGGCAACCTCGATCCGCGCCTGGCCTCGGAGATCATGGGCGTCTTCGAGGACATCAACAGCCTCGGCACCACGGTGCTGATCGCCAGTCACGACCATGCCCTCATCGCCCGGCTGCACCATCGCATGCTGACCCTGCAGCGCGGCCGCCTGATCGGCGACGAAGAGGAGAGCCAGCCATGAGCGCCACCGAACTGCCCCGTGGCCAGGAACAGGGCGGCAAGCCCCAGCGTCCGCAGCGCCAGGCCCCGAAGAAACCCAAGAGCGACTGGCGCAGCCCGCTGCATGCCTACCTCGAAGCCCACCGCACCGGTCTGAGGGACAGCCTCAGGCGCATGGTGCAGCAACCCATAGGCACCTTCCTCACCTGCCTGGTGATGGGCATTGCCCTGGCGCTGCCCATGGGCGTGTCGCTGCTGCTGAAGAACGTCGAGCGCTTGGGCGGCTCCTGGCAGCGCGCGGCGCAGATCTCGGTGTTCCTCGACCTGCGCACCGGTCAGGACCAGGCCGAGGTGCTGATGAGCCAGATCAAGGTCCTGCCTGATGTGGCCGAGGCACGCTGGATCAGCCCGGACGACGCCCTGAAGGAATTGCAACAGGATGCCGGCCTCGGTGAGGCGCTGCGCGAATTGCCGCAGAATCCGCTGCCCGGCGTCATCGCCGTGACCCCCAAGGAAATCGACAAGAGTCGCCTCGACATGCTGCGCAGCCAGCTGGCCGAGATGAACGGCGTGCAGCAGGTGCAGCTGGACATGCAGTGGGTCGAGCGCCTCACCGCCATCCTCAAGCTCGGCGAGCGCTTCGTCTTCGGCCTGACCGTGGTGCTGGTGATTGCCCTGCTGCTGGTGATTGGCAATACCATCCGCCTGGCCATCGAGAATCGCCGCACCGAGATCGAGGTGGTCAAGCTGGTGGGCGGTACCGACGGCTACGTGCGCCGGCCCTTCCTCTACATGGGCGCGCTGTTCGGCCTGGGCGCCGGCATCGCCGCCTGGGCCCTGCTGGTGTTCGGCCTGAACTGGCTGAACGCCGCGGTGCTGGATCTGGCCGGCCTCTACGGTAGCGATTTCGCCCTGGGCAGCGTCGCCCTCGAGGACGGGCTGCAACTGCTGATCGGTGCGGTGCTGCTCGGCTACATCGGCGCCTGGCTGGCGGTTGCCCGTCATTTGCGCGAACTCGCCCCGCGCTGACGAACGGCCGTTTCCGAAACCTCCGGAAACGGTCTAAACCCCTGATGGCACACGGCTTTCACGGTAGTTTTCAGCTGGGGTTAAGGGAACCTCGGCTAGTCTGGCGCTGTCCAAAAAATCAGTGTTAGACTGCCCAGTGCTTAGTGAATCGGAGGATTCGCATGACCACTTCGTTGCAACCTGTTCCTACATTGGTTCCCGGCGCCAGCCTGGAAGCCTATGTGCATTCGGTGAACAGCATTCCGCTGCTCACTCCGGAGCGGGAGCGTGAACTGGCCGAGCGCCTCTTCTACAAGGAAGACGTCGAGGCCGCCCGGCAGTTGGTGCTCGCGCATCTGCGTTTCGTGGTGCATATCGCCAAGAGCTATTCCGGCTATGGTCTGGCCCAGGCCGACCTGATCCAGGAAGGCAACGTCGGCCTGATGAAGGCCGTGAAGCGCTTCAATCCCGAAATGGGCGTACGCCTGGTGTCCTTTGCCGTGCACTGGATCAAGGCCGAAATCCACGAATTCATCCTGCGCAACTGGCGGATCGTCAAGGTCGCCACGACCAAGGCGCAGCGCAAGCTGTTCTTCAACCTGCGCAGCCAGAAGAAGCGACTGGCCTGGCTGAACAACGACGAGGTCCATCGCGTGGCCGAAACCCTGGGTGTCGAGCCCCGGGAAGTGCGCGAGATGGAAAGCCGGCTGACCGGCCATGACATGGCCTTCGACCCGGCCAGCGATGCCGATGACGACGCGGCCTATCAGTCGCCGGCCCAGTACCTGGAAGACAGCCGTTACGATCCGGCGCGTCAGCTGGAAGAAGCCGACTGGACCGACAGTTCCACGGCCAATCTGCACGAGGCCCTGGAGCGCCTGGACGACCGCAGCCGCGACATCCTCTACCAGCGCTGGCTGGCCGAGGAAAAGGCGACGCTGCATGAGCTGGCGGCCAAGTACAACGTCTCGGCGGAACGTATCCGTCAGCTGGAGAAGAACGCGATGAACAAGCTCAAGGGCAACATCGCCGCCTGATCCGGGCTCTGCTCGAAGAACCGCACCCTGGGGTGCGGTTTTTTTTTGCCTGCGAAGTCGCCTGTTGTGACCCAAAGTACAGGCCGGTCCAGCGCTATCGCGGCCATGGGCCGCTCCTACAGCAGCCGGATATTCTGTAGGAGCGGCCCATGGCTGCGATTGAGTCGGTAGGGTGGGAAACAGTGCAGCGTTTTCCACGCTACTGCCCGGTCATCCGCTGCAGATAGTTGCTGCTGCCAAACTGGCGAACCCAGGCGGCAGGTTCGGCGACATAGGTGCTCTCCATGCGGCCGCTGCCAGAAATGCCGGTAGTCCGTAGGAGCGGCCCATGGCCGCGATCGAACGCGGGTAGGGTGGAAAACCGCGCAGTGTTTTCCACGCGTTAGCGTTAGCGTCCTGTAGGCAGTGCGTCGGGTATCCCGTGGAAAAGGCTGCGCCGTTTTCCACCCTACTGCCCGGTCATCCGTCGCAGGTAGTCGCTGCCGCCCAGCTGGCGTTCCTGCTGGCGGATCCAGGCGGCGCGTTCGGCGACGTAGGCGCTGGGGCGGCTCGGGCTCCATTCGCGAGGATTGGGCAGTACCGCGGCCAGCAGGCTGGCCTGGCGGTCGGAGAGATAGGGCGCACCTATGCCGAAATGGTGGCGGGCCGCGGCCTCGGCGCCGAACACGCCGTCGTCCCATTCCACGCTGTTGAGATAGACCTCGAGAATGCGCTGCTTGGACCAGAAGGTTTCCAGCAGCACGGTGAACCAGGCTTCGAAGGCCTTGCGCAGATAGCTGCGGCCGCTCCAGAGAAAGAGATTCTTGGCGGTCTGCTGGCTGATGGTACTGGCGCCGCGCAGGGAGCCGCCGGCTTCATTGTGGCTGAAGGCCTGGCGGATCGCCGCCATGTCGAAGCCCCAGTGCTCGGCGAAGTGCTGGTCTTCACCGGCGATCACCGCCATCTTGAGATCGTCCGGCAGTTCCTTCCAGGGCCGCCAGTCGCGCTGTAGATCGATGGGCTTGCCGTCGATCCAGGATTCGACCTTGCGCTCCACCATCAGCATGCTGCCCGGCGGCGGGACCCAGCGCAGGATCAGCACCAGGGCGGCGCTGAGGGCGGCGAACCAGAGGGCGATACGCAGGAGACGGCGGAGGAGGGTGAGCAGCATCGGCTTGGTCTTTGGCGGTTAGCGGGCCATTATAACCAGCGCTTCTCTCCCATCGCCCGGTAAAACCCATGTTGCGTTTCTTCCTGCTGTTCGCGGCCCTGGCCGGCTTCACCGGTGTCGGACTCGGCGCCTTCGCCGCCCACGGACTCAAGGGCCGGCTCACCGCCGACTACCTCGCGGTGTTCCAGACCGGCGTGCTCTATCAGCTCATCCACGCCCTGGCGCTGTTTGGCGTCGCCCTGCTGTCGCTGCACTTCCAGGGGCGCCTGGTGGCCTGGGCCGGTGGCTTCTTCATCGCCGGCATCCTGCTGTTTTCCGGCAGTCTCTATCTGCTGACGCTGACCGGCTTCTCGCGGCTGGGCATCATCACTCCCTTCGGCGGCCTGTGCTTTCTCGCCGGCTGGGCCTGCCTGGCCATCCTCGCCTGGCGCCTGAGCAGCCTCTGAGCGCGCACTGGCCGTCGTTCCCGGCCCGGCGCCGCTGCAATGAACGCCCGACCGGCGTAGAATGCCGGCTCACCCCGTGACGATGCCTTTGCCATGCAGATCCTGTTGAACGGCGAATTCCTTGAATTGCCGGACGGTGCCACCGTCGCCGACCTGCTCGTGCGTCTCGACCTGACCGGACGGCGAGTGGCGGTGGAACGCAACCTCGACATCGTGCCGCGCAGCCAGCACGCCACCACCGCCCTGGCGGACGGCGACCGGCTGGAAGTGGTCCACGCCATCGGCGGCGGCTAGCCGCGAAAGAGGAATCCAGATGAAAGACACTCCCTTCACCCTGGCCGGGCGTACCTATGCCTCGCGCCTGCTGGTCGGTACCGGCAAGTATCGTGACCTCGAAGAGACCCGCGTGGCCATCGAGGCCTCCGGCGCCGAGATCGTCACCGTGGCGGTGCGCCGCACCAACATCGGCCAGACGCCCGGCGAGCCCAATCTGCTCGACGTGATCTCGCCCGAGCGCTACACCATCCTGCCCAACACCGCCGGCTGCTATGACGCGGTGGAAGCGGTGCGCACCTGCCGTCTGGCGCGCGAGCTGCTCGACGGCCACAACCTGGTCAAGCTGGAAGTCCTGGCCGACCAGAAGACCCTGTTCCCCAATGTCATCGAGACCCTCAAGGCCGCCGAAACCCTGGTCGCCGACGGCTTCGACGTCATGGTCTACACCAGCGACGACCCCATCGTCGCCCGCCAGCTGGAAGCCATCGGCTGCATCGCGGTCATGCCGCTGGCCGGTCTGATCGGCTCGGGTCTGGGCATCTGCAATCCCTACAACCTGCGCATCATCCTCGAAGAGGCCAAGGTGCCGGTGCTGGTGGATGCCGGGGTGGGTACCGCCTCCGACGCCACCATCGCCATGGAGCTGGGCTGCGAAGCGGTGCTGATGAACAGCGCCATCGCCCATGCCCGCGAGCCGGTGCTGATGGCCGAAGCCATGAAGCACGCCATCGTCGCCGGTCGCCTGGCCTATCTGGCCGGACGCATGCCGCGCAAGCTCTATGCCACGGCGTCTTCGCCGCTGGATGGCCTGGTCAACTAGGACCTGGCGCCCTCCGTCACGCGCCCGGCCTCTGCCGGGCGTCTCTTTTTCCCACTATCGATAACGCCATGACCGATCATCAAGACGACCAGACCCCCGACCGCCCCCGGCGCACCATCAAGAGCTTCGTGATGCGCGCCGGCCGCATGACCGAAGGCCAGCAACGCGGTCTCGACCAGGGTTGGCCGCGCTTCGGTCTGGAGCTGACCGACGGCCTGCGGGATTTCGACCAGGTGTTCGGGCGCCAGGCGCCGCGCACCTTCGAGATCGGCTTCGGCATGGGCCATTCCACGCTGGAAATGGCCGCCGCCGCGCCGGAGCAGGATTTCATCGGCGTCGAGGTGCATCGCCCGGGCGTGGGCGCGCTGCTCAACGGTGCCATGACCCAGGGACTGACCAATCTGCGGGTCTACAGCTGCGATGCCCTGGAGGTGCTGCGCCAGTGCGTGGCCGATGCCAGCCTGGACCGGGTGCTGCTGTTCTTTCCCGATCCCTGGCACAAGAGCCGCCACCACAAGCGGCGGATCGTCCAGCCGGCCTTCGCCGAGCTGGTCAGGCAGAAGCTCAAGGTCGGCGGGGTGCTGCACATGGCCACCGATTGGCAGGCCTATGCCGAACACATGCTCGAGATCATGAACGCCGCCCCGGGTTACCGTAATCTCGGCGACGCCTCGGGCTATGTGCCGCGCCCCGAGGAAAGACCCATCACCAAGTTCGAGCGCCGTGGCGAACGCCTGGGGCATGGGGTCTGGGATCTCAAGTTCGAACGCCAGAGCTGACCGTGTATCGCTGACGAATCGAGCTTGAGCTGCCGAAGGGCAATTGGCATGATGGCCAATTGCCCTGCTGTGATGGCGGTTGCAGTCGAATTCACAGAGACATCTGGATGTCAGCCCTTCCCGAGAAAGCCAATCGGCTCCGCGCCGCCCTTCGTGCAGGCCGGATCCGATGACGGACCTGGTACGCCCCGACTCGCCGGCGGCCGAATTGCACGCCGTACGGCGTTGGCTCGAAGTCGAACGCAGCGCCCGGCAGCGCACCGAACGCTCGCTGCACCTCATCGCCTCGGCCTTCGCCCTCTGCCGCGACGCCATGGCCGTGCTGACCGAAAGCGGTCAGATCATCGAAGCCAATGACGCCCTGCGCGCCCTGATGCTCAGCGCGGAGCGCAGTGTCAGCGGCCAGTACCTGTCGCACTACATCAAGTTGCCCGAGGCGGCCATCCGCACCTTCGAGCGCGACGGCTATGCCCTGTGCGAAGCCCAGTTCCACGTCTCCGCCAAGCGCGTCACGCCGGTGGAGATCAGCCTGAGCCGCTTTGCCGGCGAGGCGGATCGCGAAGGCTATGTGGTCGCCAGCCTGAGGGACATCACCGAGCGCAAGCGCGCCGAGCAGGCCCTGGAACGCATGGCCCTGAGCGATGCCCTGACCCAGCTGCCCAACCGGACCTCCTTCTACCAGGCTTTCGAGACGCGCCTGCAGAAGCTGGAGGAGACCGGCAACCTGGCGGTGCTGTTCATCGATGTCGATGGCTTCAAGGAGGTCAACGACTCCCTGGGCCATGCGGCCGGTGACGAGTTGCTCTGTGCCCTGGTGCGGGAGTTGCGCCAGGTGCTGGGCACCGGCGAGGTGCTGGCGCGCTGGGGTGGCGATGAATTCGTCGCCCTCCTGGACGTGAGCGATCGCGATCAGGCGCGCCAGGTGGCCGAGCAACTGGTGCAGGCGGTGGGGCGCCAGCAATGCATCGCCGGCCACGATATCCGCGTATCGGCCAGCATCGGCCTGAGTCTGGCGCCCGAAGAGGGGCTGGATGTGGAGACCCTGCTGCGCAACGCCGATGCCGCCATGTACGCGGCCAAGGCGGCCGGCAAGAGCCGCGTGCGCTGCTACGATCCGCAGCTGACCAGCGAGGCGCGCAGCAAGGTGACCCTGCTGGCCCATCTGCATGGCGCCATCGAGGCCGAGCTGATCACCTTCGTGCTGCAGCCCAAGTTCGATGCCCGTCAGCGCATGATCAGCGCCGAGTTGCTGGCGCGCTGGAATTGTCCGGGCGTCGGCGCCGTGCCGCCCAATGTCTTCGTCGCCCTGGCCGAGCAGAACGGCATGGCCTCGGCCCTCGGGCGCCTGGCCATCCGCCGCGCGGCCGGTTGCGCCCGGGCCCTGCAGGACGCCGGCCTGCAGATCCCGGTGGCGGTCAACATCTCGCCGCTGCAGGTGGCCGATGATGAACTGGTCGAAGTCCTGGCGGCGGCCTGCGCCGAATTCGCTATTGCGCCCAGGGCCCTGGAGCTGGAGGTGACCGAGTCGGTGTTCCTGCAGAAGGGCACCCCGGAGCGGCGCCTGGCCCTGTTGCGCGAGCAGGGCTTTCGGGTGGCGATGGATGACTTCGGCACCGGCTATTCGTCGCTGGGCTATCTGCACCGCTTACCCTTCGACACCATCAAGATCGACCGCAGCTTTCTGCTGGCGGTGGACGCCGACGACAGATCCCGGCAGCTGCTGGCCGGCATCGTCAGCCTGTGCCGCGCATTGGACATGCAGATCGTCGCCGAAGGGGTGGAAACTCAGGCCCAGTTCGAGTTGCTCAAGGACCTGGGCGTGGACACCTTCCAGGGCTTCCTGCTGGGGCGCCCGCAATCCCTGGAGTGCCTGCTGGACGCTATCCGCGCCGCCGACCGCTAGCCGCGCCGCTCGGCTAGCACGCCCAGCAGACAGACGCCGATCAGCAGCACCGGGGCCAGGGCGTAGTTGTTGAACTGCGCCAGGCCCTTGACCACCCAGGGGGTCAGGAAGGTCATGGCGGCGCCATAGATGGCCAGGCAGGCCAGGGCGAAGGCCGGGACCCGGACGGCGGTCGGCAGGCTTCCCAGGCGCGCCTGGATGAAGGCGTTGACCTGGCTGCCGAACAGCACCAGCAGGGTGGCGGTGACCGCCAGGGCCACCTCGTCCAGGTGGCTGCGACTCCAGCGGGAGAGGTCGGCGATATGGTCGAGTACGAAGTCCAAGGCAGAGCTCCTCGTCAGTCAGGCAGAAAGGATTGCAAGAGGTCGTTCAGGAACAGCTGGCCGCGGGCGGTGGGGCGCAGGCGCTCTTCGTCCTCGGCCAGCAGGCCGGCGCGGCGCGCCGCGGCCAGCGCCGGCGCCAGGCTGTCCAGCGACTGACCGGTCCGCTGCGGATACCAGGCGGCGGGCACCCCGTCGACCAGGCGCAGGGCGTTCATCATGAAATCGAAGGGCAGATCGGCCGGTTCCAGAGCTTTCGCGCCGGCCTGGAAGGCCTTGGCCGGATCCAGGTAGTCCTTGGGCAGGCGGGTCTTCCAAGTGCGCAGCAGAGTACCGTCCGGGGCGCTGAGCTTGGCGTGGGCGCCGGCACCGATGCCGAGGAAGTCGCCGAAGCCCCAGTAGTTGAGATTGTGCCGCGCCTGGCGCCCGGGCTGGGCATAGGCGGAGGTCTCGTATTGCCCGTAGCCGGCAGCCGCCAGCCGCGCCTGGCCGGCTTCCTGGATGTCCCAGAGGGTGTCGTCTTCGGGCAGCTCCGGCGGCTGGCTCCAGAACACCGTGTTGGGCTCCATGGTCAGCTGGTACCAGGACAGGTGCGTGGGCGCCAGAGCGATGGCCTGCTCCAGATCACCGAGGGCATCGGCCACGCTTTGCTCGGGCAGGCCGTGCATGAGGTCCAGGTTGAAGTTGTCGAAACCGGCGGCGCGCGCCCGGTCGGCGGCGCGGATGGCTTCTTCGCGCCCGTGGATACGCCCCAGGGCCTTGAGCTTGGCGTCCTGGAAACTCTGGATGCCGATCGACAGCCGATTGATGCCCAGGCTGCGATAGGCGACGAACTTGGCCTGCTCGAAGGTGCCGGGGTTGGCTTCCAGGGTGATCTCGATGTCCGGCGCGAAGCTCAGGCGCCGGGCCACGCCGTCCAGCAGGCGCCCTAGGGCCTCGGCGGAAAACAGACTGGGCGTGCCGCCGCCAAAGAAGATCGAGGTCAGCGGGCGGCCATGGACGTGGACCAGGTCCCTGTCCAGATCCGCCAGCAAGGCGTCGACATACTCCGCTTCCGGCAGGCTCGGACCGGCCGCGTGGGAGTTGAAGTCGCAATAGGGGCACTTGCGCACGCACCAGGGGATGTGGACGTAGAGCGCCAGTGGCGGCAGGGCGAACACCTGGGTCACAGGCCGAGCCGTTGCTTGAGCTGGGCCATGGCGCGGGCGCGATGGCTGCGCTGGTTCTTTTCCGCCGGCGCCAGTTCGGCTGCGGAGACCGCTTCGCCATCGGGCTGGAACAGCGGATCGTAGCCGAAGCCATGCTCGCCCTGGGCGGCATGCAAGATGCGCCCGGGCCAGAGGCCTTCGCAGAGGACCGGTAGCGGATCGTCGGCGTGACGCACCAGCGCCAGCACGCAGACGAATTGGCCAGTGCGCTCGGCGTCGGGCACCTCTTTCAAGGCCTCAAGCAGCTTGGCGTTGTTGGCCGCATCGCCCTGGCCGTCGGCGTAGCGCGCGGAATAGATACCGGGGGCGCCGCCGAGGGCGTCCACCGCCAGGCCCGAATCGTCGGCCAGGGCCGGCAGACCGGACAGCCGCGCCGCGTTGCGTGCCTTGAGGATGGCGTTCTCGACAAAGGACAGCCCGGTTTCCTCGGGCTCCACCTGGCTGAATTCACCCACCGAGCGCACCCGCACCCGGTCGCCGAGCATGGCCTGGAGTTCCTTGAGCTTGCCGGCGTTGTGGCTGGCGAGCACCAGTTCGGTAAGGTCGGACATGGGAGACTCCGCGTCGCGTTGAGAAGGGCGGCGTATTGTACGCGAAGCCGTGCCCGGGCTGGATGCGCCCCCCGTGCCTTACGTCATATCGCGACGCGATGCTCCTGCAGGCGCGGCGCGCTGACCCGGTAGATGCCGATCTCGCCGAGCAGGTTGGGCCACAGCTTGCTGGCCCAGCCATGACGATGCAGGCGGTCCACAGCGAGGCGATCCAGCACCTGGGCGCGCTGTTCGCGGCAGAGGCGCTCGAAGTCCTCGAAGGTGCAGAAGTGGATGTTCGGCGTGTTGTACCAGGTGTAGGGCAGGAAGTCGGAGACCGGCATCCGCCCCCGGCCGCCCAGGTACAGCCGGCAGCGCCAGTGACCGAAGTTGGGAAAGGTGATGATGCACTGGCGACCGACCCTGAGCATCTCCTGGAGGATGCGATCGGGGTACTGCATGGCCTGCAGCGACTGGGTCATGACCACCACGTCGAAGCTGTCGCTGGCGAAGTTGGCCAGGCCGCCGTCGAGATCCTGCTCGATGACGTTGACGTCCTTGAGCAGGCATTCGGCGATCTTGTCCGGGTCGATCTCCAGGCCGTAGCCGGTGACCTGCTTGTGATCGCGCAGCCAGGCGAGCAACTCGCCGGTGCCGCAACCGAGGTCGAGGACCCGGCTGCCGGCGGGGATCCATTCCTGAATGATGTCCAGATCGGCGCGCACGGCAGCTATACCTCGATGCGGGTCATGTAGTGGGAGAAGGCCTGCAGATAGCGCGGGATGGGGATGAGGAAGGCGTCGTGACCCTGGGGGGCGTCGACCTCCAGGTAGCTGACGTCCTTGCGCGCGGCCATCAGGGCGTTGACGATCTCCTTGGAGCGCGCCGGCGAGAAGCGCCAGTCGGTGGTGAAGGAGACGATCAGGAAGCGTGCCTGCACCCCGGCCAGGGTCTTGGCCAGGTCGCCGCCATGGGCGTGGGCCGGATCGAAGTAGTCCAACGCCTTGGTCATCAGCAGGTAGGTGTTGGCGTCGAAGCGGCCGGAGAATTCCTCGCCCTGGTAGCGCAGGTAGCTCTCCACCTGGAATTCGACGCTGTGGAAGTCGTAGTTGAGCTGGTCGGTCTTGAGTTCGCGACCGAATTTCTCGCCCATGGCCTCGTCGGACAGGTAGGTGATGTGGCCGACCATGCGCGCCAGCATCAGGCCGCGCTTGGGGATCACGCCCTTTTCCTGGAAGTGCCCGGCGTGGAAATCCGGGTCCGAGAGGATGGCCTGGCGCGCCACCTCGTTGAAGGCGATGTTTTCCGCCGACAACTTGGGTGCCGAGGCGATGGCCAGGCAGTGGCGGATGCGCTCGGGATAGCTGATGGTCCACTGCAGCGCCTGCATCCCACCCAGGCTGCCGCCGATCACCGCCGCCCACTGCGCGATGCCCAGGCGATCGGCCAGCCGCGCCTGGCTGTTGACCCAGTCTTCCACGGTCAGCACCGGAAAGTCCGCGCCATAGGCGCGGCCGGTGTCGGGATTGGGACTACTTGGACCGGTGGAGCCGTTGCAGCCGCCGAGGTTGTTGAGGGCGACGACAAAGAACTTGCGGGTGTCGATGGGCTTGCCCGGACCGATGCAGCTGTCCCACCAGCCCGGCTTGCGGTCGTCGAGGCTGTGATAGCCGGCCGCGTGGTGATGGCCGGAGAGCGCGTGGCAGATCAGCACGGCGTTGCTGCGGCTGGCGTTGAGTTCGCCATAGGTCTCGACCATCAGGTCGTAGGCCGGCAGGGTGCGGCCACAGGCCAGGGCCAGGGGCTCGTTGAAGTGCAGCAGCTCGGGGGTGACCAGGCCGACGGAATCTTCGGGAATGACGCTGGGCATTGACGGCTCGTCCGGGGCGGGGCTCGCCAGTCTAAAGAGCGTCGCCAGGAGCGGCAAGGGCAGCCGTGGCGCGGCGGTCAGGGGCCGCGCCTCGGGTGGTGGGTGGGGCTAGCCGACCCGTGCCAGCGGCAGGGCGACCACGTTGTCGTGACGCTGGGAGGGGGCCGGCCGGCTGATCTGCTTGAGCATGTCGCTGACCTCGCTGAGCTGCCGGTGCAGGACGTCTTCGTGCACCTGCAGGCGCCGCACCTGTTCCTGGCTGTTGAGGTTCTGCTGGGTGAGCTGCTTGAGCGCCAGCATGCTGGTTTCCAGCAGCTGCTTCTGCTCGCGGGTGTGCTGCACCAGCGGGGTCAGGGCGCCGTCGTTCCAGCGCAGCACCTGGGCATGGGCGCCCTCCTGCAGGGCCTGGACCTCCTGGGCCACGGTGGCAAAGAAGCGGCGGGCCAGGGCGCTCTGCTCGGTGAGCAGGGTCTTGACCTGACGCTGGACCTCCTCGGTCTTGAGTTGCAGCTGGCGCAGCTCGCGGACATAGGGGCGGATGCGCAGCCGCGGCGCTTCCAGGGGGTGCAGCGGATTCTCTACATTGTGCCGCTGGTAGACCGCGCCGAGCACCTTGTTGGCCCGGTCCGCCTCGTTGTCCAGGGCCAGCAGATCATGCTCGACCACGCGGAAGAAGCGGGCGATGGACTGGTTGATGCCGACGGTGGTCAGGCTGGTGCGGAATTCCCGGCGCGCGGTGTCCAGATGGGCGTCCAGGCGCTCTGGCGCGACCAGGTCGGTCAGCAGCTTGCGCTGCCCGGCCAGCATGTTCTGGGTGGTGCGCAGATCCAGCAGGCGGCGGTGATAGAGGTCGTATTCCTGGCGGGTGCGCGCGGTCTGCAATTCCAGGCCGGCACCGGGCAATTCCTCGTCGGCCAGTTGCGCGTACTGGGCGCGAATGGCTTCCAGGCGCTGCTCGATCAGGGTCCGGCTGGCACCCAGCAGGCCACTGGCCTGCTGCACGATGCGCTGCTGCAGCAGGCGCTCGCGGGCGCCGACGATGCGTTCGGCGAGCAACTGTTCGAGGCTGTCCAGCTGGCTGCGCGCGAGCAGTTCCAGATCGCCGCGGACCTTGCCCAGCAAGGCCTGCTTGGCCGACAGCGGCAGGATGTGCTCGGCCGGCAGCGCCAGTTGCCGGGCGCTGGCCTGGCGGACGTTTTCCAACGACTGGGCGACATGGGCGACGCCGCCGAGGTCGTCCCAGAGGCTGTCGATCTTGTTCATCACCGCGAACAGTCGCTCCGGGGCATCGCCCAGGGACGGCTTGACGCATTGCTCCCAGAGCGCGAGGTCCGAGGCGGTCACGCCGGTGTCGGCACCGATGAGAAAGAGCACGGCCTGGGCGTGGGGCAGCAGCGACAGGGTCAGCTCGGGTTCGGCGCCCAGGGCGTTGAGGCCGGGGGTGTCGAGGATGCGCAGGCCCTGGCGCAGCAGCGGATGATCGATGCTGATCAGCGCATGGCGCCAGGCCGGGATGCTGACCAGGCCGTCGCTGTCGAGTTGTTCCAGTTGCTCGGGATCGAAGCCCAGTTGCACGGCGACGGCGGTTTCCACCTCGCGGGTCTCGGTGACCTTGGCCAGCAGGGCGGCCATGGCGTCCGCGTGGCTGTCGTCCAGGGCGAAGCGCTGCCAGGCTTCGGGCGCCTTGCGCCAGGCGGTCAGGCTGCGTTCGTCCAGGCGGCTGTCGATGGGCAGCAGCTGCAGATAGGGGCCGTCGGCCCCGGCGTCGAAGAAGATCTCGGTGGGGCACATGGTGGTGCGCCCGGCCTGGGACGGCAGCATGCGCTGGCCGTAGTCGGCGAAGAAGAGGGCGTTGATCAGTTCGGTCTTGCCGCGGGAGAACTCGCCGGCGAAGGCCAGGGTGATGCCGTCGGCCTGCAATTCGCTCTGGCAGGTCGCCAGGGCGGCGTCCAGGGCCGGGGAGGCCAGACGATTACGCTGCAACCAGTCGCGGTAGCGGCCCAATTGGGTGTCGAGTTCGGCTTTCCACGCGGCATAGGCATCGACGTGGCGGAACAGGCGTTCCATAGGGGACTTCCTTGACCTGAACAGCAAAGGCTGGACGGTGCCCCAGCGTCCAGAGGACGTCAATGGCGCCTCCGCCACGACGCGGCGGGCGGTCGTGGCGGGTGCGCGAGTGGTGCGTCAGAGGAAGGGCGCGAGAATCTGCGGCATGCCGGTGGCCGCGGCCAGCTGGCCGATGACGAAGCGGTCCAGCAGGTTGATCACGATGAAGGCGAAGATCGGCGACAGATCCAGCCCGCCCAGGCTCGGCAGGATACGGCGGAAGGGTGCCAGCAGCGGCTCGCAGATCTGGTTGACCAGTTCGGCGGCCGGATTGTGGGTCTGGGGCGCGACCCAGGAGAGGATGACGCTGACGATCAGGGCAAAGAAGAACACCTTGAGGAACAGCGAGGCCACGCCGAGCAGGGCCCAGATCAGCAGGGCGGGGAACAGGCCGCCGATGCTGGCGCCGAGCAGCACCACCACGACCATCATCAGCGCCAGCTGGACCAGCACGGCCAGCACCAGGGCCGCCAGATCGACGCCGCCGAAGCCGGGAATGATGCGTCGCACCGGCTTGAGCAGCGGCTGGGTGGCGCGCACGGTGAATTGCGACAGCGGATTGTAGAAGTCGGCCCGGACCAGCTGCAGGATGAAGCGCAGCAGGATGATCAGCAGATAGAGACTGCCGAGGGTCTGGATGACATAGACGAGAGCTTGCGCGAGAGCGGACATGGATACTCCTTATCGATCCGGCAACTGGGCCAGTTCCGCAGCCCGGTCGGCCGCGGCGGTGAGGGCTTCTTCCACCAGGTCCTCGAAGGCCCCGGCTTGGAAGGTTTCGATGGCGCGCTCGGTGGTGCCCTTGGGGGACATCACCGAACGACGCAATTGTTCGGGGCTGCGGTCACCCTGGCAGGCCATGGCGGCGGCGCCGCGGGCGGTGTGCAGGGTCAGTTGCTGGGCGACCTCGGCCGGCAGGCCGAGCTTGGTGCCGGCCTGGGTCATGGCTTCCATCAGCAGGAAGAAATAGGCCGGGCCGCTGCCGGAGACGGCGGTGACCGCGTCCAGCTGCTGTTCTTCCTCGACCCACAGGGCCAGGCCGACCGCGGCGAGGATCTCCTGGGCACGGGCGCGCTGCTCGGCGCTGACCTGGTCATTGGCGAACAGGCCGCTGGCGCCCAGGCGCAGCTGCGAGGGCACGTTCGGCATGCAGCGCACCAGCGCGCGCGGGCCCAGCCAGCGGGTCAGGCTGGCGCAGGTGATGCCGGCGGCGACCGAGACGATCAGCTGGTCCGGACGCAGATGGGGGGCCAGTTCCTGGCAGACCTCGCCCATGACCTGGGGCTTCACGCCCAGCACCACCACGTCGGCGTCGGCGAGCACGGCGCTGTTGCTGGCCTCGACGCGGATGCCGTGCTCCCGGGCCAGGGCTTCGCGCTTGGCCGGATTGCGATTGCTGGCGCTCAGCTGTCGGGCCGGCACGCCCTGGGCGAGCAGGCCGCCGATGATGGCACCGGCCATGTTGCCGGCGCCGATGAAGGCGATGCGGGTGTCGTTCATCGAGACTTCCTAGGTTGAAGAGGCGGCGCCGTAGTCGCGGGCGCCAAAGAGGGCGGTACCGACGCGGACCCAGGTGGCACCCTCGGCGATGGCGGCTTCCAGATCCTGGCTCATGCCCATGGACAGGGTGTCCAGGCCCAGGTTCAGGGCTTCGCTCAGGGTGCGCAGCCGGGCGAAGGCGGCGCGCTGGCTGGCCGGGTCGTCGGTGGGTTCGGGGATGGCCATCAGGCCACGCAGGCGCAGGTTGGGCAACCGGCTGACCGCGGCGGCCAGGGCCGGCAGCTCGTCGGGGTGGCAGCCGGACTTGCTGGCTTCGCCGCTGACGTTGACCTGCAGGCAGATGTTCAGCGGGCCGCGCTCGGGCGGGCGCTGCTCGGCCAGGCGCTGGGCGATCTTCAGGCGATCCACCGAATGCACCCAGTCGAAATGGCTGGCGATGGCGCGGGTCTTGTTGGACTGGATGGGGCCGATGAAATGCCACACCAGGGGCAGGTCGGCCAGCGCCGGCTGCTTGTCCAGCGCCTCCTGCAGATAGTTCTCGCCAAAGTCGCGTAGCCCGGCGACGGCGGCCTCGCGCAAGGCGGCGGCGGGCTTGGTCTTGCTCACCGCCAGGAGGCCGACAGTCGCGGGATCGCGGCCTGCCGTCCGGCTGGCGGTGGCGATGCGTTCGAGTACGGTTGCGCTATTCTCGGCTATCGTGGACATTCAGCCCCTGCTTGCGTCGGCGCATCCGGCAGGCCTCGGCGTACCGGATGAGTGAGTGGCGGTGACCAGGTCAGACCGCCAGTGCTGCGCGGCATTCTACCTGCTTGCTCGACATCTGGGAGTTCCATGGATATCACCGAATTGCTGGCCTTTTCCGCGCGGCAAGGCGCCTCCGACCTGCACCTGTCCGCCGGCCTGCCGCCGATGATCCGCGTCGACGGCGACGTGCGCCGCATCAATCTGCCGGCCTTCGAGCACAAGCAGGTGCACGCGCTGATCTACGACATCATGAACGACAAGCAGCGCAAGGACTTCGAGGAATTCCTGGAGACCGACTTCTCCTTCGAGGTGCCTGGCGTGGCGCGCTTCCGGGTCAACGCCTTCAACCAGAATCGCGGTGCCGGCGCGGTGTTCCGGACCATTCCATCCAAGGTGCTGAGCATGGAAGAGCTGGGCATGGGCGAGGTGTTCAAGAAGATCACCGACGTCCCGCGCGGCCTGGTGCTGGTGACCGGGCCGACCGGCTCGGGCAAGTCCACCACCCTGGCGGCCATGCTCGACTACCTCAACAACACCAAGTACCACCACATCCTCACCATCGAGGATCCCATCGAATTCGTCCACGAATCCAAGAAGTGCCTGGTCAACCAGCGCGAGGTGCACCGCGACACCCTGGGCTTCTCCGAGGCCCTGCGCTCGGCCCTGCGCGAAGACCCGGACATCATCCTGGTGGGCGAGCTGCGCGACCTGGAGACCATCCGCCTGGCGCTGACCGCGGCCGAGACCGGGCACCTGGTCTTCGGCACCCTGCACACCACCTCGGCGGCCAAGACCATCGATCGGGTGGTGGACGTCTTTCCGGCGGAAGAGAAGTCGATGGTGCGTTCCATGTTGTCCGAATCCCTGCAGGCGGTGGTTTCCCAGACCCTGCTCAAGAAGGTCGGCGGCGGCCGGGTAGCGGCCCACGAGATCATGATCGGCACGCCGGCCATCCGTAACCTGATCCGCGAGGACAAGGTGGCGCAGATGTATTCCTCGATCCAGACCGGTGGCGGCCTGGGCATGCAGACCCTGGACATGTGCCTCAAGGCGCTCCTGGCCAAGGGCCTGATCAGCCGCGACGCGGCCCGCGAGAAGGCCAAGACGCCGGAGAACTTCTGATGGATTTCGACAGGTTCCTGCAGCTGATGGTGGACAAGGGGGCGTCCGACCTCTTCATCACCACCGGCGTGCCCCCTTCGATGAAGATCAACGGGCGCATGACGCCGGTCACCAAGGACTCGCTCACGCCCGAGCAGTGCCGGGCCCTGGTGCTGGGGGTGATGAACGACGAGCAGCGGCAGGAATTCCAGCAGAAGCGCGAGTGCAACTTCGCCATCAGCGCCCGCGGCATCGGCCGCTTTCGGGTCAGCGCCTTCTACCAGCGCAACCTGGTGGGCATGGTGCTGCGCCGCATCGAGGTCAACATCCCCACCGTCGAGCAGCTGCGCCTGCCGGAGATCATCAAGAAGCTGGCCATGACCAAGCGCGGCCTGGTGATCTTCGTCGGCGCCACCGGCACCGGCAAGTCCACCTCGCTGGCGGCCATGATCGGCCACCGCAACAAGAACTCGGCGGGGCACATCATTTCCATCGAGGACCCCATCGAGTACATCCATCAGCACCAGGGCTGCATCGTCACCCAGCGCGAGGTGGGCATCGACACCGAGTCCTTCGAGGTGGCGCTGAAGAACACCCTGCGCCAGGCGCCGGACGTCATCATGATCGGCGAGATCCGCAGCCGGGACACCATGGAGCACGCCCTGGCCTTCGCCGAGACCGGCCACCTGTGCCTGGCCACCCTGCACGCCAACAACGCCAACCAGGCGCTGGACCGCATCATCCACTTCTTCCCGGCCGATCGGCACAGCCAGACCTGGATGGACCTCTCGCTCAACCTCAAGGGCATCGTCGCCCAGCAACTGGTGCCCACCATTGATGGCCAGGGCCGCCGTGCGGTGATCGAGGTGCTGCTCAACACCCCGCTGGTCGCCGACCTGATCCGCAAGGGCGAGGTGCACGAGCTCAAGGCGCTGATGAAGAAGTCCGGCGAGCTGGGCATGCAGACCTTCGACCAGTCGCTCTACGGGCTCTATCGCGATGGCGAGATCACCTACGAGGCCGCCCTGGCGCACGCCGATTCCGCCAACGACCTGCGCCTGATGATCAAGCTGGGTTCGGAAACGGATGCCGATCACCTCAATCAGATCACCCGCAACCTCTCGGTGGACATGGGCGACGAGCCGCCCAAGCGCTTCCGCTAGCCTTCGGCTGCGCTGCCGGCAGCCAGGACCCTGGCCTCGCGCAGGGCGGCGACCAGGGCCTGGCGCGCCTGGTCCTGCTGCTCGGCATCCGGGGTGCGCAGGATGTAGGAGGGGTGATAGGTGGCGATGATCCAGCGCTCGTCCAGTCGCAGGGGTCGTCCCATGAATTGCGCCAGACCCCTCGGCTTGCGCTTGAGCAGGGCTTCCAGGGCGGTCGAGCCCAGGGCCACCACGACCGTCGGCTGGATGTCGCGCAATTCCTGCTCCAGCCAGTAGCGGCAGGGGGCAATCTCCGGTCCCGGGGTGACGTGCTTGCGTCTTCTGCCCTGGGGAATCCACTTGAAGTGCTTGACCGCATTGGTGAGGAACACCTCGCTGCGCTCGAGGCCGGCTTCGGCCAGCGCCGCCATCAGCACCTGGCCAGCCGGGCCGACGAAGGGCCGGCCCGCCAGGTCCTCCTGATCGCCGGGCTGTTCGCCCAACAGCAGGATGCGCGCGGTGCGCGGGCCTTCGCCGGCCACCGGCTGGGTGGCCTTTTCCCAGAGTTCGCAGCGACGGCACTCGTCGAGGGTGGTGGGCAGCGGGCGTTCGGGCTGGGCGCGCTCGGCCGCGATCAGCACCTCGCGACCGCTCTGGCGACCCACGGCCTCGGCCTGGGCCAGGCGCTGGGCGCCGGCCCGCGCCTCGCTGAGCAGCGCCGGGATCAGCGGCCCTTCCGGCAGATCCTTCCAGAAACGCGCCGGCATGTTGCCCCTCAGGGTGCGCGGATTGGCCCGCGCCGGATTGAAGGTGCTGCGGTAGTAGGCGCGCCAGAGTTCGTCACCGGCGTTGCGGTCGTCATCTTCCGGCGTCTGCCGGGCCAGGCGTTGCAGCTCGGCGGGGCAGGGCTCCACCAGTTGCAGCGCCTGACCGTCCCAGAGCGCGGCGGCTTTGGGAGTCGCGATCAGCCAGCTGCTGTTGCCCATGCGGTCGCAGAAGTGCGGCGCCGCCAGGGCCAGGACGTCGTGGGCCGGCTGGTGCCAGGCCACCCAGGCCGGCGGACCGGCGCTTTCCGCGCGCGGCCGAAAGCGCAGGAAGGCAAGCACATGATGGATCTCGCGGCGGATCGCCTTGACCCGGCGCTGCAATTCGCTGCCGTCTTCGTCACCGGCCAGCATGGCTGCCCGTTCGCCGCGGGCGACGCGCCAGAGCACCTGGTAGAGCAGCGCCCAGCGATCGTCGCTGCGAAAGCAGGCGGCGTAGGTCAGGGCTTCGGCCAGTTGCGGCGGGATGCGTATGGCGCCGCTGGGCGGGGGCGCCACGACTTCGGCCGGTTCGTCGAACAGATCGCCCAGGCCGCGACTCTCCTGCCAGCTCACCTGGGCCGGCGGGATACCAGCCTGCAACAGCCGCCGCGCCTCCTTGCGCCAGCCGGCGAAGGTACCGTCGAAATCGACTCTCTGCATCTAGAGCAGGGCGAGCTGAGCGGGCGGTTCGGCGAGCTGCCGGCGCAGGTCCAGGGACTCGGCCAGGCGCGGTTGCGGGCGATAGTCCTGGGTGACGATGAAGGGGCGCGCCTTTTCCACGCTGCATTTCAGGCGGATCAGGTCGGCGTAGCGGATGCGCCGCTCGCGTCTGAGCTCCACCAGCCGCTTGGCCGAGAGCACGCCGATGCCGGGTACTCGGGCGATCAGCGCCTGGTCGGCGCGATTGAGATCCAGCGGGAAGATGGCGCGATTGTGCAGCGCCCAGGCCAGCTTGGGATCCACGTCCAGCGGCAGCTGGCCGTCTTCGGTGGGCAACTCATCCGCTTGGAAGCCATAGCCACGCATGAGGAAGTCGGCCTGGTACAGGCGATGCTCGCGCAGCAGCGGCGGCGGTTGCAGCGGCACCGTGCCCGGGCTTTCCGGGATGGGGCTGAAGGCCGAATAGTAGACCCGCTTGAGGCGATAGGCGCCGTACAGCGTCTGGGCGGTGTCGAGAATGGTGCGGTCGTCGGTGGCATCGGCGCCCACGATCATCTGGGTGCTCTGGCCCGCTGGCGCGAAGCGCGGCGCCTTGGCTTCGGCCTCGGCTTCTTCCAGGCCCAGGCGGATGTTGCCCATGGTCTTGCGGATGCTGCTGCCGTTCTTTTCCGGCGCCAGCTTGATCAGGCTGCTCTCGGTGGGCAGCTCGATGTTGACCGACAGGCGGTCGGCATAGAGACCCGCCTGGGCGATGATCTCGGGATCGGCGTCGGGAATGGTCTTGAGGTGGATGTAGCCGCGGAACTGGTGCTGTTCGCGCAACAGCTGGGCGACCCGGGTCATCTGCTCCATGGTGTAGTTGGAGGAGCGGATGATGCCGGAGCTGAGGAACAGCCCGCTGATGACATTGCGCCGATAGAAGTCGAGGGTCAGCTGCACCACTTCCTCGGGCGTGAAGCGCGCCCGCGGCACGTTGCTGCTGCGGCGATTGACGCAGTACTGGCAGTCGTACTGGCAGAAGTTGGTCAGCAGCACCTTGAGCAGCGCCACGCAGCGCCCATCGGGGGTGAAGCTATGGCAGATGCCCATGCCATCGGTCGAGCCCAGGCCGTCCTTGCCCTTCGAGCTGCGTTTGGGCGCGCCGCTGCTGGCGCAGGACACGTCGTACTTGGCGGCATCGGCGAGAATGATCAGCTTGTCGGCGAGCTCCATCGAGATCTCCTGGACTGTGATTGCATACAGTATCCAGGAAGCGGAGCGTCGTTCAATGGCTTTGCGCCGGGCGGCGCCGAGTGGAGCGACACTCCGCCGGGCGGTAGTGCCCGGCGGAGCGAGGGGGAGGGATCAGGACTTGCGGGTACGCTTGGTACGCGGCTTGTCCGCGACGGGATCGGCTTCCGCCGCCAGAGTGGTGGGCTGCTGCAGCACGCGCTTGGCCGAGGCGAAGCGCTTGGTCCAGTAGGGCTTGCTCAGGTGATCGACGCGCACGCTCTCGCCACTGCGCGGGGCATGGACGAATCTATCGTTGCCCAGGTAGATGGCGACGTGATCGATACCGCTGCGCTGACCGGTCTTGAAGAACACCAGGTCGCCGGCCTTGAGATCGCCACGGGCGACCTTGGGTCCCTTGAGCTGGGCCAGCTCCCGGGACGTACGCGGCAGCTTGACGTTGTGCACGTCGCGATAGACGTAGTTGACCAGGCCGCTGCAATCCAGACCGTTCTGCGGATTGGTACCGCCGAAGCGATAGGGCGTGCCGACCAGGTCCATGGCGCGGGTCGCCACCTGGGCGCCGACGTTGCGGGTGGCGGCCTGGGCAGTGGCCTGTTTGCGGTGCAGGGCGCTGGTCGCACGGGCGGCGCGCTTGGCGCGGGCCGCGGAGGCTGCCTGGGCACGGTCGACGCTGGCGACGTGGCGAGCGGCAGCCTTGGGCGCGGGAGCAGCGGCGGCGTGCCGGGCGGTCTTGGGAGCTGAGGCGGCGGTGACATGCCGGGCTGCGACCTTGTGGACCGGAGCGGCAGTGCGCGCTGCAGAGTTCTCTTTCGCTTGCACTGCCGCGGGCAGTACAAGACAGGCGGAGAGCCATGTCAGAAGAAATAGACGCATTGTCGTAGGGGTGTCTGAAGATCGAAGCGAGGGATTCTATACCAACCCTGTGGATATTTTGTGCACCTCTCATCAAGAAATTATGTAATTTTTAGCGGAAAGTGAGGTCCCTTGAGCGCCAGCCAGTGAGACTCCCTGGGCATTCATCCAGTTTTCGACATAAAGTCATGGTGAAGGTAAGGGTGTAGGTAAGGCGGGTCTTTTCCTTCAGTCGCGAGGTAGTAGGCATGCGGTATCAGGACACCCACAGCAAGGTCATGGGCTATCTGCTGTGGATCTTCGGCTTTCTCGGCGCCCACCGCTTCTACTATGGCAAGCCGGTTACCGGCACGATCTGGTTCTGCACCCTGGGCCTGCTGGGCATCGGCTGGCTGATCGACCTCTTCCTGATCCCGGCCATGGATCGCGAGGCGGACCTGCGCTTCCAGTCCGGCTCGCTCAACTACAGCCTGGGCTGGATCCTGCTGACCTTTCTCGGCATCTTCGGCGTGCACCGCCTCTACCTGGGCAAGTGGATCACCGCCATCCTCTATTTCTTTACGGCGGGTTTCTTCCTGCTGGGCGTGCTCTACGACTTCTGGACGCTCAATTCGCAGATCTCCGAGGAGAATCGCCGGCGGCTGGTGCGCTAGCGTCGGCTGGATGGCAAGAAGAAGGGGCTCCATGGAGCCCCTTCTTCTATTCAGGCGTCACGGCGGTAGGTGGTGCGGCCACCCACCAGGGTGCGTTCGATGCGTCCCCCCAGGGTGAGGCCCTGGAAGGGGCAGTTGCGTCCACGGGACAGCCAGGGCGTGGCGGCCTGGGCGGTCGGCTGCTGGGCGAACAGCACCAAGTCTGCCGGCAGGCCCTTGGCCAGGCGGCCCGCCGCCAGGCGCAGGGCCTGGGCAGGGCCGCTGGTGAGGCGGGCCAGCAGGGTCGGCAGATCCAGCAGGCCATCGTCCACCAGGGTCAGGGCCAGGGGCAGCAGCAATTCGACACTGCTGATGCCCGGCTCGGTGGCGGCGAAGGGCGCCAGCTTGGCGTCCGCCTCGTGGGGCTGGTGATGGCTGGAGATGGCGCCGATCACCCCGTCCCGTACCCCGGCGCGCAGGGCGTCGCGGTCGCGCGCGGTGCGCAGCGGCGGCTTGACGTGATAGAGACTGGAAAAGCCCTGCAGGGCCTCGTCGGTGAGCAGCAACTGGTAGAGCGCCACATCGGCGGTCACCGGCAGGCCGCGCGCCTGGGCGGCGGCGATCATCTCCACCGCGCGGGCACTGGTCAGCTGCCCGAAGTGGGCGCGCACGCCACTCTGTTCTACCAGCAGCAGGTCACGCGACAGGGCGATGGTCTCCGCGGTCTCCGGGATGCCGGTGAGCCCCAGGAAGCTGGCGGTGGGCCCTTCGTGGGCCAGGCCGCCGTGGGCCAGATCGGCGTCCAGGGCGGTAAAGACCACGGTGAGGTCGAAGGTGGCGGCGTATTCCAGCGCGCGCCGCTGCACCCGCAGATTCTCGAAGGGCTGCAGGCCGTTGGTGAAGGCCACGCAACCGGCGTCGCGCAGGGCCATCAGTTCGGCCAGCTGCTCGCCGGCGAGGCCCTTGGTCAGGGCGCCGATGGGATGGACGCGGGCATGATCGGCGGTGCGCGCCCGGTCGAGGATGAGTTCGGCCACCGCCGTGGTGTCCAGCACCGGACGCGTGGTGGGCGGGCAACAGAGGCTGGTGACGCCACCGGCCGCGGCGGCGCGGGTCTCGCTGTCGACGTTGCCCTTGCGGGTCAGGCCCGGTTCGCACAGGGCGACATCCAGGTCGACCAGGCCGGGCGCCAGGATCAGGCCGCTGGCGTCCAGCTGCTCGTCGGCCTGGAAGCCCTGGGGCGCCTCGCCGAGGGCGAGGATGCGACCCTGGTCGACATGGACGTCGCTGATCTGGTCGAGACCGGTGGCCGGGTCGATCACCCGGGCATTGCGGATGCTCAGGCTCACTGCGCATTCTCCTGTAGCTGACGCTGGGCCGTCTGCCCGCTCATGGTCATCGACAAGACCGCCATGCGGACCGCGATGCCGTAGGTGACCTGGTTGAGGATGACCGACTGCTCGCCATCGGCGACCGCGGATTCGATTTCGACGCCCCGGTTGATCGGCCCGGGGTGCATGACGATGGCATCGGGCTTGGCGCGCGCCAGGCGCTGGCGGGTCAGGCCGAACAGCCGGTAGTACTCGCCTTCGCTGGGCAAGAGGCCGCCCTGCATGCGCTCGCGTTGCAGGCGCAGCATGATCACCACGTCCACGCCGTCCAGGCCCTCGGCCAGGTCGGTGAAGGTGCGTACGCCATAGAGTTCTTCGAGGCCGACCGGCAGCAGGGTGCGCGGGGCGATCACGCGGATGTCGCGGCAACCCAGGGTGCGCAGCGCCAGCATGTCGGAGCGGGCGACCCGCGAATGCAGGATGTCGCCGACGATGGCCACCGACAGGTTGGCGAAATCGCCCTTGTGGCGGCGAATGGTCAGCATGTCGAGCATGCCCTGGGTGGGGTGCGCATGGCGGCCGTCGCCGCCGTTGATGATGGCCACATCGGGACAGACGTGTTCGGCGATGAAGTGGGCGGCGCCGGAGTCGGCGTGGCGCACCACGAACATGTCGGCAGCCATGGCTTCCAGGTTGCGCAGGGTGTCGAACAGCGTCTCGCCCTTGCTGGTGGAGGAGGTGGAGACGTTGAGGGTGATGACGTCCGCCGACAGCCGCTTGGCCGCCAGTTCGAAGGTGGTGCGGGTGCGCGTCGAATTTTCGAAGAAGACGTTGCACACGGTCTTGCCGCGCAGCAACGGCACCTTTTTCACCGCCCGGGCACCGACCTCGAGAAAGGAGTCGGCGGTGTCGAGCAATTCGGTGAGGAGTTCGGCGGGCAGGTCGTCGAGTGACAGGAAGTGGCGCAATTGGCCCTGGGCGTTGAGTTGCAGCGAACGCGTAGCGTCGGTCATGGCGGCAGATCCAGGTCAGGCGGCGGGGACGTCGCGGTATTCGAGTGCGAGCGGCGAGGGGCCGGTCAGCTTGACGCGCTGGGTGGGGGCCAGGGTCAGGGTGGCGCCCACCACGTCAGGCTGGATCGGCAATTCGCGGGCATTGACGTCCAGCAGGCAGACCAGGGTCACACTGGCGGGACGGCCATAGTCGAAGAGTTCGTTGAGCGCCGCACGCACGGTGCGGCCGCTCATCAGCACGTCGTCCACCAGCACCAGGTGGCGCCCGTCGATCTCGAACGGCAGGGCCGAGGGGCGCACCTGGGGGTGCAGGCCCTTCTGGGTGAAGTCGTCGCGGTAGAAGGAGACGTCCAGGCTGCCCAGCGGGGTGTCAAGGCCGAGTTCGGCCAGCAGGGCCTCGGCGACCCAGAGGCCGCCGGTGTGGATGCCGACGAAGCCGGGGTCGGTGATGCCACGACGATCCAGCGACAGGCGCAGGTCGGCGGCCAGCCGCGGCAGGAGCTCGGCGGGAGAGGGCAGGTGCATGGCTACTCCGATTGCGGGCGCGCGGCCCGTTCCAGTTGTTGGGTCAGCCAGCCTTCCAGGAGAAGGGCGGCGGCAAGGGCATCCACCGGGCGCTCGCGATAGCCGTCGCGCTGACCGCCCTGCAGGCGCTCGCCCTTGGCGGCATAGGTGGTGAGGCGCTCGTCATGGGTATGCACGGGCAGGCCGTAGCGGCCGTGCAGGCGGCGGGCGAAGCGTTCGGCGCGCTCGCTCATCTCGCTGGGGGTGCCGTCCATGTTCAGCGGCAGGCCGACCACCAGGGCGGTGGGCCGCCACTCGTCCAGCAGCCGCTGGATCTGCTGCCAGTCGGGTACGCCGTTCTGCGCCTTGAGGGTGAGCAGTTCGCGGGCCTGACCGGTCACGGCCTGGCCGACGGCGACGCCGATCTGCCGGGTGCCGTAGTCGAAGCCCAGGTAGAGCCCGCTGGGCGCGCTCATGCGTGGCCCGCCTGGCGCGACAGTAGGCGCAGGTCGACCCCCAGCAGGGCGGCGGCCGCGCCGAGGCGCTGCTCGCTCGGCGTCTCGAACAGCAGGGCGCTGGTGGCCGGGGTGGTGAGCCAGAGATTGGCGGCGAGTTCTTCTTCCAGTTGGCCGGGCCCCCAGCCGCTGTAGCCCAGGGTGATCAGGTGGCGGCTCGGACCGGTGCCGTCGGAGAGGGCGAAGAGCACGTCCGGCGAGGTGGTCAGGCTCAGTTCTTCGAGTTCCAGGGTGTTCTGGAACACCGGGCCGGCGTCATGCAGGACGAAGCCGCGATCGGTCTGCACCGGACCGCCGGCATAGAGCACGACCCGGGTGTCTTCCGGGGTGGCCGGTATGTCCGGACGCAGCTGTTCGAGAAGGTCGTCCAGGTGCAGGCCATTGGGCCGGTTGATCACCAGGCCCATGGCGCCGTCCGGGCCATGGTCGACGAGGTAGATCACCGTCTCGGCGAAATTGGGATCGTCCATCTGCGGCATGGCGATCAGGAGCTGGTGCTGTAGGGTGGTGCTGGAGGTCGGCTTCATGACCGGCAAGTTTCCCGGTTGCGCGGTCCGGCTTCAAGTCCAACGGCGTCCCGGGCTATTGACTGGACAGGCGGTCGCCACGCTCGAAGCGCCAGGTACGGATGATCTCCAGGCGGTCGATGTCGGCCAGGTCGCCGCTGAAGGGGGCGAAGGGCGCCGCCAGCCGGACGATGCGCAGCGCCGCCTGATCGAGTACCTGGCGCCCCGAGGACTCCAGCACCTGGACCTCGTAGAGCGAGCCGTCCTTGTTGATGGACACCAGCAGGCGCAGGCTGCCGTAGAGGCGGTCGCGCTTGGCCTGTTCGGGGTAGTTGAGATTGCCGATGCGCTCGATCTTGCGCCGCCATTCTTCCTTGTAGCGGGCGCCCTTGTCCTTTTGCGTCGAGGCGGCGTTGATCCGCCAGATCTTTGGCCGCTTGGCGTATTGCTGGCGCTCTTCGGCGAGCTGGGCCTCCAGGCTGGCGAGTTCGGCGGCCTGGCTGTCGGACTCGGGGCTCGGCGCATCGCGCTGCTCCCGTTCGGGTGTCTCGCGACTGGGTTCGGCCTTGGTCAGCCGCGCGGCGCGGGTGGTCACCGCCGCCTTGGGCGCCTGGGCGCGATCCGCCGCCGGCGGGCGGGCCGGAGGCGCGGCCTGGCGGATCTCGCTGTCGTGGAAGGGCGCATGCACCGGGGTGCTTGGGGCCGCCGCCTTGTCCAGGGTGCCGCTGCCTTGCTGGTTCTCCTGGGCGAGGAAGTCGGCCTGCTTGGGCGCCTCGTCGCTCTTGAAGCTGGCCAGCGTCACCTCCAGGGTACGGCTGATCTGGGTGGGCTCGGGCAGCGAAAAGCCGACGCCGAGAATCAGCACGACGTGCAGCAGGGTCGCGATGAGCAGCGTGAAGCCCAGGCGGTCGGCGGGACGAACCTGGCTGGCGGGGGAGGAGGCGGTGCTGGGCATTGACTGGGTCGGCAAGGGCAGAGGACGCGCGGCAGGGCTGGCGCCAGTCTGCGGATTGTGTCCGCGGTTGTCCATGCCGCCACGGGCGGCACGGACCCTCGCCTCAGCCCGCGCGTTGCTGCGCGATCACATCCATGAGGCGCTCGGCGATGCGGGTGTCATAGGCCGCATCGATCTCGCGGATGCAGGTCGGACTGGTGACGTTGATCTCGGTGAGGTGCTCGCCGATCACGTCCAGGCCGACAAAGAGCAGGCCGCGCTTGCGCAGTTCCGGGCCCACCGTGGCGGCGATTTCGCGATCCCGCGCCGACAGCGGCTGGGCGACGCCCCGGCCACCGGCGGCCAGGTTGCCGCGGGTCTCGCCCTGGGCCGGAATGCGCGCCAGGCAATAGTCCACCGGTTGACCGTCGATCATCAGGATGCGCTTGTCGCCGTCCTTGATGCCTGGCAGGTAGCGCTGGGCGATGATCTGCTGGGTGCCGTGGGCGGTCAGGGTCTCGAGGATCACCGAGAGGTTGGGATCCCCTTCGCGGTGGCGGAACACCGAGCTGCCGCCCATGCCGTCCAGCGGCTTGAGGATGACGTCGCCATGGGTGCGGGCGAATTCGCGGATGATGTCGCCGCGGCGGCTGACCAGGGTCGGCGGCGCCAGCTCGGGAAACAGGGTGGCAAAGAACTTCTCGTTGCAGTCGCGCAGGCTGGCCGGGCGATTCACCACCAGGGTGCCGCTACGCTCGGCCTGCTCCAGCAGGTAGGTGGCATAGACGAATTCGTTGTCGAAGGGCGGATCCTTGCGCATCAGGATCACGTCCAGCTCGCGCAGGGGCAGGTCGACGTCCTCGCCAAAGGCGAACCAGCGCTCCGGATCCTGGAACACGTCCAGCTGTCGGCCGCGACCGCGGGCTTCGCCATCGACCTGGTACAGGTCCTGCATCTCGAAATAGTGCAGGGTCCAGCCGCGCGCCTTGGCCGCCCACAGCATGGCCATGGAGCTATCCTTCTTATAGGAGATGCGTTCGATGGGATCCATGACGATCCCCAGGCGGATACTCATTGACGCTAGACCTCGGTTGTACGTGGGCAAGGCGTCAGAATAGCCCTTCGATCCCCTCCAGTGCCAATGCTTGCGCGATCGTCGTGGCGGGCGGGCCGGTGGTCCGCCACCAGGGGATCTGCGTGGTACGTCACGGTATTGTGTGCTACAAAGAGGCGCCGCCAAAGTGCCCGGATCGACATCATTCACGTTTCATCGACGATGAGCTGGTAGCTTGAACATGGAACAGTATTCGGAAGGGCTGAAGGTCATGGTGATCGACGACTCGAAGACGATTCGTCGGACCGCCGAGACCCTGCTCAAGAAAGTTGGCTGCGAGGTCATCACCGCCATCGATGGATTCGATGCGCTCGCCAAGATCGCCGATAGTCACCCCCACATCATCTTCGTGGACATCATGATGCCGCGACTGGATGGCTATCAGACCTGCGCGCTGATCAAGAACAACAGCGCCTTCCGCGCGACGCCCGTCATCATGCTGTCCTCCCGTGACGGGCTCTTCGACAAGGCCAAGGGCCGCATCGTCGGCTCTGACCAGTACCTCACCAAACCCTTCAGCAAAGAAGAGCTGATCGGTGCGATCAAGACCCACGTCCCCAGTTTCACTCCGCTCGAACAAGCGTCCTGAGTGTCCTGAGGCGGGCGATTCAATCTAGTAGGAAATTTTCATGGCTCGAATTCTGATCGTCGACGACTCTCCCACCGAGATGTACAAGCTCACCGCCATGCTGGAAAAGCATGGGCATCAGGTGCTCAAGGCCGAGAACGGTGCCGACGGCGTCGCCCTGGCCCGCCAGGAGAAGCCGGACGCGGTGCTGATGGATATCGTCATGCCCGGCCTCAATGGCTTCCAGGCCACCCGGCAGCTGACCAAGGATGCCGAGACCAGCCACATCCCGGTGGTCATCGTCACCACCAAGGACCAGGAAACCGACAAGGTCTGGGGCAAGCGCCAGGGCGCCAAGGACTACCTCACCAAGCCCATCGACGAAGACACCCTGCTGCGCACCCTGGCGGGTGTCCTGCAAGGCTGAGGTCTTTCGTCCGTTTCTCGCGGCAGCGCCCCACTGGGCAGGGAATCCTATGAGCGACGCCACCACGCCCTACGAACTCTTGCGCCTGATCGATCTGCGCTGCCGCGAGCGGGCGGCCGGCCTGCCGGCGCAGCAGGAAAACCAGCGCAGCTGGAGCGGTATCGGCTTTCGCCTCGGTGAATTGCGCTTCGTGATTCCCATGGGCGAGGTCAGCGAGATCCTGCCGGAGCCGCGCTTCACCGCGCTGCCCGGCGTCAAGCCGTGGCTCAAGGGCGTGGCCAACGTGCGTGGTCGCCTGCTGCCGATCGCCGACCTGGGGCAATTCCTCGGCGTGAAGATCCAGGCCCTGCGCAAACAGCGGCGCATCCTGATCGTCGACCATGGCGACCTCTTCGTCGGGTTGGCGGTTGACGAAGTCCTGGGGATGCAGCATTTCGACATCGAGGCCTATCGCGAGCACGCCGACAGCGTGCCGGCGGGCCTGCACTTCTTTCTGGAAGGTGTCTTCCAACGCGACGTGCCCTGGCTGGTCTGCAGCCCGCGCGCCTTGGTCGAGCATCCCGAGTTCATGGACGTCGCGGCCTAGCGGGTCGGAGGTCCGGACGCTGCAAGGCGGATCGGGGTCGGGATGGCAGGAGCCGTCGCCGACGGGTGGGGGTAGGGCGACGAGCACCGGCTTCAAGCAAACCGGTCCGGCGTCCGACAAGGATAGAACTAAAGGAACCAAGGTCCAGGCGGGGGCCGCTGATGAACAAACTCAATACCGGGAAACTCAACGCGTGGGTCGCGGGCATGTTCGTGGTGCTGATCGTCGCGATCGTGCTGCTGTTCGCCAACTTCGCGTACCTGGGCACCCAGACCAACTACGATAACCAGTATCAGGGCCAGGCCACCGAGCTGCGCATCCTCTCGCAGCAGCTGGCCAAGAGCGCCAGTGAGGCCGCGACCGGCAAGGCCGACGCCTTCAAGGACCTGCGCCAGGCCCGTGCCGAATTCGAGCGCCGCCTGAACATCCTGCGCAGCGGCGATCCGCAGACCGGTCTGCCGGCGTCGCCGGCGATCCTCCGTCCGCGGCTGGACACCCTGGAATCCCAGTGGGAGGCCCAGCGCAAGCAGGTCGACACCATGCTCGGCAGCGAGCAGACCGTACTGTCCCTGCACCAGCTGTCCGGCGCCCTGGCCGACACCATCCCCCAGCTGCAGGTCGAGAACGAAGAGATCGTCGACATCCTGATCGAGCGCGGCGCGCCCGCCAGTCAGGTGGTGGTGGCCCAGCGGCAGGCGCTGCTCGCCGAGCGGATCCTCGGCGCCATCAACAAGATCCTCACCGGCGACGAAGCCGCCGTGCAGGCCGCCGACAGCTTTGGTCGCGACGCCAGCCTGTTCGGCCGGGTGCTCAAGGCCATGCGCGAAGGCAATGCCTCCATGGGCATCGCCAAGATCACCGATCCCGAGGCGGTCGGCCGCCTCAACGAAGCCAACAAGCTGTTCGAGTTCGTCTCCGGCAACGTCGACGAGATCCTCGCGACCTCGCCCGAACTGCTGCAGATCCGTTCCGCCGTGGGCCTGATCTACCGTGGTTCCCAGGCGCTGCTCGGTTCCGCCTCGGACCTGAGCGCCGGCTACGCGTCGCTGGCCCAGAGCCGCAAGATCAACACCGTGGGCAGCTACCTGCTGGTGTTCATCGCCCTCGGCGCCATCCTCTGCATCGGCTACATCCTGGTGCGCGACACCCGCCGCCGCCTGGCCGAGACCGACGAGAAGAACCAGCGCAACCAGACCGCCATTCTGCGTCTGCTGGACGAGATTGCCGACCTCGCCGACGGTGACCTGACCGTGCAGGCCACGGTGACCGAAGACTTCACCGGCGCCATCGCCGACTCCATCAACTACTCCATCGACCAGCTGCGCGAACTGGTGGAAACCATCAACCAGACCGCCGTCCAGGTGGCCGCCGCCGCCCAGGAGTCCCAGGACACCGCCACCGTGCTGGCCGAGGCCTCGGAACACCAGGCCCAGGAAATCGCCGGGGCCTCCGCGGCGATCAACGAGATGGCCGTGTCCATCGACCAGGTATCCACCAACGCCTCCGAATCCACCGCGGTGGCGGAGCGCTCCGTGGCCATCGCCAACAAGGGCAACCAGGTGGTGCACAACACCATCATCGGCATGGACAGCATTCGCGAGCAGATCCAGGACACCGCCAAGCGGATCAAGCGCCTGGGCGAGTCGTCCCAGGAGATCGGCGACATCGTCGGCCTGATCAACGACATCGCCGACCAGACCAACATCCTGGCCCTGAACGCCGCCATCCAGGCCTCCATGGCCGGTGACGCCGGCCGCGGCTTCGCCGTGGTCGCCGACGAGGTCCAGCGCCTCGCCGAACGTTCCTCCGGCGCCACCAAGCAGATCGAGGCCCTGGTCAAGGCGATCCAGACCGACACCAACGAAGCGGTCATCTCCATGGAGCAGACCACCTCGGAAGTGGTGCGCGGGGCCGCCCTGGCCCAGGACGCCGGTGTGGCCCTGGAAGAGATCGAGAAGGTATCCCAGAGCCTCGCCGGGCTGATCCAGAACATCTCCAATGCCGCGCGCCAGCAGTCTTCGTCCGCCAGCCACATCTCCAGCACCATGAACGTGATTCAGGAGATCACCTCGCAGACCTCGGCCGGCACCACCGCCACCGCGCGCAGCATCGGCGAGCTGGCCAAGCTGGCCAGCGAGATGCGGCGTTCGGTCTCGGGCTTCAATCTGCCGAACGAGCAGCCGCTGGGCTGACCGCAGCGGCCGCATCGCGGTGTGGCGAGGGGGAGACGGGGTGAGGGAGTCGAGTTGGGCGTTGCGCCGTGCTCCCGAGCTGCCGGATGCGGACTTCGAGCGTTGGCGACAGCTGCTCGAGATGCGCGCCGGCATGGTACTGGACGATCGCCAGCGCAGCTTTCTGCAGATCCAGCTGGCCGCGCGCATGCGCGAACTGGAGATCGCGGATTACGACAGCTACTACCAGGTCGTCTGCGCGGGCATCGGCGGGCGCATCGAATGGGTCCGGCTGCTCGATCGGCTGACCATCCAGGCCACCCGCTTCTTCCGCCATCCACCGTCCTTCGCGCTGCTGGAAGCCTATGTGAGTGAATTCGCCCGGACCACCGAGGGCAACGGTCTGACCCTGTGGAGTCTAGGGTGCGCCAGTGGAGAGGAAGCGTTTTCGATGGCCATCAGTACCGCCGAAGCTCTGTCCCGGCAGCCACGCCCCCTGACGTTCGCCCTGACCGGTACCGACATCAGCAGCGAAGCCCTGCGCCAGGCGCGGCAGGGGACCTACAGCCTGCAGCGGCTGGCTGGGGTGCCGGCCAGCCTGCGCGAGCGCTATTTCCGCACCCATGCGGACGGCAGTTTCGAGGTCACCGCGGGCCTGGCGGAGCGACTGTGCTTCGCCCGACTCAATGTGCTGGAACTGGGGCAGGCCCCCTTGCAGGGGCTCAATGTCATTTTTTGTCAGAACTTGCTGATTTATTTCCGCCGCTGGCTGCGTCGAGACCTGCTCAACCAGCTGGTCCAGCGGCTTGCACCGGGTGGGCTCTTGGTCCTGGGTGTCGGTGAGGTGAGCAATTGGAGCCACCCGCAACTGGTACCCGTCGATCATCCCGAAGTCCTGGCGTTCACCCGCCAGGTAAGCCCCCCGGCATGACAGGAGCCGAGATGATCGATCGACACGACTACGTAGCCCTCGAGTGGGTCAAGGGAGAGATCGCCGAAACCTTGCAGCAGGCCCGCAAGGCGCTCGAGGCGTTCGTCGACAACCCGCACGACCGTAGCCGCCTGGGTTTCTGCCGGACCTATGTGCACCAGGTCTACGGCACGCTGCAGATGGTGGAGTTCTATGGCGCCGCGCTGCTCGCCGAAGAGATGGAGCTGCTGCTGCAGGCCCTTCACGAAGAGCGGGTGAACAGCTCGGACGAGGCGCTGGAAGTCCTGATGCAGGCCATCCTGCAGGTGCCGCCCTATCTGGACCGGGTGCTCGAGGCCCGCCGCGATCTGCCCCTGGCCATCCTGCCGCTGCTCAACGACCTGCGCTCGGCGCGCGGGGAAAAGCTGCTCTCGGAAACCAGCCTGTTCTCGCCGGATCTGTCCGCCACGCCGCTGTCGCTGAGCGATGCCGAACTGGCAGACCGCGCGGCGCCGGACTGGCTGCCACGCCTGCGCAAGCTGCGCCAGGCGCTGCAGGGCGCCCAGGTCGGACTGTTCCGCGACCGCGACGTCCAGTTGCACCTGGATTATCTGCTGCGGGTCTTCGAGCGGCTGGATCAGCTCTGCGCCGGCTCGCCCTTTGGCGCACTCTGGCCGGTGGCGGCGGGTCTGACCGAGCTGTTGCAGGCCGGCGAGCTGGACAACAGCAGCTCGATCCGCGGTCTGCTCCGGCAACTGGATCGTGAACTCAAGCGCCTCATCAGCGATGGGGTGACCACCCTCAACCAGCCGGCGCCGGCCGATCTGCTGAAGAATCTGCTGTTCTACCTGGCCAAGGCGCCGGTGCAGAGTCCGCGCATCGCCGCGCTCAAGGCGCACTATCGTCTCGACGAGGCCCTGCCGGATGCCGAGCTGGTGGGCTTCGAGCGTTCGCGCATCGTCGGCCCGGATCGCGAAGCCATGCGCTCGGTGGTGACCGCGCTGTGCGAAGAGCTGGTACAGATCAAGGACAGCCTGGACCTTTTCGTGCGCAGCGATCGCCAGCAGCCTGCCAGCCTGCGCGGCCTCCTGGCGCCGCTCAAGCAGATCGCCGATACCCTGGCGGTGCTGGGCTTCGGGCAGCCGCGCAAGGTGGTGCTGGAACAGCACGAAGCCGTGGCCGAACTGGCCGAGGGCGTGCGCGAGGCCAGCGACGCCGCCCTGATGGATATCGCCGGGGCACTGCTCTATGTCGAAGCCACCCTGGCCGGCATGGTCAGTGGCAACGAGGTCGGCGATGCCGAGGAGAGCCGGCTGCCCACCACCGACATCGATCAGCTGCATCGGGTGGTGGTCCGCGAGGCGCGCAACGGCCTGGAGCAATCCAAGGACGCCATCATCGAGTTCATCGCCTCCCAGTGGAATCATGTCCACCTGGAGTCGGTGCCCCTGCTGCTGACCCAGGTCCGTGGCGGCCTGGCGATGATTCCGCTGGAACGGGCCGCGGCCCAGGTCCAGGCGGCCAACGACTACATCTGCCAGCAGCTGCTGGGCAAGCAGGCCGTGCCCGACTGGCAGAGTCTGGACACCCTGGCCGACGCCATCACCAGCGTCGAGTACTACCTGGAGCGCCTGGCGGAAGACCCGTCCACGCCCCACGACATGATTCTCGACATCGCCGACGAAAGCCTCATCGCCCTCGGCTATCCGCCCAGGGCGGTCGGCGAAGGCGAGGCGGTCGCGCCCCTGGCCTCCGGCGAGGTCGAGCCGCCGGCTCAGGAGCTGCCCGAAGAATTGCCATCGCCGGCGGAGCCGGTGGCTGAAGAGGCGCTGGAACCTACCGCCCTGCCGGTCGAGGAGCCTGCGGACGCCGACGAAGAATTCCTGGTCGAATTCGAGCCTGCCGCAGCGCAGGAATCTCCGACCTCCGCGCCCCAGGCGGACGAGCAGGACGCGGCCGCGGTGACCGATGAAGCGCCGCAGGCCGAGGCCGAGCCGGAGGGTGCAGAGCCCGAGGAGTTGCTGGCCGGCATCGAGCTGGACAGCCTGCCGCCGCCGACCCCCGATGCCGAGGCGATCGCCGAGGTGCTGGCGACGCCGGTCAACCCCATCAATCCTCCGGCGGCGCAGGTGCCGCAGGCACTGCTGCCGCCCGCGGCCGATGCCGAGCCGGTCGAGGAGGAGCTGCGCGAGGTCTTTATCGAAGAGGCCGGCGAGGTCCAGGCCGAACTGGAGCGCTGGCTGCCGACCTGGCAGGCCGAGCCCGAGCAGCGCACCGCGCTGAGTGAATTGCGGCGCAACTTCCACACCCTCAAGGGCAGTGGCCGCATGGTCCAGGCGCTGGTCATCGGCGAACTGGCCTGGGCGCTGGAGAATCTGTTCAATCGCCGGCTGGATCACAGCGTCGCGCACAGCGCTGCCGTGCAGACGGTGGTCGAGCAGACCTGCGCGCTGCTGCCGGAGCTGGTCGCGGAATACGCCGAGGATCGTCAACGGCAACGTGACGACGTCGACTGGCTGGCCCACGCGGCCCACGCGCTGGCCCGCAACGAAGCCCTGCCCGAGCGAGCGCCGGCCGGTAGCGCGGCCCCGTCCGCGGCAGCTGCGTTGCCCGTGGCAGAACTCGTCGAATCCGCGATTCCTGCACCTGCCGCCGCCGAGGCCGATACCCAGCTGCTGGATATCTTCCGCACCGAAGCCCAGGCGCACTTGGAAACCGTGCGCCGTTTCCTCGAGTCGGCCGACGCCGGCAGTGCCCAGCCGGTCTCCGACAATCTCCTGCGCGCCCTGCACACCCTCAAGGGCAGTGCCCATATGGCGGGCAGTTCGCCGATGGCCGAACTGGCGTCGGCGCTGGAGCGGCTGGCCAAGGAATACAAGCTCGCCCATGTCGCCTTCGCCGAACCCGAGTGCGGCTTGCTCGCCCAGGGCGCCGAGTTGCTGGAGCAGCGACTGGCCGAACTCGACGAAGGGTCGCTGGCGACCCCGCTGGCGGGTGCGGCGGAAGTTATCGCGCGCTGCGAAGGGCTGCTGGAGGAGCTGAATCCCCAGCTGCCGATCCCCGCGGCGCCGCTGCCAGAGCAGCGTGACGTCCTGCGCCTGACCGATTTCCTGATGCCGGCCATGGATCTGCTGCTGGAAGCCGACGAGCGCCTGCATGCCTGGCGCACCGATGGTGATCTGGCTGCCTGCCCGGATCTGCTGGCCGAACGCCTGAACACCTTTGCCGACGGGGCCGCCCGGGTCGGGTTGGCCGATGTCGAGCAACTGGCCGAAGCCCTGCAGGTGGTCTATGCCGCCGCGGCGAGCGGTTCGCTGCCCGCCGATGCGGCCTTCTTCCGCGAGGCGGAAGAGGCCCAGGAAGCCCTGATCAGCATGCTCAATCAGCTGGCCGGTGGCATGCGGGCGACGCCCAGCGAGGAACGTATCCAGGGCCTGCGTGGCCTGCTGGCCGGCATTCTCGCCGGGTTGCCCATGGCGGACACCAGCCTGCTGGCCGAGCCCGAACCCGAAGAGCTCTTCGATCCGGCAACGGCCACGCCGGTGGCACCTGAGCTGGCGCTGGACGTCGAACTACCCGCCGAAGCCGAAGCCGAAGCCGAAGCCGAAGCCGAAGCCGAAGCCGAAGCCGAGCCTGACCTCGAGCTGCCGGAAGAGCCGCAAGAGCCGCAAGAGCCGCAAGAGCCGCAGCCGCTGGTAGCGGACAGCGAGCCGGTGGCGGTCGAGCCCGAGGCTGCCGAGCCCGTCGATCCGGAAATGCAGCTGATCTTCCTTGAAGAGGCCCAGGATCTGCTGGACAGCGCCGACCGGGCGCTGAAACGCTGGCTGGTGGAGCCGCAGCAGCGCTTCCACCTCGGCACCCTGCAGCGCGATCTGCATACCCTCAAGGGCGGCGCCCACCTCGCCGGGGTGGCGCCGGTCGCGCACCTGGCCACGGAGCTGGACGCCATCTACGAAGGCCTGCTCGACGGCCGTCTCGCCGGCGGTGCCGAACTGGCCCAGCCCCTGCGCGATGCCCATGGCTGCCTGGCGGCGCAACTCGAAGAGCTGGCGGCGGGGGAGCCGGTCAGCGAGCATGCCGACCAGGTCGAGCGCCTGCAGCGGATTCGTAGCGGTCATCTCGATGACCTGCCGGCGCTGGACGACAGCGGATCGGCCCCGGGCGAGCCCGCGCTCGGCGAATCGCTCGCGGACCATCCGGCGGACGCCGAGTCCGCGCTCCTGGAGCCGGTGCCCATGGCGGCCGCGCCGGCGGCGGCGGAAGGTCCCGACGCCGAGTTGCTGGCCATCTACATCGAAGAGAGTCGCGACCTGCTCGACAGCATGGCGACCTCGCTGCGCGCCTGGGAAGCCGAGCCGCACAACAGTCTCGAACTGGAATCCCTGCTGCGCGACCTGCACACCCTCAAGGGCGGTGCGCGGCTGGCCGAGGTGGATGCCATCGGCGATCTCGCCCATGCCCTGGAGGCCTTCTACGAAGGACTGGCGCGCGGACGGATCAAGCCCGGCGCGGACCTGGGCGACCTGCTGCAGCGCTGCCATGACCGCCTGCACGAGCAACTCGAAGCCCTGGCCCGGGGCGAGACCCCGGTCCCGGCCGCCGATCTCATCGCGGCCTTGCGCGACTACCGCGGCGAGCCACTGGCGACCGGCGTGACCGCCGCGGCCGTGGTGGCGGCACCGGTCTTCGATGCCGACACCGATGCGGAAATCCTCGAGATCTTCATCGAGGAAGCCCAGGACCTGCTGGTCAGCATGGACGAGGCCCTGGCGGACTGGTCGGCCGCGCCAGATGTGGCGGTGGACGAATTGCTGCGCTGCCTGCATACCCTCAAGGGTGGCGCGCGCCTGGCCGGTCTGCACGGCCTGGGCGAGCAGGCCCATGAACTGGAACAGCAACTGGCGGAATTGCGCTCGCTCGCCGTGGGGCTGAGCGAGGGCGACCGTGAACGGGTACGCGCCCTGGCGACCCAGGGCGTCGACGGGCTGCAACTGGCGGTCGCCCAGCTGTCGCTGCCGGCCGCCGCCCAGGCGAATGCGGCGGCCGAGCCGGTCGAGACGCCCGAGGCCGAACCGGACGTCGTGCGCGAGGCTGAGCAGCCACCGGTCGCGGACGTCGCCGAGGAGGAAGCGCCTGCCGACCCTGACGTCGAGCCCGCCGTCGAGGGCCTGCCTGTTGCCCTGCCTGAGCAAGACAGCGCGGCGGCCCCCGTCATGGTCGCGGCCGAGACACCCGCGGCCCCAGTGGCGCCACTGCCCTTCGTGCAACGCCTGCAGCAGGTCCGCCAGCAGGCGGCGCAGCGGCGTTCGTCCCAGGAGCTGGTGCGGGTACCGGCCGCGCTGCTGGAGCAGCTGGTCAACCTGGCCGGCGAGACCTCGATCTTCCGCGGTCGCGTCGAACAGCAGGTCAGCGACATCGGCACCACCCTAGGCGAGATGGAAGCCACCATCGAGCGGGTGCGCGATCAGCTGCGCCGGCTGGATACCGAGACCCAGGCGCAGATCATCAGTCGTCACCACGAAGACGTGGATCGCGCCGGCTACGAGGATTTCGACCCCCTGGAGCTGGATCGCTATTCCCAGCTGCAGCAGCTGTCCCGCGCCCTGTTCGAGTCGGCGTCCGACCTCCTGGATCTGAAGAACACCCTGGGCCAGCGCAATCGCGATGCCGAGACCCTGCTGCTGCAACAGGCGCGGGTCAACACCGAGCTGCAGGAAAGCCTCATGCAGACGCGCATGGTGCCTTTCGAGCGCATGGTGCCGCGACTGCACCGGGTGGTACGCCAGGTCAGCGCCGAACTGGACAAGCCGATCGAGCTCAGGGTAGGCAACGCCGAAGGCGAGCTGGACCGCACGGTGCTCGAGCGGATCATTCCGCCGCTGGAGCACATGCTGCGCAACGCCATCGACCACGGCGTCGAGGACGCCGCCGGACGCCAGCGCGCCGGCAAGCCGGCCGAAGGCGTGATCAGCCTGGATCTGCGCCGCGAAGGTGGCGACATCATTCTGACCCTGGCCGACGACGGCCGTGGCATCGACCTGGCCGCGGTACGCCGCAAGGCCATCGAGCGCGGCCTGATGGCGGAAGACGCGCAGCTCGCCGATGAGGAGCTGCTGCAATTCATCCTCGAATCGGGCTTCTCCACCGCGCCGACCGTCACCCAGATCTCCGGGCGGGGCGTGGGCATGGACGTGGTGCACCAGGAGGTGAAGCAGCTCGGCGGCAACATGGACATCCACAGCGTGGCGGGCGAGGGGACGCGCTTCACCATTCGCCTGCCGTTCACCGTGTCGGTGAACCGCGCGCTCATGGTGCATGCCGGCGACGACCTCTATGCCGTGCCGCTCAACACCATCGAAGGCATCGTGCGGGTGACCGCGGCCGATCTCGAACGCTATTACCGTCCGGGGGCGGGCACCTTCGAATACGGCGGCCAGCACTATGACCTGCGCTATTTGGGGCACCTGCTTGGCAACGGCCAGCAGCCCAAGCTGAGCGGCCAGAGTCTGCCGCTGCCGGTAGTGCTGGTGCGCGCCGCCGAATACGCGGTGGCGGTGCAGGTGGATGCGGTGGCCGGCTCGCGGGAGATCGTGGTGAAGAGCCTGGGTCCGCAATTCGCCGGGGTGCCGGGTCTGTCTGGTGCCACCCTGCTGGGGGACGGGCGCGTGGTGGTGATTCTCGACCTGCTGGCGATGATCCGCAGTCAGCGCGCCAGTGGCGAAGAGCTGGCGCGGCTGGCGCAGGGTCCGGCCACTGTGGCCGAGGTCACCCGACCGGCGCTGGTCATGGTGGTCGACGATTCGGTCACGGTGCGCAAGGTCACCAGCCGCCTGCTGGAACGCCACGGCATGGAGGTCTTCACCGCCAAGGACGGGGTGGACGCCATCGCCCAGTTGCAGGAGCGGCAGCCGGACATCCTGCTGCTGGACATCGAGATGCCGCGCATGGACGGCTTCGAGGTGGCGACCCTGGTCCGCCACGATGCGCGCCTCAAGGACCTGCCGATCGTGATGATCACCTCCCGTACCGGGGAAAAACACCGCGAGCGGGCGCTGAGCCTGGGCGTGAACGAATACCTGGGCAAGCCCTACCAGGAGAGCGAACTCCTGGCCCACATCCATCGGTTGGTCAGGGAACATGACTGAGATGCACACCGCCCGCGTCGCCATCCTGGCCGACAGTCCGCTGCAGCGTCACGTACTGCAGCAGGTGCTGGCCGACAATGGCTATCACGTCGTCCTCAACAGCGATCCGGAGCGCTTCGACGAAGCGGCCTGGCCCACAGTCGCGACCGACCTGTGGCTGATCGACCTGAGCCAGACCGAGGAATCACCGCTGGTGGACGCGCTGCTGGAGGGGGCCGAGGTGCCCATCCTGTTCGGCGAAGGCCAGGCGCCGGAGCGCTTCACCGACCCCTTCACCCAGTGGGAGAAGCGCCTGATCGGCAAGCTCAAGCGGCTGATCGGCGATCCGGTGGCGGCGGTCGGTCCGGCCCTGGAGACCCTGTTGCAGGACCAGCCGCGACCGCCGCGCCTGACCCTGCCGGAACCCCTGGCCAACCTGCCGCTGCCCGCCGGCGATCCGGCTCCCGAGGTCTGGTTGCTGGCGGCCTCCCTGGGCGGTCCGGCGGCGGTGAAGGCCTTTCTCGACGCCTTGCCGGGCGGTCTGCCGGTCGGTTTCCTCTATGCGCAGCACATCGGTGACGGCTTTGCCGCCAACCTGCTGCGCGCGGTCGGCCGGCACAGTCAGTGGCACATCCAGGGCGTGCGCCCGGGTGAGCCGGTGCGCTGTGGCGAGGTGGTGGTGGTGCCGACCCAGCAGGAACTGACCTTCCGGGCCAACGGCGCCCTGGACATCGTCGAGCGCGCCTGGCCCGAGCCCCATACGCCGTCGATCAGCCAGATGATGCTCAACCTGGCGCAGCACTTCGGCGCCCGCTGCGGGGTCATCGTGTTCAGCGGCATGGGCAACGACGGCACCGCCTCGGCGCCCTATGTGCGGCGGCGCGGTGGCACGCTCTGGACCCAGTCGGCGAGCACCTGCATCGCCCCGAGCATGCCGGAAAGCCTGCGCGAATCGGGTCTCGCGACCCTTACCGCCGATCCCCGCGGCCTGGCCGAAGCCCTGGTGGCGCGCCTGGCCGAGCAGCAAAGCTGAAGGAATCTCCCATGTCGACCGCCGCGCCCGCCGAACACCTGACCGGTCTGCTGCTGACCCTGGCCGATCGCACCCTGCTGCTGCCCAACGCGGCGGTGGCCGAGCTGGTGCCCTGTCGCGAGATCCGGCCACTGCCGGTGCAGCCCGACTGGTGCCTGGGCCAGGTGGCCTGGCGCGACCTGCGTCTGCCGCTGATCAGTTTCGAGGCGCTGTCCAGTGGCAGCGCCGCGCAATTCGATGGCGATCGCCATGCGCGGGTGGCCATCCTCAACGCCCTGGGCGGGCGTGAGCGGGTGCGCTTCCTGGCCCTGCTGATCCGCAGCATTCCGCGCTCGTTGCGCATCACCCCCGAGCTGGTCGCCGCCGAGGTACCCCTGGCCGCCCTGGAACTGGGCGCCGTGGCCTACGAAGGCGGCACGGCGCGCATTCCCGATCTGATCGGGGTGGAAGAGCGCCTCGCCGCCGCCGGCGTCTTCTAGTCCTTGCGGATCAGGCGCAGGGCGCCGTCTTCATCACGGCTGATGCCGACGCCGCGGTAGTCGGCCAGGGTCGGCAGCCCCAGGTCCAGCGGCTGGCGATGGGTCGCGGTGATGGCCACCGCATCGGCGCCGGCGGCCTTGGCCGCGGCAAAGCCGGCGTGGGCATCCTCGAACACCAGGCAGTCGCCGATCGCCACCCCCAGCTTGCGCGCACCCGCCAGGAAGCAGTCCGGCGCGGGCTTGCCCTGGGTGACGTCTTCGGCGCAGATCATCACCGGCGGCAGGGCCATGCCGGCCGCGGCGAGCCGCACTTCGGCCAGCCGGCGCGAAGCCGAGGTGACCAGCGCCCAGCTGCCGGCCGGCAGGCTGGCGAGAAAGGCCGCGGCGCCGGGGATTTCCTGGATATCGGCGACATCGGCGATCTCCAGTTCGGTGATGGCGCGGGTCTCGGCGTCGATGTCCGCGCCCGCCGGGGCGAAGCGCTTGACCGTCTCCACCGCCCGCACCCCGTGCATCACGGCGAGGACGTCCGCCGGATCGAGGCCATGGCCGAGAGCCCAGGTGCTCCAGGCGCGTTCGGCGGAGGCCACGCTGGTGAGCAGGGTGCCGTCCATGTCGAACAGGAAGGCGGCGTAGGGGCGAGAGGGCAGGGTCATCCGGGGCTCCAAAACTATCCGTGGGGAAAGGGACGGACCGCCGCGGGGCAGCGGTCCGGGGGCAGGTCAGGGGGTCTGGAAATCACCCCAGAGTTGCTGGGCCACGCTCAGGGCCACCACCGGCGCGGTCTCGGTGCGCAGCACCCGCGGCCCCAGGCGGGCCGGCTGGAAACCGGCGGCGCGGGCGGCCGTGACTTCGGTCTCGCTCAGGCCGCCTTCCGGCCCGATCAGCAGGGCCAGGCGAGTGGGGCGGGCATGGCTTTCCAGGGGCTCGGCCACCGGGTGCAGGACCAGCTTGAGATCGGCGTCCAGCCCGGCCTGCCAGTCGGCCAGCAACTGCGGTGGATGGATCAGCGGCACCGTGGAGCGACCGCACTGTTCGCAGGCGCTGATGGCGACCTGGCGCCAGTGCTGCAGGCGCTTGTCGGCGCGTTCCTCCTTGAGGCGCACCTCACAGCGTTCGCTGACCAGTGGGGTGATCTCGGCCACCCCCAGCTCGGTGGCCTTCTGGATCGCCCAGTCCATGCGCTCGCCGCGGGACAGGCCCTGGCCGAGGTGGATCCGCAATGGCGAATCGGGTTGGCCGGGCAGTTCCTCGGTGAGCTCGACGCTGAGGGTCTTCTTGCCCACCTCGGCGACCTGGCCGAGGTATTCGCGGCCGCTGCCGTCGAACAGTTGCACGGCATCCCCCGGCGCCAGGCGCAGCACGCGGCCCAGGTAGTGGGCCTGGGCCTCGGGCAGGTCGAGACGGCCGAGGGCCAGGGGCAGGTCGAGGTGGCAGCGGGTGAGACGCATGGCGGACTCCAGATCAGCCGGGATCGCGGTGGTTGGGGTGCAGGTCGCTCAGGGCGACGCTGACCGAGGTGCGGGTGGCGAGGTCGATGCCTTCGCTCGCCACCTCGGCGAGGAAGTCGATCTGCTCGGGGGTGATCACATAGGGCGGCAGGAAGTAGACCACGTTGCCCAGCGGCCGCAACAGGGCACCGCGAGAGAGGGCGTGCTGGTAGACGGCCAGGCCGCGGCGCTCCTGCCAGGGGTAGGGCGTGCGGCGGGCCTTGTCGGCGGTCATCTCGATGGCCAGGGCCATGCCAGTCTGGCGCACCTCGCCGACCTGGGGATGCTCGGCCAGGTGCGCGGTGGCCTCGGCCATGCGCCGGGCCAGGGGCTTGTTGGCTTCGATGACGTCGTCCTGGGCGAAGATGTCCAGGGTCGCCAGGGCGGCGGCGCAGGCCAGCGGATTGCCGGTGTAGCTGTGGGAATGCAGGAAGGCGCGCAGGGTGTGGTAGTCGTCGTAGAAGGCCTGGTAGACCGCATCGGTGGTCAGGCAGGCGGCCAGCGGCAGGTAGCCGCCGGTCAGGGCCTTGGACAGGCAGAGGAAATCCGGACGGATACCGGCCTGTTCGCAGGCGAACATCGTCCCGGTGCGACCGAAGCCCACGGCGATCTCGTCATGGATCAGGTGCACGCCATAGCGATCGCAGGCCTCGCGCAGGAGGCGCAGATAGACCGGGTGGTACATGCGCATGCCGGTGGCGCCCTGGATCAGCGGCTCGACGATGACCGCGGCGACGCTGGCGTGGTGCTCGGCCAGGGTGCGCTCCATGTGCACGAACATCTGCCGCGAATGCTCTTCCCAGTCCATGCCTTCGGGGCGCAGGTAGCAATCGGGGCTCGGCACCTTGAGGGTGTCCAGCAACAGGCCCTGGTAGGTCTCGGTGAACAGCGCCACGTCGCCCACCGACATGGCCGCCACCGTCTCGCCATGGTAGCTGTTGGTCAGGGTGACGAAGCGGCGCTTGTCCGGCTGGCCCACGTTGCGCCAGTAGTGGTAGCTCATCTTCAGGGCCACCTCGATGCACGAGGAGCCGTTGTCGGCATAGAACACCCGGTCGAGACCGGCCGGGGTCAGGGCGACCAGGCGCTCGGACAGCTCGATCACCGGCTGGTGACTGAAGCCGGCGAGGATGACGTGCTCCAGCTGGTCGACCTGGGCCTTGATGCGGTCGTTGATGCGCGGATTGGCGTGGCCGAAAGCATTGACCCACCAGGAACTGACGGCGTCCAGGTAGCGCTTGCCGTCGAAGTCTTCCAGCCAGACGCCCTCGCCGCGGCGGATCGGGATCACCGGCAGCTGCTCGTGATCCTTCATCTGGGTGCAGGGGTGCCAGAGCACCTCCAGGTCACGGCGCATCCAGTCGTGATTGGTCATTGGCGGTCTCCTGGCGACGGGCCCGGCGATAAAAAGGGGGCGCAAGCCTAAGCCAGGGCGCGCGACGGGAGCAAGGCGCGGGCCGATTGCCGGTCGTGGCGCCGTCTGGTTGCCCCGGGGCCGCTGGCGTATGCTGCGCCACCGCCGTTTCCCGGTCCCAGGAGTCTAGAAAAGATGTCGTCGCGTTGGACAGGTTTTACCGTCTGCTTGGCAGCCGGCGTATTCGCTACCAGCCTGAGCGCAGGCGCTGCCGAGAAGGCCCATAAAGAGTCGCACAAGGCGCCGGAAAAGGCTGCCGCGGCGCCCGTCGCGCCCAGTGGTCCCTCGGTGATCGTGGTCGGTGCCGGCATGGCCGGTCTGGCCTCGGCCTATGAACTGCAGCAGGCCGGCTGGAACGTGACCCTGCTGGAAGCCGGCGCGCGCGTCGGCGGTCGCTCCGGTCTCGCCTCCAGCGAATGGATCGGCGACACCAAGGCCCAGCCGGTGCTCAACCACTACCTGGACACCTTCAAACTCAAGACCGTGGACGCGCCGTCCTTCGTGCGCACCCCGGGCTATCTGATCGACGGCCAGTACTATTCCCAGGACGACCTGGTGCAGAAGATGCCGGCCGTGGCCGATGCCCTGAAGCGCGTCGACAAGTCCCTGGACGACCTGGCCGCCGCCATCAGCGATCCGCTGCAGCCGACCGCCACCCCGACCCTGCACGCCCTCGACCAGATCAACGCCGCCACCTGGCTGGACAAGCAGAATCTGCCGCCGGTGGCCCGCCAGCTGATCAACCAGCGCATCCGCGTGCGCTATGACGAGCCCTCGCGGCTGTCGCTGCTCTATCTGGCCCAGCAGACCCGCGTCTATCGCGGCGTCGAGGACAAGGACCTGCGCGCCTCGCGCCTGCCCGGCGGCAGCGACGTCCTGGCCCAGGCCTTCGTCAAGCAGATCAAGACGATCAAGACCGACAGCAAGGTGTCGAGCATCGTCCAGGATCCGAGCGGCGTGACGGTCAAGGCCGGCGCCAATGGCTACAAGGCCGACTACGTGGTGATGGCGGTGCCGCTGCGCGCCCTTGGTCAGGTGCAGATGACCCCGGCGCTGGACGCCACCCAGCAGGCCGCCATCAAGGGCACCACCTATGGCTGGCGCGACCAGATCCTGCTCAAGTTCAAGACCCCGGTGTGGGACAGCAAGTCGCGCATGAGCGGCGAGATCTACAGCGACCAGGGTCTGGGCATGCTGTGGGTGGAACCGGACGTCAAGGGCGGCGCCAATGTGCTGGTCAACCTGGCCGGCGACAGCGCGCGCCTGGTGCAGGCCTTCGGCGACAAGCAGATGGTCGATCAGGTGCTGATCCGCTTCCACGCCCTCTATCCCAAGGCGCGCGGTGCCTTCTCCGGCTACGAAGTCCGTCGCTACAGCCGCGATCCGGGCGTGGGCGGTGCCTACCTGGCCTATGGTCCGGGCCAGATCACCCGCTACTGGCGGCTGTGGGAAAAGCCCACCGGCCGGGTGATCTTTGCTGGCGAGCACACCGATCCGCTGCATCCGGGCACCCTGGAAGGGGCCCTGGCCAGCGGTCAGCGCGCCGCCGGCCAGGTCCGCGACCTCAAGGCCGGCAAGGCCGTGGTGCCGGTCGTCGCCAGCGCCAAGGCCCCGGCTCAGCCGGCTGCCGCGCCCAAGCCCGCCGACGCCGCGCCGGCCAAGGACAGTGGCGAGCACGGCTTCTTCTGGAAGCTGTTCCACTGGTCGTTCTGATCCAGACCCGCGCCGGGAGGCTGCCCCTGCGGAGCCTCCCGGCCGCAGCGGACGGGGCCTCCATGCGCCGTCCGATCCATCGATTCCTTCGATATTGATTCGACACTTTTTCCGCTTTCCATCGATACGTTTGCGGCTAGGCTTAGGCAAAGCTTTTTCAGGAGAGAAAAGCGATGCACTGGCGCAACGATGGCCTTCGCTACGGTCTGGTAAGTCTGGTTCTGCATTGGGTCATGGCCCTGGCGATCGTCGCCATGTTCGCCTCCGGCCTGTGGATGCGCACCCTGGACTACTACGACACCTGGTACCACACCGCCCCCGAACTGCATAAGAGCGCCGGCATCCTCCTGCTGATCGCCCTGGTGCTGCGCCTGCTCTGGCGCCTGGTCAGTCCGCCGCCGCCGGTGGAGGGCAGCCCCCTGGTGCGCCGCGCCGCCGGGGCCGGGCACTTCCTGCTCTATGCCTTGATGTTCAGCGTCATGGTAGCCGGCTATCTGATCTCCACCGCCGATGGTGTGGCCATCGATGTCTTCGGCTGGTTCAAGGTGCCGGCGACCCTGAGCGGCTTGCCGGACCAGGCCGATACCGCCGGCAAGATCCACCTCTGGTTCGCCTGGACGCTGATCGTCCTGGCCGGCCTGCACGTGCTGGCCGCGCTCAAGCACCATTTCGTCGATCGCGACGGCACCCTGGTGCGCATGCTCGGCCGGGTCCATACCCCTTCCTGATGTTCGCTTCCCACCACCACATGGAGCTCCATCCAATGCTGAAGAAAACCGTTGCCGCCCTGGCCCTGGGTACCGCTCTGCTGGGCGCCGGCCAGGCCATGGCCGCCGATTACAAGATCGACAAGCAGGGCCAGCACGCCTTCATCCAGTTCCGCATCCAGCACCTGGGCTACAGCTGGCTGTACGGCACCTTCAAGGACTTCGACGGCAACTTCAGCTTCGATGCCAAGGATCCGTCCGCCGACAAGATCAAGGTGACCATCAACACCGACAGCGTCGACACCAACCACGCCGAGCGTGACAAGCACCTGCGCAGCGCCGACTTCCTCAACGTCGCCGCCCATCCCCAGGCCAGCTTCGAATCCACCAAGGTCACCCCCACCGGCGACGGCACCGCCGACGTCACCGGCAACCTGACCCTGAACGGCGTGACCAAGCCGGTCACCATCAAGGCCCACTTCATGGGCGAGGGCAAGGATCCGTGGGGCGGCTACCGCGCCGGCTTCGAGGGCACCACCACCCTCAAGCTCAAGGATTTCAACATCCAGAAGGACCTCGGTCCGAAGTCCCAGGAAGTGGAATTCATGCTGTCCTTCGAAGGCGTGCGCCAGTAACGGGACGCCCTCAGGTTGTAACCAAAGATGCCGGATTCGTCCGGCATTTTTATGCCTGGTCGTTTTTGGCGACGAGGCGGGCGCCAGAGGAATCCCCCGGCAGAACTCGCCTTCAGCCTGATGGTCTGCTACCGAGGTCGGTCGTCTGGGCCTGATGTCTTAGGAATAGCCGTTTTCACGAGGCGCCGGAGCCGCCGGCGAGATACCCGAGCATGGCGCTTGGGTTATTTACAAACAGTCGTGAACGTAAGTATATTTGTCTGATAATAATTCCTATGCTCGAGCCGGTGCGGATCCACAAGGCGCGCTGCGCATGCTCATTTCCCCGCTTTCAAGGACTTTTGATATGCAGATCAAGCCGGCGCATGCCTTTTTCGCCCCCGCCCTGCTGGCCGTGGCCCTGGCCCTGGGCGCCTGCGGCAAGCAGGACAACAAGGACCAGCAGCAGCAACAGCAGCAGAAGCCCGCGGAGGTCGGGGTGGTGACGATGCAACCCCGCACCGTGACCCTCACCGACGAACTGCCCGGGCGCACCTCGGCCTTCCGCATCGCCGAGGTCCGTCCCCAGGTCAGCGGCATCCTGCTCAAGCGCTACTTCACCGAGGGCGCCGACGTGAAGGCCGGCACCCAGCTCTATCAGATCGATCCGCGCACCTACGAAGCCAACGTCAACTCGGCCAAGGCCTCGCTGGCCCAGGCCCAGGCGACCCTGGCCTCCAACCGGCTCAAGGCCCAGCGCTATGGCGCCCTGGTCAAGGAGCAGGCGATCAGCAAGCAGGAAGCCGACGACGCCCTGTCCATGCAGCGGCAGAACGAAGCCCAGGTGGAATCGGCGAGAGCCGCCCTGCGCAACGCCGAGATCAACCTGGCCTACACCAAGGTCGCCGCGCCGATTTCCGGCCGCATCGGTCGCTCGATGATGACCGAAGGCGCCCTGGTCACCGCCGACCAGACCACCGCCCTGACTAGCATCACCCAGCTCGATCCCATCTATGTCGACGTGACCCAGTCCGCCACCGACCTGCTGCGCCTGCGCCGTGAACTGGACAGCGGTCAGCTGCAGCGCGTGCAGGGCGAGAACGCCGCCGAGGTCAAGCTGATGCTGGAAGACGGCAGCGCCTACAGCCGTCCCGGCAAGCTCAAGTTCGCCGAGGTCTCGGTGGATCAGGGCACCGGCTCGGTGACCATCCGTGCCGAATTCCCCAACCCCGACAAGCTGCTGCTGCCCGGCATGTTCGTGCGTGCCCAGCTGCAGTCCGGCGTTCGCCAGAATGCCCTGCTGGTGCCGCAACAGGGCGTGACCCGCGACATCAAGGGCCAGCCCACCGCCATGGTGGTCAACGGCGAAGGCAAGGTCGAGCAGCGAATCCTCAAGACCGAGCGTACCGTGGGCTCCGACTGGCTGGTCACCGACGGCCTGAAGGCGGGTGACAAGGTCATCACCGAGGGCCTGCAGAAGATCAAGCCGGGCGCCACCGTCACCACCAAGCCGGCGAGCAACATCGCCTCCGCCGAGCAGAAGCCGGCGGGTCAGGCTCAGTAAGGGGAGCGCCCGATGTCCAAGTTCTTCATCGACCGGCCCATCTTCGCCTGGGTGATCGCCCTGGTGATCATGCTCGCCGGTATCCTGTCGATCCTCAATCTGCCGATCAACCAGTACCCGAACATCGCCGCCCCGGCGGTCTCGATCCAGGTGAGCTACCCGGGCGCCTCGGCGCAGACGGTGCAGGACACCGTGGTCCAGGTCATCGAGCAGCAGATGAACGGGATCGACAACCTCAGGTACATCTCCTCGGAGTCCAACTCCGATGGCAGCATGACCATCATCGTGACCTTCAACCAGGGCACCAACTCCGACATCGCCCAGGTCCAGGTGCAGAACAAGCTGCAGCTGGCGACGCCGCTGCTGCCGCAGGAAGTGCAGCAGCAGGGCATGCGCGTGGCCAAGTACCAGCGCAACTTCATGATGGTGGTGGGCCTGGTCTCCATGGACGGCTCCCTGACCAAGGAAGACCTGTCCAACTACATCGTTTCCAACATGCGTGATCCCATCGCGCGGACCAGCGGTGTGGGTGACTTCCAGGTGTTCGGTGCCCAGTACGCCATGCGCATCTGGCTCGATCCGCAGAAGCTGGTGAAGTACCAGCTGACGCCGGTCGACGTCAGCAGCGCCATTCAGAGCCAGAACGTGCAGATCGCCTCCGGTCAGCTCGGCGGTCTGCCGGCGGTGCCGGGGCAACAGCTCAACGCCACCATCATCGGCAAGACCCGCCTGACCAGCGTCGAGGAATTCGGCAAGATCTTCCTCAAGGTCGATCAGAGCGGCGCCCAGGTGCGCCTGCGCGACGTGGCACGGGTGGAGCTGGGGGGCGAGAACTATTCCATCGACGCTCAGTTCGACGGCAAGCCGGCCTCCGGCATGGCCCTGCGTCTGGCCACCGGGGCCAACGCCCTGGATACCGCCAAGGCGGTCCGCGCCACCATCGAACGGCTCAAGCCGTTCATGCCGCCGGGCATGGAAGTGGTCTATCCCTATGACACCACCCCGGTGGTGACCGCTTCCATCCACGAGGTGGTCAAGACCCTGGGCGAGGCGATCCTGCTGGTGTTCCTGGTGATGTTCCTGTTCCTGCAGAACTTCCGGGCCACCCTGATCCCCACCATCGCCGTACCCGTGGTCCTGCTGGGCACCTTCGCGGTGCTCTTGGCGGCCGGTTTCACCATCAACATCCTGACCATGTTCGGCATGGTGCTCGCCATCGGCCTGCTGGTGGACGATGCCATCGTGGTGGTGGAAAACGTCGAGCGGGTGATGGCCGAGGAGGGGCTCTCGCCCAAGGAGGCGACGCGCAAGTCCATGGGTCAAATCCAGGGCGCCCTGGTCGGTATCGCCATGGTGCTGTCGGCGGTGTTCGTGCCCATGGCCTTCTTTGGCGGCTCCACCGGGGTGATCTATCGCCAGTTCTCCATCACCATCGTTTCCTCGATGGTGCTCTCGGTGCTGGTGGCCCTGATCCTGACCCCGGCGCTGTGCGCCACCCTGCTCAAGCCGGTCAAGCAGGGGCACCACGAGAAGCGCGGTTTCTTCGGCTGGTTCAACCGCAAGTTCGAGAGCGGTCAGCACCGCTACGAGCGCAGCGTGGCCGCGGTGATCCGCCACAAGGTGCCCTTCCTGCTGCTGTACCTGCTGATCGTCGGCGTCATGGTGTTCCTGTTCACCCGCATCCAGTCGTCCTTCCTGCCGGAAGAGGACCAGGGCGTGATCTTCGCCCAGGTCACCACGCCGCCGGGCTCCAGTGCCGAGCGGACGCAGAAGGTGCTCGACACCATGCGCGAGATGATGATGAAGAACGACTCGAGCGCGGTCAGCTCGATGTTCACCGTCAACGGCTTCAACTTCGCCGGTCGCGGCCAGAGCTCGGGCCTGGCGTTCATCCAGCTCAAGCCCTGGGAAGAGCGTCCGGACGCCAAGGATGGGGCCAGTGCCGTGGCCGGTCGGGCCATGGGCTACCTGTCGGGCATCAAGGACGCCATCGTCTACGCCATCGTGCCGCCGGCGGTGCTGGAGCTGGGTAACGCCACCGGCTTCGACTTCTATCTGCAGGACCAGGGCGGCATCGGCCACGAGGCGCTCATGGCCGCGCGCAACCAACTGCTCGGCATGGCCGCGCAGAATCCCAAACTGATGCAGACCCGTCCCAACGGCCTCAACGACGAGCCGCAATTCAAGCTCATCGTCGACGACGAGAAGGTGCGCGCCCTGGGGCTGTCGCAGAGCGACGTCAACCAGACGCTGTCCATCGGCTGGGCGTCCAGCTACGTCAACGACTTCATCGACCGCGGTCGGGTGAAGAAGGTCTACCTGCAGGGCGAAGCCAGCGCGCGGATGAATCCCGAGGACTTCAACAAGTGGTACGTGCGCAACAGCGCGGGCGAGATGGTGCCAGTGTCGGCCTTCGCCCGCGGCGAGTGGATCTACGGCTCGCCCAAGCTGGAGCGCTACAACGGCATCTCCTCGCTGGAGATCCTCGGTTCCGCGGCGCCCGGCTACAGCACCGGTGACGCCATGGCCGAGATCGAGCGCATGGCCAAGGACCTGCCGCAGGGCGTGGGTATCGCCTGGACCGGTCTGTCCTACGAGGAGCGGCTGTCGGGCTCCCAGGCGCCGGCCCTCTACGCCCTGTCGCTGCTGGTGGTGTTCCTTTGCCTCGCGGCGCTGTACGAGAGCTGGTCGATCCCGATCGCGGTCATCCTGGTGGTGCCGCTGGGGGTGGTGGGGGCCTTGCTGGCCACCTACTTCCGTGGCCTGGCCAACGACGTCTTCTTCCAGGTCGGTCTGTTGACGACCATCGGTCTGGCGGCGAAGAACGCCATCCTGATCGTGGAATTCGCCAAGGAGCTGCACGAGGGCGGCAAGAACATCGTCGATGCGGCGGTGGAAGCCTCGCGCATGCGTCTGCGGCCCATCATCATGACCTCCATGGCCTTCATCCTGGGCGTGGTGCCCCTGGCGATCTCCTCGGGCGCGAGCTCCGGCAGTCAGCACGCCGTGGGTACCGGCGTGATCGGCGGCATGCTCACCGCCACGATACTGGCGATCTTCTGGATTCCCATGTTCTACGTGGTGGTCAGCAGCCTGTTCAAGGACAAGGCCACCAAGGACCAGGAAGCCCATGGCAAGGAAGGACACTGATATGAAGAAGTCTGTCTTGGCGGTGGTCGTGGGCATGCTGGCCGTCTCCGGCTGCAGCCTGATCCCCGACTACCAGCGACCCAACGCGCCGGTGGAGAATGCCTGGCCCCATGGCCAGGCCTACGATGCCCTGACGGTTAATCGCGACCAGCAGGCGGCCGACATCGGCTGGCGCGATTTCTATCGCGATCCGGCCCTGCAGCAACTGATCCAGCTGTCGCTGGACAACAACCGCGACCTGCGCCAGGCCGCGCTGAACGTGCGCCTCTACCAGGCGCAGTACCGCGTGCAGCGCGCCGAGCTGTTTCCCGACATCAGTGTCAGCGGCACCGGGACCCGTACCCGCCAGCCGGAGGACCTGAGCCAGGTCTCCGCCATCCGCGAACTGCTCGCCGGCAACAGCGCCAACGGCGCGGGTGGCGGTGGCGGCGGCAGCATCAGCAGCCAGTACAGCGTGACCCTGGGCTTCACCTCCTATGAGCTGGACCTCTTCGGTCGCCTGCGCAGCCTCAGTGAGCAGGCGCTGCTCAACTACTTCGCCACCAGCGAAGGACGCCGCAGCACCCAGATCTCGCTGGTCTCGGAAGTGGCCAACGCCTACTACGCCTGGCTCACCGACCAGCGCATGCTGCAACTGACCCGCGAGACCCTGGACGCCTATCAGCGCTCCTACGACCTGACCCGTCAGACCGTGGAGAACGGCGTGGCCAGCGGCCTGGACCTTCGCCAGTCGCGCACCGCCCTGGAAGGGGCGCGGGCGAATCTGGCGCAATACACCCGCCAGGTGGCCCAGGATCGCAACGCCCTGGCCTTGCTGCTGGGCACCTCGATCCCGGCCGACCTGCCGCAGGGCAAGGGCCTGGACGGCAAGGACCTGCTCGCCGACCTGCCGGCCAACCTGCCGTCGGATCTCCTGCAGAAGCGCCCGGACATCCTCCAGTCCGAGCTGCAGCTGCGCGCCGCCAACGCCAACATCGGCGCGGCGCGGGCGGCCTTCTTCCCGCGCATCAGCCTGACCGCCCAGGGTGGCACGGCCAGTCGCGATCTGAATGGCCTGTTCGACGCCGGCTCCGGCTACTGGACCTTCTCGCCGAGCATCAACATCCCGATCTTCACGGCCGGCAGCCTCAAGGCCAGCCTGGATGCGGCCAGGATCCAGAAGGACATCAACGTCGCCACCTACGAGAAGTCGATCCAGACCGCCTTCCGCGAAGTGGCCGATGCCCTCGCGGCGAAGGGCACCTACGACGACCAGTTGCAGGCCCAGCAGGACCTGGTGCAGGCCAGCCAGGAGTACTACGACCTTGCCAACCTGCGCTATCGCCAGGGCATCGACAACTACCTCACGGTGCTCGACGCCCAGCGCTCGCTGTACAGCGCCCAGCAGCAGCTGATCACCGATCGACTCAACCAGCTCAACAGCGAGGTCACCCTGTACAAGGCCCTCGGCGGTGGCTGGCTGGAGCGCAGCCAGACGCGACCGCCGCTGGCGGCCAAGCCCTGATCCTGCTCCAGCAAGACGCCGGCCTCGTGCCGGCGTTCTTCTGTCCGGGGTGCCCGTCTATCGACGCCGCTGGGGGGCTGGGTATACTGCCCCCTGTCCCTTTCTCTGGAGTCTCTGCATGCGCTATCGCCTGTTGCTCGGCCTGCTCGCCGCCACTGGTCTGACCCTGGCCGGCTGCGCCAGCAGCCCCCAGCAATTGAGTCCGCAACCCCAGATCACCGCGCCCATCGCCCCGGTCGGCCAGGGCCAGCCGGTCTCGGTCCGGGTGGTCGACGGCCGTTCCTCCTTTACCCTCGGCACCCGTGGCGGTCTCTATCCCGACACCAGCGTGGTGGTGGTGCAGACCCAGGACGTGATTCCCAAGCTGCAGGCCGAAGCCGAGAAGGCGGTCCGCCAGATGGGCTTCACCCCGTCGCCCAATGCCGGCCCCGGCGCGCCCCAGCTGACCCTGACCCTGGCCGAGCTGAACTACCAGTCGCCCAAGGAACTGTACGTCACCGCCTCCGACGTTGCCGCGGCCTTCCAGGTCGACGTGCGCAACAGCCAGCGCGGCTACCGCGGCCGCTACGGCGCCAGCCTCAACCAGCGTTTCGGCATGGCGCCCAACGCCGAGGCCAACACCAAGCTGGTCAGCGATGTGCTGAGCGATGCCCTGACCCGGGTGTTCAAGGATCCGACCGTGGTCCAGGTGCTCAGCGGTCGCTGAAAACCCGACGCCCACAAAAAAGCCCGGCCAGTGCCGGGCTTTTTCATGGGTCGCCGACCGCTATTCCAGGCCGGCCAGCACGCGGTACTTGTTGAGCACCGGCTGGGCGTACTGGCGCACCAGCTGCGCGCGGTATTCCGCCGGGCACTCGGCCAGGCGCTTTTCCCACTCGCCGCGGGCGACCGCGATCTCCTCGGCGGGAAACAGGGTGTCCACCGCGGGCACGGCCAGCTCCGGATCGCGGCCCTCCCAGGCGGCATAGGCCAGGTAGCTGGCCGGGAACAGCCGGTAGTTGCCGAGGATCTGCCGGTCCATTTCCTGGGCCAGCGCCTTGGCATCCTCGAACTCACCCGTGACCGGCTCGCCAAAGGCCACGTGCACCCGGCCCTTGTAGCCGGTGATGCCCAGGGCGATGCTGACGTCGTCCTCGCCCGGTGCCTTGGTATAGCCGCCGGTGGTGGCGCGGATGTGCAGTTCGCGGGCCTTGGCCTGGTCGCAGGGATCGAATTCGTAGCTGATCGACACCGGCACGATGTTCAGCGCCTTGACCAGCTCGGCGAAGGGGGCGTCCTTGCAGCTCATGTGGAACATCTTGAGGATGGCCGAATCGGTACGGTCGTCGCCGTCCTTGGCCCGGCCCTCGGCCTGGGCGATCCAGATGGACTGGCCGTCTTGGCGGATCGAGTGATTGATGTAGGCGGACAGATTCTGGTACGCCGCCAGCTTCTCGCGCCGGCCGCTGATGGAGCGGTGCACGATGAAGCTCTTGTTCAGCCGCATCAGGTCGCTGACGAAGGGCTTCTGCAGGAGGTTGTCGCCGATGGCGATGCGCGGCGTTGGCAGGCCGGCGTGGTAGACGGCATAGTTGACGAAGGCTGGGTCCATCACGATGTCGCGGTGGTTGGCCAGGAACAGATAGGCCCGGCCACTGCGCAGCTGGTCGATACCGGAGTAGGTGACGCCGTCCGAGGCCTTTTCGATGGCGCGATCCACATAGGGTTCGAGCTTGTCCTGCAGCGCGGCGACGCTCTGGATGCCGCCCAGTTCCTGGCGCAGGCGGGTGCGCAACAGGGGCCGCACCACCCAGCCGAGGCCTTTGGACAGGCGCGGGAAACGGTAGCCGGCGAGGATGGCGATGAAGTGGTCGTCGTCGATCAGGCGGGCCAGAACCCCGGGGACTTCCGCGTCGTTATAGGGTCGAATGGCTTCGAACTCGCCCATGGTGTTCTCTTGTAGAAATTCCGGCGGCCATAGTAGTGGGCGTGGCGCCAGATGCAAGCGCCAGGGGCCGGATGGGCGGCAGGTTGGCGGTCGAGGAGTGCAGGCAGATGCTGGAAAGCCAGGAATACGATTGCCCTTATTGCGGCGAACCGGGCGAGGTGGTGCTCGACCTCAGCGGCGGTGATCAGGACTACTACGAAGACTGCGAAGTCTGCTGCCGGCCGATCCGCTTCGGCCTGCACACCGATGGCGAGGACTGGAATCTCGAGGTTCGTCGGGAGGACGACTGATGCGGCGCATCTACGAGCCGGGTTCGCTGCACGAGGGTGAATTGCTCCTGGCGGTGCTGGCCAGCGAAGGCATCAGCGGCTTTCTCGCCGGGCGCCATCTGCTCGGGGGCATCGGCGACCTGCCGGCGGCAGGGCTGCTCGGCCTGCTGGTCGAGGATGAGGAGGCCCTCCGCGCGCAGGCGCTGATCGCCGCGTACAATGCCGCCACGCCCCTGCCGGGAGAGGATCCGTCCCCCGAGCAGGGCATCCTCGTCTGCTAGGTTCTAGACGAAAAGTGCCTACGCATCGGTGATGCTTCGTTGAAAAACGCTTCGGAATGCTCATTTACCACTTGTAAACTCCGCTTCCTCAGCATTTTTCGCCTCGCCTGACCTTCGCTCGGCGACTTTTCGTAAAGAACCTAAAAAGGTTTTCATGTCCGGACGCTACGCCCTGTTCCGCTGGCCCGCCGAATTCGCCGCCCTGGCGGGATTCCCCGAAAAGCATGCGCCGCGCTGGAACATCTCCCCCCATCAGCAGGTGCTGCTGCAGCGGCGGACCGCCGAGGGCGAGCGGGTCGACAGCGGTCGCTGGGGACTGACTCCGCCCTGGCTCACCGATCTTTCCCGCACCCCCACCCACGCCCGCGCCGAAAGCCTGGCCACCCAGCCGATGTTTCGCGAGCCCTTTCGCCTGCGGCGTTGCCTGCTGCCCGCCAACGGCTTCTACGAATGGCGCGGCAATCATCGCAAGCGGCCCTACTGGATGCTCAATGGCGAACCCCTGGCCTGGTTCGCCGCGCTCTGGGAGGCCTATCCGGCCGGGGACCAGCTCTGGCTGTCGGTGGCCATGGTCACCCAGGCCGCCGGCCCGCTGCGGCGGCCGATCCTGCTGGATGAAGCGGGGCGTGCCCTCTGGCAGGATCCGGACAGCCCGCCTGAAGCCCTGCAGGCGCTGTTGGCCACGGGCGGCATGCCGCTGCGCGAGCGGGTGCTGGCCGATATCGTCAACCGACCCGAGGTGGACGGGCCGGAGTGTCTGACCCCGCTGTAGACGCGGCCCTCACCCCTGCCTCTCCCAGGAGGGAGAGGGGGTGGCTTGGCACTTGAGGGGAGGGGGCTAGACCCGGAACCGTCCCGCCAGTTGGCGTTGCTGTTCGGCCAGTTCGCGCAGTTGCTGGCCGGCGCGGGAGGCGCTGTCGGCTTCGCCGTGGACCGCCTGGGCGCTCTGGCCGATATTGACCACGTTGCGATTGATGTCCTCGGCCACCGCGCTCTGTTCTTCCGCGGCGCTGGCGATCTGCAGATTCATGCTGGTGATCTCGCCCACCGCCGCCAGGATGGTGTCCAGGGCCTGGCGGGTGGCCTCGGTCTGGGCGACCTGGGTGCTGGTCTGGGCGCCGCTGGCCTGCATCACCGTCACCGCCTCGCGGGTGCCCTGCTGCAGGCGCTGGATCATCTCCTGGATCTCGCCGGTGGCGACCTGGGTCTTTTGCGCCAGGTTGCGCACCTCGTCGGCCACCACGGCGAAGCCGCGGCCCTGCTCGCCGGCCCGCGCCGCCTCGATGGCGGCGTTGAGTGCCAGCAGATTGGTCTGCTCGGCGATGCCGTTGATGGTGGTGAGGATGGAGCCGATGTTCTCGCTGTCCTCGGCGACCCGGCGGACCTGCTCCACCGCGCGCTCGATCTCCCGGGCGAGGGTGGCGCTGCTGGCGACGTTCTGCTGCACCAGCCGCTGGCCTTCGTTGACCGCGCCGTCCGCCTCGGTGGCGGCCCGCGCCGCGCGACCGGCATTGCCGGCCACGTCCTGGGCGGTGGCGGTCATCTCCTGCATGGCGGTGGCCAGCTGGTCGATCTCCTGCAACTGGCGCTGCACGCCGTCGCGGGTGCGCTGGGCGATATGGGAGGTGTGCTCGGCGGCCGAGGCCACCTCGCCCACGGAGCGGATCAGCTGGCCGATGAGGCCCTGCAGCGAGGCCAGGAAGCGATTGAAGCCGCCGGCCATGGCACCGACCTCGTCGCGGCGCTCGGTGGCGAGGCGCTGGGTGAGGTCACCGTCGCCCTGGCCGATGGCGTCGAGCATGGTCACCATCTGCCTCAGCGGCCGGGCGATGCGCAGGCTGATCAGCCAGAGTACCAGCAGACCGGCGCCGGCGACCGCCAGGCCCACCAGCAGCATGCCGATCACGTCCTGGTGGCGTTGGCTACCCAGGGTGTCCTTGAGGCTGTAGAGGTCGGCCAGCACGGCTTCGCGGGGGAGTTCGATGATCAGCGTCCAGACCTGGCGGTTGTCGCCGGCGAAGCGCAGCGGCAGATAGACCTGATAGCGCTCGCTCTGGGCGTCGAAGCGACGGGTGACGCCTTCGCCGAGGTCCTTGAGGCCGGTCAGGGTCGCGCCCAGCACCGGTTCGGCCGGTTTGCCCAGCTGGCTGGCATCGGCGGTGTAGGCGACCAGGGTGCCGCGCCCGGCCACCAGGGCCATGCGGCCCACGCCGCCATAGAGGCGGCCATTGGCCTTGACCAGCTGGCGCTGGATGAAGTCCAGCGGCACGTCGGCACCGACCACGCCCTTGAAGGCGCCGCCGACCAGGATCGGCACGTTGAAGGAGGCGATCAGCACCTGCTGCTCGTTGACCGTGTCGGGCATGGGATCGAGCACGCAGGTCGTCCGATTTTCCCGCGGGCACAGGTAGTACTCGCCTTCGCGCACGCCCGAGGGCAGGCGGGTCTGGCTTTCCAGGGTCGGGCCGATCGGTTCCACCGTCACATCGCCGTCGAGGGTCTTGTGCCACCAGGGGGTGAAGCGCCCCTGCTCGTCGTAGCCGGCCGCGGCATCACCGCGATGGCGGTCGTCCTGGCCGTCGATGGCATTGGGCTCCCAGACGGTATAGAGACTGAGCAGGCCGGACTGGCGCTGCAGACTCCGGCCCAGCAGGCGGACCAGACTCTGGCGATCCAGCTCGACCTGCTGGTCGCCCGGACTGGCCATGGCCACGTTGAGTTGCGCCAGCTGACTGGCCAGTTGCAGGGGGACGTCCAGCTGGCGTTGCAGCTGGTTGCCCACGGCCTCGGCCTCGGCCGTGAGCCGGGCTTCGGCGGCCGTGGCGGCCAGGGCCTCGGTATGGCTGTCGACCAGGGCGCGGGTGCGCTGACCGGCGAACAGGGTGTAGGCGATCAGGGCAGCGACCACCGCCAGGATGCAGGCGCCGGCCAGCAGGGTGATGGAGGTGCGGATGGAGCGGGAATTCATGGGGGACTCCGGGGCGTTCGATACCGGGAGCTATCGGCGCAGATGTCTGTCCATTGAGGCCTCCGGTCGGCTGGCAGGAGAGCGTTGCCGGGCATTACCGGACGTTGCCGGGTCTGACGCCCCTCTCTAGACTGTATCCGCCTCGATACCTGGAGATTCCCATGCGCCGTATCCTTCCCCTCGCAGGCCTGTCCCTGAGCCTGCTGCTGGTCGCCTGCCAGACCGTCAATACCACCTCGGGTGGTGCGGTCGGGGTGCAGCGCAAGCAGTACATGTTCAGCATGCTGTCCGAGCAGCAGGTCAACCAGATGTACGCCCAGTCCTATGCCAAGACGGTCAGCGAGGCCAAGTCCGCCGGCAAGCTGGCCAACGACACGGCCGACGGCAAGCGCGTGGCCGCCATCGCCAAGCGGCTGATCCCGCAGACCGCGGCCTTCCGTCCGGACGCGGTGAACTGGGATTGGCAGGTCAACCTGGTGCAGAGCGACGAACTCAACGCCAACTGCGGCCCCGGCGGCAAGATCTTCGTCTACAGCGGCCTCATCGATCAGCTCAAGCTGACCGACGACGAACTGGCGGCGGTGATGGGCCACGAGATCGCCCACGCCCTGCGCGAGCACAGCCGCGAGCAGATGTCGCGGGCCTATGCCATCCAGATGGGCGAGAACCTCGGCGGCGCCCTGCTGGGCGTCGGCCAGGGCGGCATGCAGCTGGCCGACCAGGTGTCCCAGGTGGCCCTGACCCTGCCATTCAGCCGCGGCAACGAGAACGAAGCCGACCTGATCGGCCTGGAGCTCTCGGCGCGCGCCGGCTACAACCCCAATGCCGCCATCACCCTCTGGCAGAAGATGGCCCAGGCCAGCCAGGGCAAGCAGCCGGCGGAATTCCTCAGCACCCACCCCTCCGACGCCAACCGCACCAAGGCGCTGCAGGCGGCGATTCCCAAGGTGATGCCGCTGTACGAGGCGGCGAAGAAGGGTTGAGGGTTTGGGTTGGGTGAGAGGGTTTCCCTCACCCCAGCCCTCTCCCAGGGGGAGAGGGGGCGGGTAGGCGCCGTAGGCTGGATTGAGTGCAGCGAAGCCCGGCAGGGCTCAGCGTCGCTACCGCCGCCGGGCGCTGTAGACCTTGAAGCCTTCGCGCTCGGCCAGGGAGCGGCAATTGCCGAAGGCGGCCTCGATCAGCGGCGGATAGCGCAGGAAGCTGTTGGCCACCAGGCGCAATTCGCCGCCGGGGCGCAGATGGCGCACCGCCTCGGCCAGCAGGGTCTCGGTGGTGCGGTAGTCGGTCTTCACGCCGCTGTGGAAGGGCGGATTGCTGACGATGGCGGCAAGACCGCTGGGCGCCGCGGCGATGCCGTCACCGGCGATCACGGTTCCGGCCAGGCCATTGGCCGCCAGGGTCTGGCGACTGCTGGCCACGGCGAAGGCGTCCACGTCGAGCAGGTGCAGGGTGCTGGCGGGATAGCGGCGGGCCAGGGCGGCGCCGACCACGCCGGCGCCACAACCGAAGTCCAGTACCGCCCCCTCGGGCAGGCCGTCGAGGTGTTCCAGCAGCAGCGCCGTGCCCACGTCCAGCCGGCCATGGCTGAACACACCCGGCAGGCTGAGAATCTCCAGACTCATCCCCGCCCGTTCCAGCCGATGGCGGTGCAGCCAGGCGTCCGGCTGCGGATCGGCCGAGGTGCTAGGGTCCTGCACCACCCACAGTTGGCAATGGCGGGCGCTGTCGAGCTTGCTGGCCTGGCCCAGGACGCCCAGCTGGCGCGCCGCGCGTTCGATCCCGGCCTTCTTTTCCCCGACCAGAAACAGACTACCCGCGGCCGGCAGGCGCTGGCTCAGGGCGGTGAGCAGGAAGTCGGTGGCCTCGCGGGACTTGGGCAGGAACAGCACGGCAGCGGTGAAGTCGCCCGCCGGGGGCTCGATCCCCAGGCTGACGCGACCCGGATAGCGCCGCATCAGTTGTTCGGCCTCGCCCGCATGCCAACTCCAGCCGCTGGCCGCGGGCAGGGCGCCCAGCAGCTCATCGGCCGGCAAGCCGGCCAGCAGCAAGGCGCCGCCAAAGCGCTCGGGGTGACGGAGGAGGACTTCGCTGCGCGGATCCATGGGGCTACCTGGCGAAAAAAGCGCGAACTTTAGCAGACCACCCGCTGCGGCGTGCCGGCGAAATGACCCTCGGCATTGGCGGCGAGCTGGCCAATGATCCGCTGGCGCGCCTCGCGACTGCCCCAGGCGTTGTGCGGGGTGACGATCAGTCGTGGAATGTCGCCGGCCAGCAGCGGATTGCCGTCGCGCGGCGGCTCGACGCTGAGCACGTCGGTGGCGGCGCCGGCCAGGTGGCCGCGTCTCAGGCAGTCGGCCAGGGCCTGTTCGTCGACGATGCCGCCGCGGGCGGTGTTGACCAGGAAGGCCGTGGGTTTCATCGCCGCCAGTTCCGCCGTACCGATCAGGCCGCGGGTCTGCTCGGTCAGCGGGCAGTGCATCGTCAGGGCATCCACCTGGGGCAGCAGCTCGGCCAGCGGCAGGCTGCCCGGGCGGGCGGGCCGACCGGGCAACTGGCCCACCAGGGTCTGCATGCCGAAGGCTTCGGCCAGCCGCTTGACCGCGCTGCCCAGTTCGCCGAGGCCGAGCAGGCCCAGGGTCTTGCCCTCCAGCTCGACGATGGGGTGATCGAGCAGGCAGAACTGGCTGGCGCTCTGCCAGCGCCCGGCGCGGATGTCCGCCTGGTAGTCCGGCAACCGGGTGGCCAGGGCCAGCAGCAGCGCCAGGGTGTGCTGGGCGACCGAGGCGGTGCCGTAGCCCTGGCAGTTGCAGACGCGCACGCCCTGGGCGCGCGCGGCCTCCAGGTCGATGTTGTTGGTGCCGGTGGCGCTCACCAGGATCAGCTTCAACTCGGGGCAGGCGGCCAGGATGGCGACGTCCAGCACCACCTTGTTGACGAGGGCGACCTGGGCGCCGGCCAGGCGCGCCGCGACCTCCTCCGGGGCGCTCGCCGGATGGAGTTCCAGTTCGTCGAACACCGCGCGCAAGGGCGCCGGGTCCAGATCGCCCAGGTCGAGAGAGGCATAGTCGAGGAACACGGCGCGAACGGGCATGACGACTCCAGCGGACAGGGAAGGGAGGTCCGAGCCTAGCAGCCGCGGGTCGTCCAGGAAAACCGCCCGGGCGCGGCTGGAGTATGCTGAGGGGATGAATTATCTCGCGCACCTGCACCTGGGCGGCCCCGGCCGCGAAGATCGCCTCGGCAGTCTCTACGGCGATTTCGTCAAGGGCTCGGCGGACCTCTGGCCGGCCGGGATTGCCGCCGGCATCCGGCTGCACCGGCGCATCGACGTCTATACCGACGACCATCCCCTGGTGATCCGGGCCAAGACCCGGTTGCCCGCGGCGCGGCGGCGGGTGGCCGGACTGCTGGTGGATGTCTTCTTCGATCACTGCCTGGCGCGCCTCTGGCACGACTATGCCGAGCAGCCGCTGCCGGATTTCGTCGCGGACTGCTACCAGACCCTGCTGGAGGAGCCGGAGCTGCCGCCGCGGCTGGCCCGCATTGCGCCCCTGATGGCGCGTCAGGACTGGCTGGGCAGCTACCAAGACTTCGCCGTGCTGGAGCGGGTGGTGGAAGGCATGGCGCGGCGGCTGTCACGCCCGGAGCTGCTGGCCGGGGCCTTCGCCGAACTGGACGCCGCCTACGACGGCCTGCTGGCAGACTTTCGCGACTTCTATCCGCAGTTGCAGGCCTTCGCCGCCGCCGAGCGGGCGGCGCGGGTTTCCAGCTGAATCCCGAGGCGGCCGGCGATGGCCGCCTGGCAGCGACCCGCCAGTACCTGGCGCGCCTGGCCTTGGGGCAGCACCGCGGGCAGCAACTCGATCCTCAGGGTGGTCCCGCCATTCTCCAGCAGGCGCAGCAGATGACTCACCAGGTCGTCGTCGCCGATGAAGGCCGCGGCCCGGTCAGGCTCGCCGTGGCGCCAGTAGCTCAGGGCCACGGGTTGCAGCGGGGTGCCGGTGGCGATGGCCGGACTCAGCAGCCGGCCATGAAAGGTCCGCAGCACGCTGCCGTCGGTGGTGGTGCCCTCGGGAAAGAGCGCCAGCGACAGGCCCTGGGTCAGGCGCGTGGTCAAGGCTTCGCCCAGGGCGTCGCCGCGTTCGGCACCGCGGCGGATGAACAGGGTGCCGGCCTGGCGCGTCAGCCAGCCGGCGAAGGGCCAGTCCGCCACCTCCGCCTTGGACAAGAAGCCCAGCGGCCGCAGGCTGCCGAGGGCGACGATGTCCAGCCAGGACACATGATTGGCCAGCCACAGGTGGGTGCCGTGCGGCACCTCGCCCCGGACCTCCAGGCGCAAGCGCAGCGCCCGGGCCAGCAGCTGGAAGAAGCGCCGCGTCAGCCGTTGCCGCAGCCCCAGGCAGGGCCGCCGACCGAGCGTTACCGCCAGCGCCACCGTCAGGGCGAACAGCGCCCCGAGCAGCAGCGCGGCCAGCACCGGCAGCAACCGCAGGGCGAGGTGCAGTCGCCTCATACCGCGGCCTTGAAGTGGCGGGCATAGCGTGGGCAGAGGTCTTCGCGCTTGAGCAGGATGAAGACGTCGGCCACGCCGAATTCCGGATCCCAGCAGGGCGCGCCGCAGACCTGGGCGCCCAGGCGCAGATAGGCCTTGAGCAGGGGCGGCAGCTGCACCACCAGGTTGTCCGGCACGGCGACGAAGGGCAGCGGGCGCCGCGGCGTGGCGCGGATCGCCGGGATGCGTTCGTCCCGCGCGGCCTGGCGCAGCAGGGCGGCGGCCTGCAGGCCGCCATCGGCCATGGGCACGCTGGCGCAGCCCATGAGGTAGCGATAGTCGCCACAGGCCATGATTTCGGCCAGTTCCGCCCACAGAAGGGCGATGGCGGCGCCGGTGCGATGCCCGGGCGCCACGCAGGTGCGGCCGATTTCCAGCAGCGGACCCTGCAGGCCGTCCAGGCCTTCCAGCTGGAATTCGCTTTCGCTGTAGAGACTGCCCAGGCGCTCGCGGCGGCGTCCGTCGAGCAGTCGCGTGGTGGCGATCAGCTCGCCGCTGCGCAGGTCGCGCACCCCCAGGTGCAGGCAGTGGGCGTCGTAGGCGTCCTGGTCGAGGTTGTCGGCGAAATGCACGCCGTAGGTGCTGCCGAAGACGTTGGCCCGCAGGCGCTGGGCGGCGCGGATATCCGCGGCGGTCGACAGGCGTTCGGCGCGCAGCGCGGGCGGTGCGGACACTGGAATCGGCATGGCAGGGCTCCGGCAGTGGGTATGCAGCAAACCCTAGGTAGCCGGGATGACAGCCCCGTGAAGCGGCCGTGGCGATCTCGTGACGAGCGGTCGGGCACCGTTGCAGGGGCGCCCTCCAGATGCCTCCGGGCGCCAGGGGACTGACCGAACGCATTCGCAATTGCTAGGTTGGACGCGTAGACTGATGCGTCAATCCTATTTTTTCCCAGCATGAAGGTTCTGGCCATGCAGATCGCGGCGAACACGGCAGTATCCATCGACTACACCCTGACCAACGACGCCGGCGAAGTCATCGACAGCTCCGCTGGTGGTGCTCCGCTGGTGTACCTGCAAGGCGCGGGCAACATCATTCCCGGCCTCGAGCGCGCCCTTTCCGGCAAGCAGGCCGGCGACGAGCTGAAGGTGGCCATCGAGCCGGAAGACGCCTACGGCGAATACACCCCCGAACTGGTTGCCACCCTGGGCAAGGAAATGTTCGAAGGCGTGGACGAGCTGGAAGTGGGCATGCAGTTCCACGCCTCCGGCCCGGACGGCGCCATGCAGATCGTCACCGTGCGTGACATCGACGGCGACCAGGTCACCGTCGACGGCAACCACCCCCTGGCTGGCCAGCGTCTGAACTTCGACGTCAAGGTGGTCAACGTGCGTGCGGCCAGCGACGAAGAAATCGCCCACGGCCACATCCATGGCGAAGGTGGTCACCACCACTAAGCCTGGCCTCAGGCTCCTGCGACGCCCGTGTCCGGCCTTGCCGGCGCGGGCGTTGTCGTTTGTGGCGTCCGTGCGGGGTGGCCCTCACCCCAACCCTCTCCCAGGGGGAGAGGGGGCTGGTTGGATGATGTGGCCTAGGGTGGATGACGGCGCAGCCTCATCCACGGAGGCACGATGGCCGCGTGGAAAACGCTGCGCGGTTTTCCACCCTACCGGGCCAGGCTGCCTTGGGGACGCACCACCAGGGCCTTGTCGCCCCCTTCACGCACCCAGAACAGCGTCGCCCCAGCCACCGCGGCGGGCATGAACAGGGCGTTCAGGCCAGGGACCAGCAGCGCCAGGTAGGTCACCCCGCCAAAGCCCAGGCAGCGCAGGCGGCGGGTGCGCAGCCAGGCGAGCATGGCACGGAAGTCCAGCTTGTGGTTGTCGGCGGGAAAGTCGATGTACTGCACCGCCATCATCCAGACGCCGAACAGGATCCACAGCGGCGCGGCGATCAGGTTGAGGCCGGGGATGAAGGTCAGCACCAGCAGGCCCAGGGCGCGCGGCAGGTAGTAGCCCAGCTTGCGCAGTTCGCGCTGCAGGGTGCGTGGCACCATGGTGACCAGTTCGGTGAGGTTGAACGGCGGGAAGCCGTCCTGGCCGCGCACCATGACCTCGACCTTTTCCGCCAGAAAGCCGTTGAAGGGCGCCGCCACCAGGTTGGCCAGCATCGTGAAGGTAAAGAAGATGATCGCCAGCAGCAGGAGCACGAACAGCGGCCAGAGCAGCCATTCGACGAAGCTCGCCCAGGCCGGCAGGCTCGGCATCAGCTGCTCCAGCCAACCCTCGAAGCCGCGCACGGCAAAGGTGAGAATGGCGGCGTAGAGCAGCAGGTTGATGGTCAGCGGGATGACCACGAAGCGGCGCATGCCGGGGCGGGTCACCAGGCGCAGCCCTTCGGCGAAGTAGGCGGAGCCGGACAGCGGAGCGACAGCCATGAAGATTCCTGACAGGTGGTGGGAAGGCACAGCTTACCTCAGGGCTCCCTGGCCGAAGCGGTCGACATAGGCGCGCCCTATGGTCTGGATTTAGAATGGTCGCTTCTGTGGAGGGGCGGCACCCGTTAGGCTGAGCCCCATCCCTGGACCCGGTGTCCGCCTTTCGGCGCCGGTCGCGCCGTCGCCAGGAGCGACCGGCGCTTGCGGAACGGCTCCGCACGCACACCGGCCGGCATGCCCCCAGGGCGCGCCGGCCACTCTACTCTTAGGTCTGCCGGAGACCCCGGCAGGGAGAATGTCATGTCTGAAGTCAGCAACTCGCGCCATTCGCGTCTCATCATCCTCGGTTCCGGTCCGGCCGGTTACACGGCCGCGGTCTATGCCGCCCGTGCCAACCTCAAGCCGCTCTTGATCACCGGCATGCAGATGGGCGGCCAGCTGACCACCACCACCGAAGTCGACAACTGGCCGGGTGATCCCCACGACCTGACCGGTCCGGCGCTGATGGAGCGGATGCGCGAGCACGCCGAGCGCTTCGAGACCGAGATCATCTTCGATCACATCAACGCCGTGGACTTTGGCGGCAAGCCCTACACCCTCAAGGGTGACAGCGCCACCTACACCTGCGACGCCCTGATCATCGCCACCGGTGCCAGCGCCCGCTACCTGGGCCTGGCCAGCGAGGAGGCCTTCATGGGCAAGGGCGTGTCCGCCTGCGCCACCTGCGACGGCTTCTTCTATCGCAACCGCGAGGTGGCGGTGGTCGGCGGCGGCAACACCGCGGTCGAGGAGGCCCTCTACCTGGCCAACATCGCCAGCAAGGTCACCCTGATCCACCGCCGCGAGACCTTCCGCGCCGAGAAGATCCTGCAGGACAAGCTGCGCGCCCGGGTCGCCGAGGGCAAGATGGCGCTCAAGCTCAACGCCAGCGTCGACGAGGTGCTGGGTGACAACATGGGCGTCACCGGCGTGCGCATCAAGAACAACGATGGCAGCAGCGAAGAGCTGCAGGTGGCCGGTCTGTTCGTCGCCATCGGCCATACCCCCAACACCGGGTTGTTCGAAGGCCAGCTGGAGACCCACGACGGCTATCTGGTGGTGAAGGGCGGTCGCGAGGCCAATGCCACCGCCACCAACGTGCCGGGCGTGTTCGCCGCCGGCGACGTGGCCGACCACACCTACCGCCAGGCCATCACCTCGGCCGGTGCCGGCTGCATGGCGGCGCTGGACGCCGAGCGCTACCTGGATGGGTTGGGCGATCTCCAGGTCCTCTAAGGCCTGATCGACGCCTGACAAAGAAAAACCCCGGCACTGGCCGGGGTTTTTCGTTTCCGGGGTCTTCCGGCAGGCGGCAAGGTCTGGCCTGGCTGCCTTGACGACCCCTCTCAAAATGCAAAGAGCCCCGGCCATTTGTCGGGGCTCTTTGTTTTGGGGGTTCCCTCACCCCGGCCCTCTCCCAGGGGGAGAGGGGGAAGGCGTGCCTCTTACTTGCCGTAGACCGGCAGGCGAGCGCAGACGGCCTTGACCTTTTCACGGACGGCGTCGATCACCGATTCGTCGCCCATGTTGCCGAGGATGTCGCAGATCCAGCCGGCCAGTTCGCGGCACTCGGCTTCCTGGAAGCCACGGGTGGTGACGGCCGGGGTGCCGATGCGCAGACCGGAGGTGACGAAGGGCGAGCGCGGATCGTTCGGCACCGAGTTCTTGTTCACGGTGATGAAGGCGCGACCCAGGGCGGCGTCCGCGTCCTTGCCGGTGATTTCCTGCTTGATCAGGCTGAGCAGGAACAGGTGGTTGTCGGTGCCGCCGGAGACGACGTCGAAGCCACGCTCGATGAACACGCCGGCCATGGCCTGGGCGTTCTTGATCACCTGCTGCTGGTAGGTCTTGAACTCGGGCTGCAGGGCTTCCTTGAAGCACACCGCCTTGCCGGCGATGACGTGCATCAGCGGACCGCCCTGGGCACCGGGGAAGACCGCCGAGTTGAGCTTCTTCTCGATGGCTTCGTTGGCCTTGGCCAGGATCAGGCCGCCACGCGGGCCGCGCAGGGTCTTGTGGGTGGTGCTGGTGACCACGTCGGCGAAGGGGACCGGGTTGGGGTAGACGCCGGCGGCGACCAGCCCGGCGAAGTGGGCCATGTCGACGAACAGGTAGGCACCCACGGCATCGGCGATGGCACGGAAGCGGGCGAAGTCCAGCACCTGGGAGTAGGCGGAGTAGCCGGCGACGATGACCTTGGGCTTGTGTTCCTGGGCCAGGCGCTCGACCTCGGCGTAGTCGATCAGGCCCTGCTCGTCGATGCCGTACTGCACGGCGTTGTACAGCTTGCCGGAAGAGGACACGGTGGCGCCGTGGGTCAGGTGACCGCCGTGAGCCAGGCTCATGCCGAGGATGGTGTCACCGGCTTCGATCAGCGCGAGGTAGACGGCCGAGTTGGCCTGGGAGCCGGAGTGCGGCTGGACGTTGGCGTAGTCGGCGCCGAACAGCTGCTTGGCGCGGTCGATGGCCAGTTGCTCGACCACGTCGACGTATTCGCAGCCGCCATAGTAGCGCTTGTGGGGATAGCCTTCGGCGTACTTGTTGGTCAGCACGCTGCCCTGGGCTTCCATGACCGCCGGGCTGGTGTAGTTTTCCGAAGCGATCAGCTCGATGTGATCTTCCTGACGCTGGGCTTCCTGCTGCATGGCGGCATACAGGTCGGCGTCGAAGCGGGCGAGGGTGGTTTCACGGCTGAACATGGCGGCAGGGTCCCCTGAGGCATGGCGAAGAGCGAGCCCGATCGGGCTCGTGAGGGGCAGTATTCTACCCCATCGCGGGAACTCTGAGGTATGAGCGCCGGTCATGCGGTGGCGCCATCGGTCTCATGTCAGGACCGGAAACAGCCCCTGGTGCTCCAGCCGTTCGCGCAGCAGATCCGGCGGCAGCGGACGGTCGAAGAGGAAGCCCTGCACCTCGTCGCAGCCATGCAGGCGCAGGAATTCCAGTTGCGCCGGTTCCTCGACGCCCTCGGCGATCACCGAGAGATTGAGGCTGTGGGCCATGGCGATGATGGCCCGGGCGATCTGCGCATCCTGCTCGCCGTGGGGCAGGCCGTCGACGAAGCTGCGGTCGATCTTGAGGATGTCGATGGGGAACTGCTTGAGGTAGTTGAGCGAGGAATAGCCGGTGCCGAAGTCGTCCACCGCGATGCACAGGCCCAGGCTCTTGAGTTCGCCGAGCAGTTGCAGGGCCTCGCCGACGTCGCGCATCAGGATGCTCTCGGTCAGTTCCAGCTCCAGGCAGGCCGGCGCCAGGCCGGTCTCGGCAAGGATCGCGGCGATGCGCTGGCCGAGCTGGCCGTCGCTGAATTGCCGCGCGGAGAGATTCACCGAGACCTTGGGAATGCGCACCCTGGCCGCGTGCCACTCGCGCATCTGCCGGCAGGCCTCGCGAATCACCCAGTCCCCGACCTGGACCACCAGGCCGATCTCTTCGAGCACCGGGATGAATTCCGCCGGCGAGACGTGGCCGCGCACCGGATGCTCCCAGCGCAGCAGGGCCTCGACCCCGGTCAGGCGCCGGTTGTCGCAGCGGTACTGCGGCTGGTAGTGCAGGCGGAATTCACCCTGCAGCAGGGCGTGCCGCAGATCGGCTTCCAGTTCCAGGCGTTCCAGGGCGCGGGCGTTCATCTCGGCCTGGTAGAACTGGAAGTTGTTCTTGCCCATCTCCTTGGCGTGGTACATGGCGGTGTCGGCGTTCTTCATCAGCTGGCTGAGCTCATGGCCGTCCTGCGGCGAGAGGGCGATGCCGATGCTGGCGGAGACGAAGAATTCGCGGCCTTCGAGCACGAAGGCCTCGGACAGCTGGGTGAGGATCTGCTCGCCGACGCGGATCGCCTGGGCCAGGGCCACCTCGCGGGTTTCCAGGCCCGACAGCAGCAGGGTGAATTCGTCGCCGCCCATGCGCGCCACGCTGTCCTCGGTGCCCACGCAGGCGGTCAGGCGCATGGCCACCTCCTTGAGCAGGCGGTCACCGGCGGCGTGGCCGAGGCTGTCGTTGATCGGCTTGAAGCGGTCGAGGTCGAGGAACATCAGCACCACCCAGCTGCCGTTGTGGCGACTCTGCTGCAGGGCGTTGTGCAGGCGGTCCTGGAACAGGGTGCGGTTGGGCAGCAGGGTCAGGGCGTCGTAGTAGGCGAGGCGATGGATGCGTCTTTCGCTGGCCTTGCGCTCGCTGATGTCGACGAAGAAGCAGACATAGCTCATCAGGTCGCCGTCGTCGTCGCGGATGGCGGTGATGCCGACCCAGGAGGGGTAGGGCTCGTTGTCCTGGCGTCGCTGCCAGAGTTCGCCTTCCCAGCTCTCCTGGGTGCGCAGCTGCTGCATCACGTGCTGCAGCTGGTTGGCTTCCTGCTTGTCCGCGCAGAGCATCATCGGCTGCTGGTCGAACACCTCTTCGGGGCTGAAGCCGGTGATGCGGGTGAAGGTGCGGTTGACCCGCACGATGTAGCCGGCCGGGTCGGTGACCAGGATGGCGCCGGCGGAGTGGTCGAAGACCGTGGCCGCCATGCGCATGTCCTTTTCCGTACGGCGCTGGGCGGAGATGTCGCGGCAGATGCCGAGCAGGCCGGCGAAGCGCTCGTGGTCGTCCCACAGCGGCTTGAGCCGCAGCTCGATCTGCAGGGTGTGACCCTGGGCGTGCAGGCAATCCAGCAGCAGGGGCGCGAAGTGTTCCCGGCGCAGCTCGGCCAGGGCGCGCGGATCGTCGAGGCTGCGCAACAGCCGCTGCAGGGTGCGGCGGAATTCCTGCAGCTGGCGCGAATGCACCACCAGCTCGGCCAGGGTGCGCTGTTGCAGCTCGGTGACGGGATAGCCGAGCAATTCCTCGACCGAGGGGCTGAGGTAGTTGAGCACCAGCTGGGCGTCGGTGGTGAAGATGACGTCGCTGATGCTTTCCGCCAGCTGCCGGTAGCGATTCTCGCTCTCGCGCAGGCGCTCGCTGGCGCGGACCATGTCGGTGACGTCCAGAGCCAGCCCCACCACGCTCGCCGCGCTGCCGTCCGCCGCACTGGCGAGGCGTTGCTCGCGCACGTCGAACCAGCGCCAGCCGCCGTTGCGGTGCTGCCAGCGCAGGAGGCTGCTGCTGGGTTGGTCGGACAGCGTCGGCCGCATGCTGACCACCCGCTCGTGCAGCTCGACGTCGTCCGGATGCAGGCGCGCGCGACCGAGGCTGGCGAAGGCCTCCGGCGGATAGCCGAGCTTGAGCGCCAGCGAATGACTCTCGTAGGTCAGCTCGCCACTGGCCACGTCGTAGGTGTAGAGGGTGTCGGGGATGGCGCTGATCAGATTCGACCAGAAGCTGTCGCGCTCGAGCAGGCGCAATTCGCCGAGCTTGCGCTGGGTGATGTCGGTGAGGCTGAGCAGGGTGGCATCGAGGTGCTGGGGATCGGCCGGCAGGTGCATGGTCAGCCAGAGATGGCGCTCGCCCTCGGCGGTGTCGATGCAGGTCTCGAGTTCCAGCACCTGCTGGCCGGAGAGCAGACCGGCCAGCAGGCGGTAGCGCTTGCCGCCGAGCTGGACGCGGGAGTCACCCACCAGCCGCGCCCAGGCCTGGTCCAGGTGGCCGATGCCGAGCATTTCCAGGGCGCGCTGGTTGATCTCGGTGATGCGCACCTGGCGGCCCAGGGCATCCAGGGCCTCGGGCTGGCGGGCGAACAGCTCCGCCAGTTGCTCGGGACGTTCCAGGCCCAGGGCGTGCATGTGGGGATGGACGGCGCTCAGATCGACCACGCAGATGCCGGTGTGCACCCCGTTGAAGATGCTTTCGTAGCGCTGCCGGGTGGTCTGGATGGTCTCCAGGTTGCGCTGCTGCTCGGTGACGTCGCGCAGTACCCAGACGAAGCCGTCCTGGGTCTGGGTGCGGTCGCGCAGGACGCGGGCGCTGGGCTGGCTGGCCGCCAGGGCATGGCAGCTGACCGCGAAGCGCCGCGGCTGGCCTTCCACCACCAGGGTGACCAGGGCACCGCCATCACGTTCGGCGGGCGTCAGGGCCACCACCTCGGGCAACAGACTGGCGAGGAAGAACTGCTGGGCGTCATCGGCGGCGATGCCCAGCAGGCGGGCGGCGGTGGCGTTGACATGGACCAGGCGACCGTCGGCCTGGGTCATGCAGACGGCTTCCTCGATGCCGTTGAGGGCGATGCCGGCCAGGCGCAGGCCGCGTCGCGAGGCGAGGGTCAGGGCGCGCAGGCCACGTTCTTCGCGCAGCAGCAGGTAGAGCAGGATGACCGCCACCAGGCCGGACAGGCCGAACAGCGCCAGGCGGCCGAAGGAGGCTCCCAGCAGGGTGGTGCCCATGTCTTCGGCGGGATGGCTGCCCACCACCTGCCAGTTGCTGTAGGCCAGCTCCTGGCGTACTTCATCGCGGCTGTCCGCCGCCGGGGTCGCCCCGCCGCGGAACAGCAGGGTGCCCTGGGCGCGATCTTCCAGGCGCCAGTCGAGGCCGGACGGGACCCGGGTCGGCCGCCACAGGGGTTCGAGCAGGGGGGCGCTGGTCAGCACCCACCAGCCCCGCTGCTCCTCGCGATCGCCGGCCAGCAGCACATAGAGGGGCGCCGCCGCGGCCTCGGCATTGTAGCCGTAGCGGAAGTCGGCCTGGCCGGCGCGCGCGATCAGTTGCTGGATGAAGGCGGCGTCCGGCGTATCGCCCAGGCGGGCGGCGCGCAGAGTGGCGTTGGCCGGCAGCCAGCGCACCTGTTGCAGCCCGGGAAAGAAGTCCTGGAGGCCGAGCAGCAGGTTGGGAGCCAGCGGCAGGGTAGGGTCCAGCGACCAGCGCAGGGTGCTGCGCACCGCCTGGGCCTTGAGCGCCAGGCCGAATTCGACGGTGTTGGCCAGTTGCTGGGTCAGGCTGTCCAGCTGTTCGCGCCGCAGGGCCTCGCGCTCGGCCACGCTGGCGAAGGCCTGCCAGAACATCAGGGCCAGCATGGCCACCAGCGAAAGGACGAGCAGGCCGCGGGTGAGGCGTCGCGAGGCGGGGGCGAGCGGCGCTTCCGGCAGCGAGGAGGGCGGGCTGTTCACGACGGACTGCGTTCCTGCAGAGGCGATGGCCGTTCGGCTGCGCCCGATTCCGCGGGGCAGGGATGGCCTATGATAAGGGACCGGACGGTGTCTCCGCCGGTTTTTTCCGCGTGATCAGCGCCGGCGCTTTCGTCGCGCGGGGTTTCGACAGCGTTCGCTGCTGACGCCATACTGTGTCCCCTGTTTTTCATTCCGGTCCCAAGGTCCCACCATGGCTCAATACGTCTACACCATGCATCGGGTCGGCAAGGTCGTGCCGCCCAAGCGTGAAATCCTCAAGAACATCTCCCTGTCGTTCTTTCCCGGCGCCAAGATCGGCGTGCTCGGTCTGAACGGTGCGGGTAAATCGACGCTGCTGCGCATCATGGCCGGCGTCGATACCGAGATCGAAGGTGAAGCGCGTCCGATGCCCGGTATCAATGTGGGTTATCTGCCGCAGGAACCGAAACTTGATCCCGAGCAGACGGTTCGTGAGGTGGTCGAGGAAGCGGTCGGTCAGATCAAGCAGGCCCAGGCCCGCCTGGACGAGGTCTATGCCGCCTACGCCGAGCCGGATGCCGACTTCGACGCCCTGGCCGCCGAGCAGGCCAAGCTGGAAGCCATCCTCCAGGCCGCCGACGGTCACAACCTGGACCGCCAGCTGGAAGTCGCCGCCGACGCCCTGCGCCTGCCGGCCTGGGACGCCAAGGTCGGGGTGCTTTCCGGTGGCGAGAAGCGCCGCGTGGCACTGTGCCGCCTGCTGCTGTCGGCCCCCGACATGCTGCTGCTGGACGAACCCACCAACCACCTGGACGCCGACTCGGTGGCCTGGCTGGAGCACTTCCTCCACGACTTCCCCGGTACCGTGGTGGCCATCACCCACGACCGCTACTTCCTCGACAACGTCGCCGGCTGGATCCTGGAACTGGACCGTGGCCAGGGCATCCCCTTCGAGGGCAACTACTCCGGCTGGCTGGAATCCAAGGCCGCGCGCCTGACCCAGGAAGCCAAGCAGGAAGCCGCCCATGCCAAGGCCATGAAGGCCGAACTGGAATGGGTGCGCTCCGGTGCCAAGGCCCGCCAGTCCAAGTCCAAGGCCCGCCTGCAGCGCTTCGAGGAAATGCAGTCCCAGGAATTCCAGAAGCGCAGCGAGACCAACGAGATCTACATCCCCGCCGGCCAGCGCCTGGGCGACAAGGTCATCGAGTTCAAGAACGTCAGCAAGGGCTACGGCGATCGCCTGCTGATCGACGACCTGAGCTTCGTGGTGCCCAAGGGCGCCATCGTCGGTGTCATCGGCGGCAACGGCGCGGGCAAGTCGACCCTGTTCCGCATGATCATGGGCAAGGAGCAGCCGGATTCGGGCAGCATCGAGATCGGCGACACCGTGCAACTGGCCAGCGTCGACCAGAGCCGCGAGAACCTGTCCGACACCAAGACCGTCTGGGAGCAGGTCTCCGATGGCTCCGACGTGATCAAGATCGGCAACTACGAGGTACCCTCGCGCAGCTATGTGGGTCGCTTCAACTTCAAGGGCGCCGACCAGCAGAAGTTCGTCAAGGATCTCTCCGGCGGTGAGCGCGGTCGTCTGCACCTGGCGCTGACCCTCAAGCAGGGCGGCAACGTGCTGCTGCTGGACGAACCCTCCAACGACCTGGACGTGGAAACCCTGCGCGCCCTGGAAGACGCCCTGCTGGACTTCCCCGGCGCGGCCATCGTGATCTCCCACGATCGCTGGTTCCTCGACCGCATCGCCACCCACATCCTCTCCTACGAGGATGACTCCAACGTGGTGTTCTTCGAAGGCAACTACACAGAGTACGAAGCCGATCGCAAGAAGCGCCTGGGCGAGGCCGCTGCCCAGCCCAAGCGGGTGAAGTACAAGAAGCTGGCCTAAGCGCCAGAACCAACGCCGGCGGGGCCACCTGCCGGCGTTTTCTTTTGTGCCCTCCGCAGCCGCCAGCGTCCTGCGACTGCGGAGGGATTGCCAGCCCCGAGGAAGAAAGCCCGATGCCATCCAGCCGTTCCCGCCTGTTGCTTTCCCTGCTCACCGCAGCCCTGGCCACCCCGGCCCTGGCCGATGAGGTCCAGGTCGCCGTGGCCGCCAATTTCAGCGCGCCGCTCAAGGCCATCGGCGAGCGCTTCGCCCAGGACACCGGCCATCAGCTGGTGATTTCCAGCGGCGCCACCGGCCAGCTCTATGGCCAGATCAGGAATGGCGCGCCCTTCGCGGTCTTTCTCTCCGCCGACGACAGCACCCCGGCCAAGCTGGAAAGCGAGGGCGCGGCGGTCAAGGGCTCGCGCTTCACCTATGCCATCGGCACCCTGGCGCTCTGGTCGCCCAAGCCCGGCTATGTGGACGGCGACGGCGCGGTGCTCAAGCGGAACGCCTTCACCCACCTGGCCGTGGCCAATCCCAAGACCGCGCCCTATGGCCTGGCCGCCAGCCAAGTGCTGGCCAAACTGGGCCTGACCGAGGCGGTCGCGGCCAAGCGGGTGGAAGGCCAGAACATCACCCAGACCTACCAGTTCGTCGCCACCGGCAATGCCGAGCTGGGCTTCGTCGCCCTGTCGCAGATCTACGGGGACGGCAAGATCAAGGAAGGCTCGGCCTGGATCGTGCCGGCCGAGCTCTATGAGCCGATCCGCCAGGACGCCGTATTGCTGGACAAGGGCCAGGACCAGCCGGCGGCCAAGGCGCTGCTGGCCTATCTCAAGGGCCCCCAGGCGGCCGCGGTGCTCAAGGCCTACGGCTACCGGCAGTGACCCCATGAGCCTGAGCGCGGCGGACTGGGCGGCGATCCGCCTGACCCTGGAACTGGCCAGCGTGACCACCCTGCTGCTCCTGGTGCTGGGTACGCCCCTCGCCTGGTGGCTGGCGCGCACCCGCTCCCGGCTCAAGGGACCGGTCGGCGCCCTGGTGGCCCTGCCGCTGGTGCTGCCGCCCACGGTGATCGGCTTCTACCTGCTGCTGGCCATGGGGCCGGAGGGCTGGGTAGGGCAATTGACCGAGGCGCTGGGGCTGGGGCGGTTGCCCTTCACCTTCGCCGGGCTGGTGGTGGGTTCGCTGTGCTATTCGCTGCCCTTCGTGGTGCAGCCGCTGCAGAACGCCTTCGAGGCCATCGGTCCGCGCCCGCTGGAAGCGGCGGCGACCCTCAGAGCCGGTCCCCTGGATACCTTCTTCCACGTGGTGCTGCCGCTGGCGCGGCCGGGCTTCGTCACCGCCGCCATCCTCGGCTTTGCCCATACCGTGGGCGAATTCGGCGTGGTACTGATGATCGGCGGCAACATTCCCGGGCGCACCCAGGTGGTCTCCACCCAGATCTTCAATCATGTGGAAGCCATGGAGTATCCCCAGGCGCACCTGCTGGCCGGGGGCATGCTGGCCTTCTCCTTCGTGATCCTGCTGCTGCTCTATGGGCGCCGTGGGCGGTCGGCCTGGACATGAGTCTCGCTGCGCGCTTCGAATTGCGGCATGCCGACTTCGTGCTGGACGTGGACCTCGCCCTGCCCGGCAGGGGCGTCACCGCGCTGTTCGGTCCCTCGGGTTCGGGCAAGACCAGTTGCCTGAGGTGCGTGGCCGGACTCGAGCCCGCCGCCCGTGGCCGCCTGGTGGTGGCGGAAGAGACCTGGCAGGACAGCGACCGCGGCCTGTTCCTGCCGCCGCACCGACGCGCCCTGGGCTACGTCTTCCAGGACGCCAATCTGTTCGAGCACCTGGACGTGCGCCGCAACCTGCTGTTCGGCTGGAGGCGGGTGGCGCCCGCCGCGCGCCGGCTGGAACTGGAGCAGGTCGTCGAGTTGCTGGGCATCGAAGGACTGCTCGCGCGGATGCCGGCGCGCCTGTCCGGCGGCGAACGCCAGCGGGTCGGCATCGCCCGAGCGCTGCTGACCAGTCCGCGGCTGCTGCTGATGGACGAACCCCTGGCGGCGCTGGACGCCGAGCGCAAGGCCGAGATCCTGCCCTACCTGGAACGCCTGACCCGGGAGCTGGCGCTGCCGATCCTCTATGTCAGCCATGCCCCCGATGAGGTGGCGCGGCTGGCCGATCACCTGGTGCTGCTGGAGCGGGGGCGGGTGCTGGCCAGTGGGCCGACCACCGAGGTACTGGCGCGCCTCGACCTGCCCATCGCCCTGGCCGACGACGCCGGGGTGGTGCTGGAAGGGCGGGTGCTCGGCCATGACCCGGACTACGGGCTGCTCAGCCTGGGCCTGTCGGGCGAGCAGCGCGTGCTGCTGGCCCATGCCCCGCTGCCGCCCGGGCAGTCGCTGCGCATCAAGGTGCTGGCGCGGGATGTCAGCCTCAGCCTGGAACGCCAGCACAGCAGCATCCTCAATGTGCTGCCGGCCACCGTCGCCGAGATCGCCCCGACCCGTTCGCCGGCCCAGGTGCTCTTGCGCCTGGACCTGGGCGGCACGGCGCTGCTGGCGCGGATCACCCGCTATTCGCTGGAGCGGCTGGCGTTGCAGCCGGGGAGTCGAGTGTGGGCGCAGCTCAAGTCGGTGGCGGTGCTAGCCTGAACCTGGGGTTGGCCCGAGCCGCTCCAGCAGAAAGTCCACCAGCGCCCTGACCGCCGCCGGCAACTGGCGATCCGGCGGATAGAGCAGCCAGGCGGTGCCCTGGTAGGGGCCGAGGTATTGCCAGTCGGATAGCACCCGCCGCAGGCGGCCGTCGGCCAGACCGGCTTCGGCGGCGAAGGCCGGCAGGCAGGCGATGCCCAGGTCGGCGAGGGTGGCTTCCAGGCGCACGCCGCTGTGGTTGCAGGCCAGGCGGCCCCGCACCGTCACGCTTTCCACCCGGTCGCCGCGGCGCAGTTGCCAGCGCTGGTCGCCCGGGGTTTCGCCCAGGTAGAGACAATCGTGCTCGGCCAGCGCCTGGGGCTGCTGCGGCGTGCCGCGGCGCCCGAGATAGGCCGGGCTGGCGCAGAGCACGAAGTCCATCTCGCGCAATGGCCGGGCGACGAAGCCGGCGGGTGGCTGCTCGGTGATGCGCACCAGCAGATCCTGGTCGTCGGCGATGGGGTCCAGCGGACGATCGTCCAGGCGCAGTTGCAGATCCACCTCGGGATAGCGCTGGAAGAAGTCCGGCAACAGCGGAGATATCAGCCGGTAGCCGACCGCCTTGGGAACGGCAAGGCGCACCTGGCCGCGGGGCTCCTCGCGATGCTGCAGACCGCTGTCCAGCGCCGCGCCGGCGGCGGCCAGCAGCTGGCGGCAGTGGCCGAGCACCTCGCGGCCGGCCTCGCTCAGGCGCAGCTGACGGGTGGTGCGTTGCAGCAGGCGTACGCCCAGCTCCCGCTCCAGTCGCGCCACCTGACGACTGACCGCCGAAGGCGTGGCGTCCAGCAGGCGGGCGGCGGCGGTGAAGCTGCCGGTCTCCACCACCTTGGCGAAGGCGACCAGGCAGGGCAGCAGGGGGAGGGCGCGCACGAGATCCATGCCAAGTCCGTGGGAAGCAATGGGGCTGGAAAGACTGGCATTGCTTCCCTGGCGGAACAAGAGCTGTGCACGCGAACAGGCTTATCGCGCCTACCGCGAGACGGGCACACTGGCGGCCTGATCCAGGGAGAAGCCGTCATGTCGTCACGCCCCACCTTCGGCCTTGCCGAAGGCCTGTTGCTCGCCACCGCCCTGGTCTGGGGAACCAGCTACGCCGTGGTCAAGGACGCCGTGGTGCTCTATCCGGTGCTCGGCTATCTGGCGCTGCGCTTCTGTCTCACCGCAGCGCTGCTGCTGCCCACCCTGAGGGGCGAGGGCCGGCGGGCCTGGCGACCCGGGGTGCCGACCGGTCTGCTGCTATTGGCGATCTTTCTCGCCGAGACCTATGGCGTGGCCCTGACCAGCGCCAGCAACGCCGCCTTTCTCATCAGCCTGTGCGTGGCCCTGACGCCCTTCGCCGAATGGTGGTTACTCGGTCAGCGCCCCGAGGCTCGCGCCCTGGCCGCCGCGGCCCTGGCGGTGGCGGGCGCCGGGTTGCTGACCCGTGGGGTGACCCTGAGCTTCAACCTGGGTGATGGTCTGATCCTGCTGGCAGCCGTATTGCGCGCGGTCAATGTCTGCGTGGTGCGCCGGCGTCTGCAGCAGGCCAGTGCCCCGGTACCGGCCCTGGCACTGACCGCGGTACAGACCGGGGTGGTCGGCCTGGCCTGCCTGCTGCTGTTCGCCCTCGGCCCGGGCCTGGCGCCGCTACCCGTACAGCCAGGCTTCTGGCTCGCCACCGGCTACCTGGTGCTGTTCTGCACCCTGGGCGCCTTTCTCGCCCAGAACTTTGCCCTGGGCCGCACCAGCGCCACCCGCGTCGCCCTGCTGATGGGCGCCGAGCCGCTGTTCGGCGCACTGTTCGCCAGCGTCTGGCTGGACGAGCGTCTGGGCCTCTGGGGCTGGCTGGGCGGCCTGCTGATCGTCATCGCCTCGCTGTGGGGGACGTTGCCGCGGCGGGCGCCGGACCATTCGGCCCCGGCTATTCGAACACGATCCGCGGGAAGTAGAAGCTGACCACCCAGTTGGGCAGATCGACGATCTCGCTGATGCGCAGGTCGCCACACACCGAGCAGAGCAGATAGGCCTGTTCCGCCGGCAGGTTGCGGCTCTGCCCGAGCCAGTCGATGGCGCCGCTGACGGCCAGGCGCGCCGCCGCCAGCAGGTCCGGTCCGACGCCGGTGAAGACCTCGTAACCGGCGCCGTCCAGGTGGCGGGTGACCGGCCCTGGGGTGCTGAAGCGCGGCATGGCCAGCGGTTGCCCCTTGATCAGCTCGAAGGTGGCGGTGACCGCCATGGCGGTCTCGATGGCCGTGCCGCAGACCTCGCCATCGCCCTGGGCGGCATGGGTGTCGCCAATGGAAAACAGCGCCCCGGCGACCTCCACCGGCAGGTAGAGGCTGGTGCCGGCGGCCAGGTCGCGGATATCCAGATTGCCGCCCACCCGTCGCGGTGGCACCACCGAGTGCAGACCCGGCGCCGCGGGCGCCACCCCCAGGGTGCCGGCGAAGGGCTTGAGCGGGACCCGCGCCAGCTCGCCGAAGGCGGCCGGCGTCTGACCGCTGCGGTCGTACTGCCAGAGTTGCAGCACCGGGTCCGGAAACTGGTCGGCGAGCAGGCCGAAGCCGGGGATGTTGGCGGTCCAGCCAAAGCCGCTGGGGGTGAAGCTGTCCAGCGTCACCTTGAGCACGTCGCCCGGCTCGGCACCCTCGATCCACAGCGGACCGCAGACCGGATTGACCCGCTCGAAGGGCAGGGTGGCGATGTCGGCGGCGCTGGAGTGGCCGTGGAAGTGGCCGTCCGCCGCGTCGCGGCAGGCAAAGCTGACCGTTTCGCCCGGCGCGACCTCCAGCGCCGGGGGGAGGCTGTGGTCCCAGCCGCAATGGCAGTGCTGGCTGTGCAGGGTCTTGATCATCTGAAGCCTCCGCGGCGGGTCTGTGCCTAATGGACGGCGTCGTTGGCCTTGAATTCCGTGGTCCGGCCGCTGAGCCTGAGGAAGGCCAGCACGGCCAGGCCCAGCACCATCCAGCAGCTGCCACCGACCTTGGCGTAGACGTCGGCGTTGAACAGCACATAGGCGAGGATGATGAAGCCGATCAGCGGGACCAGCGCATGGAGCAGCGGGCGACCGGCGCCGCGGTGATGCCAGGCCACTGCCACATGCAGGAGCAGGAAGGCGGTCAGCGCACCGAAGTTGCACATGGAGGCGAGCAGATTGATCTGGCCGACAAAGAACAGCCCCAGCACCAGACTCAGGGCCGCCACCAGCAGGATGGCGCGTTGCGGCACCCGGGTCGTGGGATGGATCTGGCGCAGGAACTGCGGCAGCTGGCGATCCCGGGCCATGGCGAACAGCAGGCGCGAGGTGGCGGCCTGGGCCACCAGGGCGTTGGCGATGGCGGCGCCGATGGCCACCGCCAAGGCGATCACCACCTGCAGCCAGGGACCGGCGATCAGCCGACCGATCTCGTAGAAGGCGTTGTTGGAGGCGTCGGCGTCGGGGTACTGGATCAGGTTGGGTTGCAGCAGGGCGGCCAGCCAGGTCTGCACCATGAACAGCGCCGCCACCAGGGTCAGGGCCAGCAGGGTGGCGCGGCCCACCACGCGGCTGCCGCCGCGGGTTTCCTCGGAAAGGGTGGAGATGGCGTCGAAGCCGAGAAAGGACAGCACCGCCACCGACAGGGCGCTGAAGATCAGCGGCAGGGAGAATTCCTGGGGGTTGTACAGCGGCTTCAGGCTCCACTCGGCGCCGTTCACGCCGCGGCTGATGGCCAGCGACGCCAGCACCACGAACACCAGCAGCACCGCCAGCTGGCCATAGAGGAACAGCCGGTTGGCGCGGGCGGTGGTCTCGATGCCGCGCAGGTTGACCAGGGTGTTGAGGCCGACGAAGAAGAGGATCCACAGCGGCTGGGGAAGCGCCGGGATGACGTTGGCCATGGCGTTGGCGCCGATCACATAGAGCAGGGTGGGCACCAGCAGGTAGTCGAGCAGGATGGCCCAGCCGGCGAGAAAGCCCAGGGCCGGGTGCAGGCCGCGGCCGACATAGGCATAGACCGAACCGGCCACCGGGAAGGCGCGCGACATCTGCTGGTAGCTGACCGCGGTGAACAGCATGGCGACGAAGCCGATCAGGTAGGTGAGGGGCACCATGCCATGGCTGGCATCGAACACCCCGCCAAAGATGGAAAAGGGCGCGATGGGCACCATGAACACCAGGCCGTAGATCAGCAGGTCCTTCAACCCGAGCTGGCGCCTGAGTTCCTGGGTGTAGCCGAAGCGGGCGAGGTCGGCGGCGTCGCCGGACGGAGCGTGCTGAGTCATGGGGGCTTCCTCGAAGGGGCGGGTTAGGCTCGACTCTAGGCCAGGGTGGGGCCTGGCCCCATCCGCAAAAGTGCTAGGTTTGCAGCAGTGCTGTCGCGACTGGCAGAACCTTTGCTTCGCGTTCCCCATCGCGACCCAGGGGAGGAGCTCCAAGATGCATGCCGATCTGCTCACCGTCAGCAGCCGCCTCGCCGGACTGCCCACGCTCGACGCCTGTCTGGATGCCGTCCAGGCCAGTGCCGACCACCTGGGGTGCAAGGCGCTGATCTACGACTATGCCCCGGTGCCCCTCAGTCACGAGGGCGTGCTCATCACCCCCTCGGTATTCAAGGTGCGCAACGCCCCGGCGGACATGCAGGCCTTCTGGTGCGAGCGCGGCTACTACCAGATCGACCCGGTGCAGCAATGCGCCAGTCGGCGCGCGGCGCCCTTCGTCTGGTCGTTTCGCAGCGAAACCCGCAGCGCCCTGCGCGAGTACCTGGGTGACAGTCACCGCCCGGTCACCTGCTATGTGCGTGACAGCGGCCTGGCCACCGGGGTGACGGTGCCGCTGCACCTGCCGGGCGGTGCCTTCGCCACCCTGACCGGCATCCTCGATGCCGATGCGCGGGACGCCGAGGCCGCCGGCGAAGCCTGCCTGGGCGCCTTCCTGGTGCTGGCCCATGCCTTCCAGGCCCGGGCCGACGAACTGCTCGCGCCGGCCGAACGCCGCTGCGGTCAGGTCCGCCTGACGCCGCGCGAGCGCGAATGCCTGCAGTACTCGGCCAAGGGCCTGACCGCCAAGCGCATCGCCGCGACCCTCAACCGCTCCACCGCCACGGTCAACCTGCACCTCAACTCCGCCGCCCGCAAATTGGGCGCGCGCAACCGGGTCGAGGCGGTGGTGCGGGGCTTGCACTATCGCCTGGTCGAGGTCTGAGCGACTTGGCCGGATCCGTGGGCTGATCGACCTTGTGACACCCTCGCTGCGGCCCGACACTGGAGCCTCATCTGCCCAGGAGTGTCCCATGAGCGCCGCCCGTCCTCCCGTCCCGCCCTTCACCCTCGAATCCGCCCGGCAAAAGGTCCGTGCCGCCGAAGACGGCTGGAACAGCCGCGATCCGGCCAAGGTGGCCCTGGCCTATACCGCCGACAGCCGCTGGCGCAATCGCAGCGATTTCCTCCAGGGCCGCGCCGCCATCGAGGCCTTTCTCACCCGCAAGTGGCAGCGCGAGCACGAGTACCGGCTGATCAAGGAACTCTGGGCCCATGACGGCGCGCGTATCGCCGTGCGCTTCGCCTACGAATGGCGGGACGAAGATGGTCAGTGGTACCGCGCCTACGGCAACGAGAACTGGCACTTCGACGACCAGGGCCTGATGGCCGAGCGCCACGCCAGCATCAACGACCTGCCGATCACCGAAGCCGAGCGGCTGTTTCATTGGCCCCAGGGGCGGCGCCCGGATGACCATCCCGGCCTGAGCGACCTGGGTCTCTAACCTGAGGCAGGTGGCTACCCCGGGCGCGCCGGGTCCTGTACAAGGACCTCTGGCCGCCTGGACCCCAAGACGATGCACTACCGCAACCTGCTCCGCCGCCTCGACCTGGTCTCGCTGCAGCTGCTGCTGGCGGTGCACGAGGAGGGCACCCTGACCCGCGCCGCCGAGCGCGAGATGATCGCCTTGTCCGCCGCCAGCAAGCGACTGCACGACCTGGAGCGCTCGCTCGACATCGAACTCTTCGAGCGCAACGCCAAGGGCACCACCCTCACCCCGGTCGGCGAGACGCTGCTGCATTACGCCAAGCGCATCCTCGCCGACGTCGAACGCATCAGCATCGATGTCGGCGAGCACCTGCAGGGCGTGCGCGGCTACGTGCGGATGATGGCCAACATCTCCGCCATCATCGAATTCCTCCCCGAAGACCTGCAGGCCTTCACCGTCGGCCATCCCCAGGTCAAGGTCAGCCTGGACGAACGACCCAGCGCGGGGGTGGTGAAGGGCGTGCTGGAAGGCGCCGCCGACCTGGGCATCTGCTCCTCGGACACCGATACCCGCGGCCTGCTGGCCGTGCCCTACCGGCAGGACACCCTGGTGGTGGTGATGCGTCCGGATCATCGCCTGGCCGCACGCCCGCGGCTGGCCTTCGCCGAGACCCTGGACGACGACCACGTCGGCCTGCACGCCGACAGCTTCATCAACCTGCGCACCAAGGCGGCCGCACGCAGTCACGGCAAGGCCCTGCGCCTGCGCATCCATGTGCCCGGCTTCGATGCCGTGTGCCGCATGGTGCAGGCGGGCTTCGGCCTGGGCGTGCTGCCGCTGCAGGCCTTCGAGCTCATCGGGCGACCGCTCGGGCTGATCGCCGCGGCGCTGGATGACGACTGGTCCCAGCGCAGCCTGGCGCTGGTGGTGCGCGACGTCGAGTCGCTGTCGCCGGTCAGCCGGCTGCTCTACGACCACCTGCTGGACGTGTGAATCGGGTCTTCGCGATCTGCGAAGACCCCTTGCCGAAAGACGTTAACCACCGACTGCACTATTGTCCTAGCATCGGCCTCATTCCAATAACAAAGAGAGGCTAGGCCACCATGACGGCTCTCACCGGACTCCGTGTCATCGAGATCGGCACGCTCATTGCCGCCCCCTTCGCCGCTCGGCTGATGGCCGAATTCGGCGCCGAGGTGATCAAGATCGAAGCCCTGGACAAGGGCGATCCCCTGCGCAAGTGGCGCAAGCTGCACGAGGGCACCTCGCTCTGGTGGTACCTGCAGTCGCGCAACAAGAAGTCCCTCGCCCTGAATCTGCGCTCCGCCGAAGGCGTGGCCCTGGTCAAGCAGCTGGTCGAGGGCGCCGACGTGCTCATCGAGAACCTGCGCCCGGGCGCCCTGGAAAAGCTCGGCCTCGGCTGGGACGTCCTGCACGCCCTCAATCCCAAGCTCACCCTGGTGCGCATCTCCGGCTACGGCCAGACCGGCCCCTATCGTGATAGACCCGGCTTCGGTGCCATCGGCGAGGCCATGGGCGGCATCCGCTACACCACCGGTACCCCGGGCGTGCCGCCGGCGCGGGTCGGGGTCAGCCTCGGCGATTCCCTGGCCTCCATGCACGCGGTGATCGGCGCCCTGATGTCGGTGCTGCGGGTCAAGACCGGCCAGGGCGACGGCCAGGTGGTCGATGTCTCCCTGGTCGAGAGCGTGTTCAACGTCATGGAAAGCCTGGTGCCCGAATACTCCATGCTCGGTCATGTGCGCGAGCGCACCGGCGGGGCGTTGCCGGGCATCGCGCCGTCCAACACCTATCCCACCGGCGATGGCGGTTTCGTGGTGATCGCCGGCAACAGCGATCCCATCTATGTCCGGCTGATGCAGGCCATCGGCCGTCCCGATCTGGCCGAGCGCCCGGACCTTGCGCAGAACGATGGGCGCGCCCGCCACTGCGAGCTGATCGACGAGGCCATCGCCGCCTGGACCGGCAGTCGCGGCATCGACGAGGTGCTGGAGATCCTCGAAGGCGCCGAGGTCCCGGCCGGTCGCATCTATTCGGCCGCCGACATCGTCGCCGATCCCCATTACCAGGCGCGGGAGATGCTGCTGGACACCACGCTGCCCGACGGCGCCACCCTGAAGATGCCGGGCATCGTGCCCAAGCTGTCGGCCACTCCGGGCCAGGTCAACTGGCAGGGTCCGACCCTCGGTCAGCACACCGACGGCCTGCTGGCCGAACTGGGGCTGAGCGAAGCGGACATCCAGCGACTCAGGCAGGGCGGGGTGGTGCAATGAGTACCGAACGCCTGATCGTCCAGGAAGTCGCCCCCCGCGATGGCTTGCAGATCGAGCCGAGCTGGGTGGAAACCACCGACAAGATCGCTCTGATCGACGAGCTTTCGGCGCTGGGTTTCTCGCGGATCGAAGCCGGTTCCTTCGTCTCGCCCAAGGCGGTACCCATGCTGCGCGACGGCGAGGCGGTGTTCCAGGGCATCGCCCGCCGGCCCGGGGTGACCTACGTCGCCCTGGTGCCCAATCTCAAGGGCGCCCAGCGTGCCCTGGCGGCCGGCGCCGACGAGCTGAACCTGGTGCTCTCCGCCAGCCAGACCCACAACCGCGCCAACATGCGCATGAGTTGCGAGCAGTCCCTCGCCAGCTTCGCCGAGGTGGTGCAGCTGGCCAAGGGGCAGGCGGTCTCGCTCAACGGCACGGTGGCGACCACCTTCGGCTGCCCCTTCGAAGGGCGCATCGACGAAGGCTGGGTGTTCGAGCTGGTGCAGCGCTATCTGGCGCTGGGCATGACCGGCATCACCCTCGCCGACACCACCGGCATGGCCAATCCGCGGCAGGTCGCGCGGATCGTCCGCCAGGTGCTGGAACTGATCCCGGCGTCCGCCCTGACCCTGCATTTCCACAACACCCGCGGCCTCGGCCTGTGCAACGTGCTGGCGGCTTATGAAGCCGGCGCGCGCCGCTTCGACGCCGCCCTCGGCGGCCTCGGCGGCTGCCCCTTCGCGCCCGGTGCGTCCGGCAACATCTGCACCGAGGACCTGGTGAATCTCTGCGTGGAAACCGGAGTGGAGACCGGAATCGACCTGGAGCGGCTGATCGCGCTGTCGCGCACCCTGCCGGCGCTGCTCGGCCACGACACCCCCGGTCAGCTGGCCAAGGCCGGTCGCAACTGCGATCTGCATCCGCCGCCCGCCGCCACTGGCTGAGCCGCCCCCGTTTTCATTCGTTCGCCCTGACTACAACAACAAAGGAGCGCCAGCCTGGCCGCTCCCGGGAGACCGCTATGTCCTCATCCGCAACCTCCGCCGCCCTGGCGGCCACCGAACAGGCCATCGTCCGCAAGGTCGCCTGGCGGCTCATGCCGCTGATCATGGTCTGCTACCTGTTCGCCTTCTTCGACCGCATCAACATCAGCTTCGCCAAGTTCCAGCTGCAGGCGGACCTGTCGCTGAGCAACACCGCCTATGGCCTGGGCGCGGGACTCTTCGTGGTGGGCTATGTGCTGTTCGAGGTACCCAGCAACATGATGCTGTACAAGGTCGGCGCCCGGCGCTGGATCGCCCGCATCATGATCTCCTGGGGCATCGCTACGGCGCTGATGATGTTCGTCACCGCCGAATGGCAGTTCTATGTGCTGCGCTTCCTGATCGGCGCCATGGAGGCCGGCTTCGCGCCGGGCATCCTCTACTACCTGACGCTGTGGTTTCCACAGAGCTATCGCGGGCGCATCACCTCGACGCTGTTTCTCGCCTCGGCCTTTGCCGGGCTGATCGGCGCCCCGGTCTCGGGGGTGATCCTCGGGCAGATGGACGGTCTGCTCGGCATGCGCGGCTGGCACTGGCTGTTCCTGGTCGGTGGCATCCCCTGCGTGCTGCTCGGCGTGCTGGTGCTGCGCCTGCTGCATGACCGCATCGCCGATGCGCCCTGGCTCAACGCCGACGAGAAGACCTTCCTGGCCAGCCGCATCGCCCGCCATGAAAACAACAGCCACGGCTCGCTGCTGGCGGCGATCCGGCTGCCGGGCTTCCTGCTGCTCGCGGTGATCTACTTCCTGATCCAGGTCGCCTCCTATGGCCTCAACTTCTGGGCGCCGCAGCTGATCCGCAGCGCCGGTACCGAGAGTCCCACCCTCATCGGCCTGCTGACCGCCGTGCCCTACGTGTTTGGCGCCATCACCATGGTGGTGGTGGGACGGCTGTCGGACGCCAGCGGCGAGCGGCGCAAGTTCGTCTGCGGCCTGGTGATCGCCGGCGCCCTGGGGTTCTTCAGCGCAGGACTCTTCGCCGACCACACCCTCTTCCTGATCCTGTCCCTGGCCCTGATGGGCGCCGGCATCATCGCCGCCATCCCGACCTTCTGGTCGCTGCCGCCGAAACTGCTGGCCGGCGCCGGCGCAGGCGCCGCGGGGGGCATCGCCCTGATCAACACCCTGGGGCAGGTCGGCGGCATCGTCAGTCCGGTGATGGTGGGCTACATCAAGGACCTGACCGGCAGCACCACCCCGGCGCTCTATCTCATCGGCTGCACCAGCCTGCTGGCCGCCGGCCTGATGTTCTGGGCGCTGCCGCAGAGCCTGCGGACCTCGGACAAGCTCGGCGCCCGCAAGCCCGAGCCCGCGCCGGTCGAGGACGCCACGCTGCTGGGCGACAAGCGCCCCCACAACGCCTGAGGCTAACGGTCCGGCGCGCGCCAGCGCCGGACCAGCCGCAGCACCAGTACGAAGAACACCGGCACGAAGACCAGCGCCAGGGTGGCGCTGAGCATGCCGCCGATCACCCCGGTGCCCACCGCCTGCTGGCTCGCCGAGCTGGCCCCGGTGGCCAGGGCCAGGGGCACCACGCCGAGGATGAAGGCCAGCGAGGTCATGACGATGGGTCGCAGGCGCAGGCGGGCGGCGCGGCAGGTGGCCTGGTGCAGGTCCATGCCTTCGTCGTGCAGACGCTTGGCGAATTCGATCAGCAGGATGGCGTTCTTCGCCGTGAGGCCGATCACCGTGATCAGGCCGACCTTGAAGAAGACGTCGTTGGGCATCCCCCTCAGGGTCACCGCCAGCACCGCGCCGAGTACCCCCAGGGGCACCACCAGCAGCACCGCGGTGGGAATCGACCAACTCTCGTAGAGCGCCGCCAGGCAGAGGAACACCACCAGCAGCGACAGGCCCAGCAGCAGGGGCGCCTGGCCGGCGGAGAGGCGTTCCTGCAGCGACAGCGCCGTCCACTCCAGGGCGAAGCCGCGCGGCAACTCGGCGGCCAGGCGCTCCAGTTCGGCCATGGCCTCGCCGGTGGTATGACCGGGCAGCGGTTCGCCGGCCAGGCTGATGGCGGGGTAGCCGTTGTAGCGCGACAACTGCGCCGGGCCCTGGGTCCAGTCGGCGCTGACGAAGGCGGACAGCGGCACCATGCGTCCGCGCTCGTTGCGTACCTCCAGGCGCAGCAGGTCGTCCACCTGGCTGCGGGTACCCAGGTCGGCCTGCACGATCACCTGCTGCATCCGGCCGCGATTGGGAAAGTCGTTGACGTAGCTGGAGCCCAGGGCCGTGCCCAGGGTCTCGCCGAGGGCGCTGAAACTCACTCCTAGCGCGGCGGCCTGGCGGCGATCCACCACCAGCTGCACCTGGGCGCTGTCGGCCAGGGCGGTCTCCCGCACGTAGGCGATGATCGGATTGCCTGCCAGTCTGGCCTGCAGTTCATCGCGCGCCGCCTTGAGCGCCGCCTGGCCGCGATTGGACCTGTCCTGCAGACGCACCTCGAAGCCGCTGGAGGTGCCCAGGCCTTCCACCGGCGGCGGCAGCACGGCGAAGCCCTGGGCCTCGCTCTCGCCCGCCAGGACGGTATTGGCCCGCTCGGCGATGGCTGCGGCGGAGTCGGCCGGGCCGCGGGCGGACCAGTCCTTGAGGGTAGTGAAGGCCAGGGCGGCGTTCTGGCCGCTGCCGGAAAAGCTGAAGCCGAGCAGCACGAGGTCGTTGGCCACCCCGGGTTCCGCGGCGTAATGGCGCTCCAGGCGCTCGAGCACCTTGAGGGTGCGCTCCTGGGTAGCGCCCGGCGGCAGCTGGATGTCGGTGATCAGATAGCCCTGGTCCTCGGTGGGCAGAAAGGCGCCGGGCAGGCGGCCATAGAGCGCCACCAGGGCCGCCAGCAGGACGGCGAACAGCAGGAGATTGGGCAGCAGTCGGCGGATGGCGCGGGCCACCCAGCCTTCGAAACCGCCGGTCAGGCGCTCGAAACCCCGGTTGAAGGCGCCGAAGAAGCCGCCGCGGGCATGGGCGCCCTGGGCAATCGGCTTGAGCAGGGTGGCGCACAGCGCCGGGGTCAGGCTCAGGGCGAGAAAGGCGGACAAGAGGATGGCCACCGCCATGGACGCCGAGAACTGGCGATAGATGACGCCCACCGAACCGCTCATGAAGGCCATGGGCACGAAGACCGCGGTCAGCACCAGGGTGATGCCGACGATGGCGCCGGAGATCTCGCCCATGGCCTTGCGCGTGGCGGCGCGCGGATCGAGTCCTTCCGTGGCCATGAGGCGCTCGACGTTCTCCACCACCACGATGGCGTCGTCCACCAGGATACCGATGGCCAGCACCATGCCGAACAGGGTCAGCACATTGATCGAATAGCCCAGCGCCAGGAGCACGGCGCAGGTGCCCAGCAGCGCCACCGGCACCACCAGGGTCGGGATCAGGGTGTAGCGCAGATTCTGCAGGAACAGGTACATCACCGCGAACACCAGCGCCATGGCCTCCAGCAGCGTGTGGATGACCTGGGTGATGGAGATCTCGACGAAGGGTGCCGTGTCGTAGGGGATGTCGTACTTCATCCCCGGCGGAAAGTACCGGGACAACTCGGCCAGCTTGGCGCGCACCGCCTTGGCGGTGGCCAGGGCATTGGCGGTGGGCGCCAGCTGCACCCCCACCGCCACCGAGGGCTTGCCGTCCAGCCGGGTGCCGAAGTTGTAGCTCTGGCTGCCCACCTCGACCCGGGCGACATCGCCCAGGGTCACGCTGGAGCCATCGACCCCGGCGCGCAGCAGGATGCCGGCGAATTCGGCCGGGTCGCTGAGCTGGCCCTTGATCAGCACCGGCGCGGTCAGCTCCTGACCCGCGGGGGCGGGCAACTCGCCGAGGCTGCCGGCCGCCACCTGCACGTTCTGCTCGGCGATGGCGCGGGTCACGTCGGCCGGGGTCAGGCCGACCGCCACCAGGCGACTGGGGTCGAGCCAGACGCGCAAGGCGTGCTCGGCGCCAAACAGCTGGGCCTTGCCCACCCCGTCCAGCCGGCGCAGTTCGTTGACCACGTTGCGCGCCAGGTAGTCGCTCAGGGCGGTGGTGTCGAGGCGCGCGTCGGTGGCGGTGAGGGTGACGAACAGCAGGTAGCCGGCGGAAGTCTCCTCGATCTGGATGCCCTGCTGGGTGACCGCCCGCGGCAGGCGCGGCTCCACCACCTTGAGGCGATTCTGGATGTCCACCTTGGCCAGCTCCGGATCGGTGCCGGGCTGGAAGGTCACGGTCAGGGTGGCGCTGCCCTGGCTGCTGCTGGACGAGAAGTAGAGCAGGTGATTGACGCCATTGAGTTCCTGCTCGACCAGGCTGACCACGCTCTCGTCCAGGGTCTGCGGCGAGGCGCCCGGATAGCTCAGGGTCAACTCGATCTGCGGCGGCGCCACGTTGGGATACTGGGCCACCGGCAACTGCGGCAGGGCCAGCAGGCCGGCGAGCAGGATGAACAGCGCCACCACCCAGGCGAACACCGGGCGGTCGATGAAGAAATTGGCCATCAGCGCGCCTCCGCCGGGGCGGCCTGGGGTTCTACCACCAGGCCCGGCTGCGCCTGTTGCAGGCCCGAGAGCAGTACCCGCTCACCAGCGGCCAGGCCGGATTCCACCACCCAGCGACCGTCCACCACCGGTCCCAGGCGCACCTCGCGCAGGGCGAGCCGGTCTTCGGCATCCACCACCCAGACCTGGGCCTGGCCGCCGGCGCTGCGCTGCACCGCCCGTTGCGCCACGCTCAGGCCCTGGTCGAGCCGTGCCTGCTCCAGGCGCACCCGCACGAAGCTGCCCGGCAGGAGTTCGCGCCGTGGATTGGGAAACTGGCTGCGCAGGGTGATCTGGCCGGTGCTGGCGTCCACCGCCAGATCGGCGAATAGCAGGCGGCCGCTCTCAGGGTAGGGGCTGCCGTCTTCCTGCAGCAGGGTGACCCGCGCCTGGTCCGGCGCCACCTGCTGCAGCCGGCCGTCGCTGAGGGCATCGCGCAGCGCCTTGAGCTGGCGGGTCGACTGGGTGACGTCGGCATGGATGGGGTCCAGCTGCTGGATGATCGCCAACGGCGTGGCATCGCCCTGGCCGACCAGGGCGCCTTCGCTGACCAGAGCCTTGCCGATGCGCCCGGCGATGGGCGCGGTGACCGTGGTATAGCCCAGATTCAGCCGCGCCCGCTTGAGCGCCGCCTGGGCGGCCGCCACCTCGGCCTGCGCCTGCAGACTGGCACCCTGGGCATCGTCCTGCGCCTGACGACTGATCGCCTCGCTCTCCACCAGTGCCGCATAGCGCTCCGCCAGGCGGCGGGCCTGGAAGGCGCTGGCCTCGGCCTTGCGCAGGGCGGCCGCGGCGCTGTCCACCTCGGCCTGCAGCGGCGCCGGATCGATACGGAACAGCACCGCGCCGGCCTTGACCTCGCTGCCCTCGTGAAACACCCGCTGCAGCACGATGCCGGCGACCCGCGCCCGTACCTCGGCGGTCCGCGGCGCCACCAGGCGGCCACTGAGTTCGCTGGCGATGGCCAGGGGCGAGGGGTGCAGCGTCTCCACCTGCACCCTGGGCGCGGGCGGGGTGGCGGCT
>NZ_QBIZ02000011.1:0-161622 GCF_003057735.2 Pseudomonas sp. RIT411
TGGCGCCAGCTCAGGCCATACCATTCGGCGTCGCCTTCGCGCCCGGTGATCTCCCCGGCGCGGTCGGCGAAGCGCCGCCAGAGGGCGGCGATGTCTTCGCCCTGGCCAGGCTCGAACAGCAGACCGGTCACTTCCAGGGCGGGATGGTCGACGATTTCCAGCGACATGGGACAGACTCTCTCGAAGATGCGATGAAGGCCGTCACCTTACTCCAGCGGCGCGCGGCGGTCAGCCGGGGCGGCCATCGGACGAAAGGTCGCAGCCGCCGCCAGGCCCTGCCGCAGACCCTGCCAGGTCCTCTTGCCGCTTCGCTAAAACACTGATTTTGAATGATTTTTCGACGAAGAAAGACGACGCTTCGCTCGAACTGCCAGGCCCGGGTCAGGACGAAGTCCTACCGTGATGTGCCTGGAGTTACCCAAGAAATGTCGATCAAGGTATCGCGCCGCAACTTCCTCAAACTCAGTACGGCGGGGGTTGCCACCTCGAGCATGGCCATGCTCGGCTTCGCCCCGGAACCGGCACTGGCGTCCATCCGCTACTACAAGCTCGCTGCCGCCAAGGTGACGCGCAACACCTGCACCTACTGCTCGGTGGGTTGCGGCATGCTGCTCTACAGCCGCGGCGATGGCGGCATCAATACCGTCAGCGACATCTACCACGTCGAAGGCGATCCGGATCATCCGGTCAGTCGCGGTTCCCTCTGTCCCAAGGGCGCCGGGGTGCTGGACTTCATCAAGAGCGAATCGCGCCTCTCCCACCCCGAGGTGCGCGAGCCGGGCAGCAACGAGTGGAAGCGCATCAGCTGGAACGAGGCGCTGGACCGCATCGCCCGCTACATGAAGGAGGACAGAGACAAGAACTTCGTCACCCATGACGCCGATGGCCACCTGGTCAATCACTGGATCACCACCGGCTTCCTGGCGGCCTCGGCCTGTTCCAACGAGACCGCGTACCTCACCCAGAAGGTGATCCGCAGCCTCGGCATGCTGGCGATCGACAACCAGGCGCGCGTGTGACACGGACCGACGGTGGCAGGTCTTGCCCCTTCGTTCGGCCGCGGTGCCATGACCAATCACTGGGTCGACATCCGCAACGCCAATCTCATCCTGTCCATGGGTGGCAACTCGGCCGAGGCGCACCCGGTGGGCTTTCGCTGGATGGTGGAGGCCAAGGAAAAGAACAACGCCAAGCTGATCACCATCGATCCGCGCTTCACCCGGACCTCGGCGGTGGCGGACTACCACGCCTATATCCGCACCGGGACCGACATCGTCTACCTGGGCGGGCTGATCAACTTCCTGCTCACCACGGACCAGATCCAGCATGAGTACGTAAGGGCCTATACCGACGTCGCCCTCATCGTGAAGGAGGACTTCGGCTTCCACGACGGCCTCTTCTCCGGCTTCGGCGAAGACAAGCGCCGCGCCTACGAGAAATCCAGCTGGAGCTACGAATTCGACGAGCGCGGCATGGTGAAGGAAGACCCGACCCTGCAGCACCCGCGCTGCGTCTACCAGTTGATGAAGGCGCACTACAGCCGCTACACCATCGAGCTGGTGGAGCGCGTCTGCGGCATGCCGCGCGAGCAGATCCAGACCACCTGGGACATGATCGCCGAGACGGCGCGCCCCGAGCGCACCATGAGCATCCTCTATGCCCTGGGCTGGACCCAGCATTCCATCGGCGCCCAGATCATCCGCACCGCCTCCATGGTGCAGCTGCTGCTGGGCAACATCGGCATGCTCGGCGGTGGGGTCAACGCCCTGCGCGGCCACTCCAACATCCAGGGGCTGACCGACCTGGGCCTGCTGTCCAACCAGTTGCCGGGCTATCTCTACCTGGCCTCCCACGAGGAACAGGAATACCGCGACTACATCAAGCGCCGCGCCAAGCAGCCGCTGCGCGAAGGCGAGGTCTCCTACTGGAAGTACTACGAGCGCTTCCACGTCAGCCTGATGAAGGCCTGGTTCTCCGAGGCGGCGACCAAGGACAACGACTGGTGCTACGACTGGCTGCCCAAGCTCAGCGAGCCGCTCTACGACGTCCTGCACACCTTCGAGCGCATGCACCACGGCGAGATCACCGGCTACTTCTGCCAGGGCTTCAATCCGCTGGCCTCCTTCCCGGACAAGAACAAGGTCAGCCAGGCGCTGAGCAAGCTCAAGTACCTGGTGGTGATGGATCCGCTGGCCATCGAGACCGCCGAGTTCTGGCAGAACCACGGCGAACTCAACGACGTGGACCCGAGCCAGATCCAGACCGAGGTGTTCCGCCTGCCCACCACCTGCTTCGCCGAGGAGAACGGCGCCATCGTCAACAGCTCGCGCTGGCTGCAGTGGCACTGGCGCGCCGCGCCGCCGCCGGGCGAGTCGCGGCCGGACGTGGCCATCCTCGCCGGGCTGTTCCATCGCCTGCAGCAGATGTATCGCGACGAGGGCGGCGCCTTCCCCGATCCCATCCTCAACCTGACCTGGCCCTACAGCAATCCGGAGGAGCCCAATCCCGAGGACATCGCCCAGGAATACAACGGCCGCGCCCTGGCCGACCTGCCCGGGCCGAACGGGACCATTTCCCACAAGCGCGGCGAACTGCTCGACGACTTCGGCTTCCTCGCCGACGACGGCAGCACCACCTGCGGCTGCTGGATCTACTCGGGCTCCTACAACCGCCAGGGCAACAACATGGATCGGCGCGACAACGCCGATCCCTACAACATCGGCATGACCCTGGGCTGGGCCTGGTCCTGGCCGCTCAATCGCCGCATCCTCTACAACCGCGCCGGCGCCCGGCCGGACGGGACCTCCTGGGCGCCGGAGAAGCGGCTGATCTGGTGGAACGGCGAACGCTGGGCCGGCGCCGACATCCCCGACTTCCCCTGGACCTCGCCGCCCTCGGCCAAGGCCGGGCCCTTCATCCTCAACCAGGAGGGCGTCGCGCATTTCTTCGGCGGCAGCCTGCTGGCCGAGGGGCCCTTCCCGGAGCACTACGAGCCCTTCGAGTCGCCGCTGGACCACAACCCGCTGCACCCGGACAACCCGCGCGCCAAGAACAACCCGGCGGCGCGGATCTTCCCGGGCGATCGGGCGCGGCTGGGTACCCGCGAGGAATTCCCCTATGCGGCCACCACCTACCGGCTGACCGAGCACTTCCACTTCTGGACCACCCATGCGCGGCTCAACGCCATCGCCCAGCCGGAGAAGTTCGTCGAGATCGGCGAGGACCTGGCGACCGAGCTCGGCATCAAGGCCGGCGACTGGGTCAAGGTCAGCTCCAAGCGCGGCTACATCAAGGCGGTGGCGGTGGTGACCAAGCGCATGCACGGGCTGCAGGTGGAGGGGCGCACCGTGCACCACATCGGCATCCCCATCCACTGGGGCTTCAAGGGCGTCACCCGCCCCGGATTCCTCACCAACACCCTGACCCCCTACGTGGGCGACGCCAATACCCAGACACCGGAATTCAAGTCGTTCCTGGTGAACGTGGAAAAGGTCTGAGGGAGGTTCTATGAGAGGCGATCAAGTCAACTTCCAGAACATCGTCGCACGCTCGGCCACCTCCGAGGAGTCGCCCCACACCCGCATCGGCGGGGTGGAGGCGGTGGCCAAGCTGATCGACGTGTCGCGCTGCATCGGCTGCAAGGCCTGCCAGGTGGCCTGTTCGGAATGGAACGACCTGCGCGACGAGGTCGGGCATTGCAACGGCACCTACAACAACCCGCCGGACCTCACCCCGGAGACCTTCCAGGTGATGAGATTCGACGAATACGTCAACGAGAAGGGCAACCTGGAGTGGCTGATCCGCAAGGACAACTGCATGCACTGCGCCGAGCCGGGCTGCCTCAAGGCCTGCCCGGCGCCGGGGGCCATCGTGCAGTACGCCAACGGCATCGTCGACTTCAATTCCGAGCACTGTATCGGCTGCGGCTATTGCGTCTCGGGCTGCCCCTTCGACGTGCCGCGCATCTCCAAGAAGGACCAGAAGGCCTACAAGTGCACCCTCTGCTCCGACCGCGTCTACCACGGCCTGGAGCCGGCCTGCGTCAAGTCCTGCCCGACCGGGGCGATCATGTTCGGTACCAAGGAGGACATGACCGAACACGCCCAGATGCGCGTCGGCCAGCTGCATGACCGCGGCTTTCCCGGCGCCGGCCTCTACGATCCGGCCGGGGTGGGCGGCACCCATGTGATGTACGTGCTGCAGCACGCCGACAAGCCGGAGCTCTACACCCACCTGCCGGCCGATCCGCAGATCAGCCCCATGGTCAGCCTGTGGAAGGGCGTGACCAAGCCGATCATGTCGGCGCTGCTGGGCGTCACCGCCATCGCCGGCATCGCCCACTACCTGACCAAGGGACCCAAGGAAGAACCCGAGGAATCCCCGGACGAGGCAGAGCGCCACGCCGCGCGCGAGGAGGATCGGCCATGACCACGCCGTCGGACAACAAGCGCGGCATCCTGCGCTACACCACCTTCAGCCGGCTGAACCACTGGTTCATCGCCTTCACCTTCGTCTGCCTGACCCTGAGCGGCCTGGCCTTCTTCCACCCGTTCTTCTTCGACCTCACGGCGCTGTTCGGCGGGCCGACCATGACGCGCATCCTGCACCCCTTCATCGGGGTGGCCATGAGCCTGGGCTTCGTGGTCATGGCGGTGCGCTTCTTCAAGGTCAACCTGTTCAAGCGCCACGACGTCGCCTGGGTGCGGCGCATCGGCGACGTCCTCGCCAACCGCGACGAGCTGGCGCCGCCCATCGGCGCCAACAACCCGGGGCAGAAGCTGGTGTACTGGGTGATGCTGCTGTCGGTGCCGGCGCTGTTGCTCAGCGGCTTCTTCATCTGGCGCCCGTATTTCGCCGACATCCTGCCGCGTGGCTGGCTGCGCTTTTCCAGCCTGGTGCACGCCTATGTCGCCTTCGTCGCCATCGTCACCCTGATCATCCACGTCTATTCGGCGATCTGGGTGAAGGGCTCCTTCCGCGCCATGACCCAGGGCCGCGTCAGCCGTGCCTGGGCCAAGCACCATCACAGGCTGTGGTACGACGAGATCGTCGAGCAGGAACGCCGCGAAGGCGGCGAGCGGGGCGAACGCCCCCTGGATGAACACCGCATGCCCGACAAGGGGACCCCCTGATGCATCAGTACGGCACCTCGCCCACCGGCATCCTCAATCCGCCACCGGTGGTCCTGCCCGATCGCCAGCTGTTCGCCCGTCGCGCCCGCCGCCTGCGCGAACTGGCCGAGCGCAGCCCCGAGCTGGGCGACTTCCTCGGCTTCATGGCCCTGCTGGTCCAGGCCCAGGAGGCCGTCCTGCAGGAGCGCCAGCCCAGCTGGCAACCGGCGCCGGATGCCTTCAGCCTGGCCTTGGAGCACGGCATGCCGCCGCTGCAGGGGCAGGCTCTGCTGCGGGATCTGGACTGGCAGGGCGATCTGCAGGCGCTGCTGGCCAACCTGGAACTGCGCATCGCCGCGCGTCAGCGGCCGGTGCTCGAACAACTGGCGGCCTTGCCGGCGACCGAGCGTCAACGGCTCGCCGAGCAGTTGCTCGCTCAGGAGCCCGGCGCCCCAGAGGTCCGGGGGCTGCTGCCGCTGGTGGGCGCTGCCCTGCAGGTGGCCTGGGTGCGCCTGGCCCTGGGCCTGCCGCAACCGCCCCAGCGCCATGGCGACGCCAGCCGGGTGCTGTGCCCGACCTGCGCGGCGCCGCCGCTGGCCAGCATCGTCCACGCCGACCGCGATCGCGACAACGTGCGCTACCTGCATTGCAGCCTCTGCGCCACCGAGTGGCACCTGGAGCGCAGCAAGTGCAGCTGCTGCAATACCAGCGCCCAGGTGCGCTATCTGGCCCTGGAAGACGACGCCGGCAAGACGCCCCTGGCCGCCCAGGCCGAGACCTGCGACAGCTGCGACAGCTACCTCAAACTGGTCAGCAAGAGCTTCAACCTGGGCGCCGAGCCCCTGGCCGACGACCTCGCCAGCCTGCCGCTGGACTTCGCCCTGGCGGAAGAGGGGCGCTATGCCCGCAGCGGCTTCAATCCGCTGTTCATCGCCGGGGAATAAAGCGCCAGCGCCGCGTCACGCCTCCGCGGCCAGGGCCTGGGTCAACGCCAGGCCCGCCAGGCGCGCGCTGGCCAGCAACCGCTCCAGGCTCTGCCCATGCCGCGCGCTGGCGGAGAGCCCGGCCATGGTGGTGATGACGAAGTCGGCCAGCTCCTGCGCACGCTGCGGCTGGCGACCGGCGATATGGGTGCGGATAAGCGTCTGGGCCGTCTGGTGGTGCCGGTCGGCTGCCGCACGGGCCTGGGGATCGTCGGAATGGGTGCCCTCCAGCACCAGGCAGCCGGTCGAGCTGGGGTCGGCTACATAGCTGCGCGCCGCCTCTTCCAGCACTCGGGTGAGCGCTACCGCCAGGGACTGTTCGCCGTCCAGGATCTCGTGCAGCAGCACGGCGCCCGTCGAGATGTAGCGTTCGAGCACCCGCTGGTACAGCTCCAGCTTGCTGCCGAAGGCCGCATAGAAGCTCGGCGGCCTGATGCCGAGCGCCTGGGTCAGGTCGGCGACGCTCACCCCGTCATAGCCCTTTTCATGGAACAGGCGCTGGGCCTGGACGATGGCCTCGTCCGGATCGAAGCGGCGGGGCCGCCCACGGGTTGCGGTTTTATTTGTAGTGCTCATTACAAAAATACTTTGACAGCGGACGGGAGAAGATTATTGTAGCACTCACTACATTAATCAGGAGGCTGACTCATGAGCAATTTCGCAGGCAAAAAAGTCTTGGTGCTGGGCGGCAGTCGCGGCATAGGCGCGGCCATCGTGCGGCGCTTCGCCACCGATGGCGCCCAGGTGACCTTCACCTATGCCAGTTCCAGGGACGCCGCCCAGGCCCTGGCGGCGGAAACCGGTAGCACCGCCGAGCTGACCGACAGCGCCGACCGCGACGCGGTGATCGCCCGGGTGCGCGCCTGTGGTCCGCTGGACGTGCTGGTGGTGAATTCCGGCGTGGCGCTGTTCGGCGATGCCCTGGAACAGGACCCGGACGCCGTCGATCGCCTGTTCAGCATCAATGTGCAGGCGCCCTATCACGCGGCCGTGGAAGCCGCGCGGCAGATGCCGGCGGGCGGGCGGATCCTCGTCATCGGCTCGGTGAATGGCGATCGCATGCCGTTGCCCGGCCTGGCCGCCTATGCCATGAGCAAGTCGGCCCTGCAGGGGCTCGCCCGCGGTCTGGCGCGGGACCTTGGTCCGCGCGGCATCACCGTCAACGTGGTGCAGCCGGGCCCCATCGATACCGAGATGAATCCGGCCGATGGCCCCATGAAGGAGCTGATGCACAGCTTCCTGGCGATCAAGCGCCACGGCAGCGCCGACGAGGTGGCCGGCATGGTCGCCTGGCTGGCCGGCCCCGAGGCCGGCTTCGTCACCGGCGCCATGCACACCATCGACGGCGCCTTCGGCGCCTGATCGAGCGCGTCCCCCTATCGCCCAGGGCCCAGGCGATAGGGGCGACGGCCGGCTATCCGGCAGGCCAGCCTAGTGCGCCGGTCCCAATACCTCCTCGGCGATATCCAGCAACGCCCGCAGCCTGTCCATGTGGCGCAGGTCCTGGTGATAGCCCACCCAGATATCCCGTGATGGAGGACTGCCGAAGCGCTCGATGAGCTGCAGTCCGGCGGTCGCATCGCCGAGCGGGCGGGGCAGGACGGCCACCCCCAGGCCACGCCGGCACATCTGCGCCTGAACGGTTCGACTGGTACTGGTGAAGGCCCGTGGCGAGTCCGGCAGCCGCTCGAGCAACCAGGCGACATCGGGAAAATGCGATTGGGCGCTGTTCATGAGGATCAGCCCGACCGCAGCCGTATCCTCCTGCACCGCTAGCGCCGTCTCTGCGGAGCCGTAGAGGCCGTAGGGCATCCTCAGGAAACGGCGCTGCACGATATCCGGTTCGCTGAAGGGCACCAGGCGAAAGGCCACGTCCGCATCGCGTCGGGAGAGATCCAGCAGTCGATAACTGGCAATGACCTCGGGTACCACGGCAGGGTGCCGCCGGGTCAGGTCGGCCAGGACCGGCGCCAGCACATAGCCGGCGAACCAGTCCGCCGAAGAGATGCGCAGGATTCCCTCCAGGCGCTGGTGATTACCTGCCAGGCGCCGCTCCATCGCCAGGGCCGAGGCTTCCATGGACTCGGCCAGGGCGAATACGGCATCTCCCGAATTCGTGAGGATCAGGCCCTCGCGGGTGCGCCGTAGCAGCGCCTGTCCGGCTTCATCCTCGAGCGTTTTGATCCGTCGACCTACCGTTGGGTGGCTGATTCCCAAGGCTCGCGCGGCCGAGCCATAGGAACCGCCCCGGGCGACTGCCAGAAAGATCCGTACATCGCTCCATTCCATGGCGTACCTGCGTACAAAAATGAACATTCAATATGCAGGAAAGGCAGTCCCCAAACAATATCGTAGGGGTGACCATGACACCTCACATCGACGTAGATCCGTTGGCTTCAGCCAGGCATGTTCGAACTGGCACTGTGCAGGTGAGCAGATATGAGCAGATTGCTAGATAGGGTTGCGATTGTAACGGGTGCCTCCAAAGGCATCGGCGCGGGCATTGCCCGGCAACTGGCGGCGGACGGCGCCAAGGTCGTCATCAGCTATGCGTCCGGCAGGAGAGGGGCGGATGCCGTCCTCGCCGACATCGATGCGGCGGGGGGTACCGCTATCGCGCTACGCGCCGACGTCCGCCAGCGGGCCGATATGGAGGCCTTGGTAGAGGCGGCCCGCGAACACTTCGGGCGCCTGGATATCCTGGTGAACAATGCCGGCGTCTATCGATTCGCCAGGATCGAGGACACCACGGCAGACCTGTATCGGCTGCAATTCGACATCAATGTGCTCGGGCCCTTGCAGCTGATAAGCGCCGCCAGCCCCTACCTGGGCGCCGGCAGCAGCATCATCAACATCAGCTCGAATGTCACCAGCGTCCTGCCGGCGGAAAGCGCCGTCTACAGCGGCACCAAGGGTGCGCTCGATGCGATCACGGGTGTGCTCGCCCGCGAGCTGGGCCCTCGTGGTATCCGCGTGAATGCCGTCAATCCTGGCCTCATCGACACCGAGGGCACCCAGACCGCCGGCGCCCTCGGCGCGGAATTCCAGGCCTGGAACGAGGCCCGCACCCCACTCGGCCGTATCGGCCAGGTAGGGGATATCGCCCCCATCGTCGCCTTCCTGGCGTCCGACGATGCCCGCTGGGTGACCGGCGAAACTCTCTTCGGCTCCGGCGGCATGCGCTAGACCAGGCGGTGGCCCCTGCCGCGCCGACAGCGGTCGGCTGCTTGCCAACCGCTCGCGGGCACGCTCCTGCCAGCTGTGGCCGCGCTTTTCAAGAAACCGCTGCATCAACCGCCGCGCGCCGGCAACGCGCGCGCGGATCAGGATGCGGCCCGATTAAAGGTAAAAGTCATGAGCTCATCCCTTCCCATGGCCCAGCCCGATAGCCGTCGCTGGTTCGCGCTGGGCGTGCTGCTGGTGGGTACGCTACTGCCACCGCTCGACTTCTTCATCGTCAATGTGGCGCTGCCGGTGATCCGTCACGACTTCGCTACCTCGTCGGATCTGGCCCAGCTGGTGGTATCCGTCTATGCGACGGCCTATGCGGTCACCCTGATCCTGGGCGGTCGCCTGGGTGACATGTTCGGCCGCAAGCGTGTCTATCTGGGCGGCATGCTCGGCTTCGGTATCGCCTCCGCGCTATGCGGGTTCGCGCCAACGCCAGCTGTGCTGATCGCCGGGCGGCTGCTGCAGGGGGTGGCGGCGGCCATCATGGCGCCGCAGTCCATGGCCCTGATCCATGCGACCTTTCCGGCAGAAGAGAAGAATCGGGCGCTCGGCCTGTACGGCGCGACCTTCGGACTCGCCGCTGTGCTGGGCCAGGTCCTGAGCGGGGTGCTGATCGAGGCCAACCCCTTCGGACTGGGCTGGCGCAGCATCTTCCTTATCAATCTTCCCGTCATTCTCTGCGCCCTGCCGGCCGCGCTGGTCGCACTGCGCGAGAGCCGGGCCCCGCAACCGGGCCGGCTGGATGTCATGGGTGCCGGCCTGCTCGCGGCGGGGCTGTTGGCGCTGGTGGTGCCCCTGGTCGAGGGGCCACGCCTGCACTGGCCCTGGTGGTCGCTCCCCCTGCTCGTCGTCAGTGGCGGATTGCTGATCACCTTCTGGCGCTACGAACAACGCAAGGAGGCGGCCGGCGAGACGCCCCTGGTGCTGCCTTCCCTGCTTGCCGCCCCCCGGCTGAGACGCAGCCTCCTGGCGACCTTCCTGTTCTATGCCCTGGCGCCTTTCTTTCTCGTTTTCGCCGTCTACCAGCAGGCCGGTCTGGGGCATGGAGCCCTGGCCGCGGGGTGGGCGATCCTGCCGCTGGGGATCGGCTTCCTCTTCGGGCCCCTCTGCAGTCCGCATCTTGCCCAGCGGCTGGGGGCACGCACCGCCGCCTTCGGCATGGCCCTGGAGGTCATGGGCCTGCTGTTGGCGGCCGCGCTGGCGGGCCTGCCCTCCTGGCTGCCGGTGCCGCTGCTGTTGATCGGCCTGGGGCAGGGCATAGCGCTTCCGGCCTTGGTGAGGGTGAACGCGGACCAGGTGGCACCGAGCCTGGCCGGACTCGCCGCCGGCTTGACGAATGCCACCCTGCAGATCAGCGCCGCCCTGGCGGTGGCGCTCATTGGCGGCCTGTTTTTCGCCCTCGCCCCCGATGGTGCTGGCGGAAGAGAGGTGCAGATGGCCTTTTCCGCTGCCGCCCTGACGATGGGCGGGGCCTTGGCGCTAGCGGCCGTTTTGAGCTGGCCGAGCGCTCCGGCGACCGCCACGCGAGGGGCATGCGATGCAGACTGAACAGCGCCTTTCACCGCGCGAGGAGAACAGCATGAGAAAGACCTGGCTTATTACCGGTTGCTCGAGCGGTCTTGGCGGCCATATTGCGGCCATGGCCGCCGCGCGTGGCGACAAAGTCGTCGCAACGGCTCGCGATCCCGCCCTGTTGCAACCCCTGGTTCGGCAATTCCCGGAGAACCTGAGGGCCGTGCAGCTGGACGTCACCAAGCCCGCCTCGGTGGCTGCCGCGATTGCCTATGCCGAGCGGGAATTCGGCGGTCTCGATGTCTTGGTCAACAACGCCGGGATAGGCTTCATCGGTGCCGTGGAGGAGGCCGAGCCCAGCGAATACCGGCCGGTATTCGAGGTGAATGTATTCGGTCTGATCGAAACGACCCGCCTGGCATTGCCTGCCCTGCGGCGACGCGGCGGCGGCCGCATCGTCAACCTCTCATCCGGGGCAGGGCTCTCGGGAGGACCGGGTTCCGGCTACTACAGCGCGAGCAAGTTTGCTGTCGAGGGATTTTCCGAGTCGCTGGCCAAGGAAGTGGAACCCTTCGGAATCCGCGTGACCATCGTCGAGCCCGGGCCGTTTCGCACCGATTTTCTCGGGCGCTCCATCGCCATGGCGAACCGGGTGATCCCGGCCTATGCCGACACGGCGGGGCGACGACGTGCCTACCGGGACAGCAACGATGGCAAACAGGCCGGCGATCCGCGCAAGGCTGCCACGGTGATAGTGCAGGCCGTCATGGCGACCGAGCCACCCTTGCATCTGCCGCTCGGACCGGTCGCCTACGACATCGCGGAGCGCAAGTCGCAGGCGCTGCGCGCTGATATGGCGACCTGGCGCGACATCGCCCTGCCTACCGACTTCGACTGATAGATCCAGGCGGGGCTGCGTGGCCCCCGACCCTTCCACGCACCGCGCGGATCATCTCGATCCCCCCGTTGCCCGACCCGCGTGGGCGGCATGCTCATCGCCGGGGGCCGGGGCCGTTTCGCCCGGTGAGTGGCTGCTTTTCTCGGCAAGCCTTTTTGCCGTTCCTTGGATGAACACCGCTGGAGTACTCCATGAGTCATGCCTTAGGCGCTTCGACCGGCAGCCCCTGGCTGCAACGCTACTATTTGCTCAGGGCGGCGGTTGCGCTGCTGTGGATCGCGCTGGCCCTCGCCCTTGGCCACGCGACGGCTTGGGCGGGGCCGCTCCTGCTCGTCCTCTACCCTGCGTGGGATGCCCTGGCGAACGTCCTCGATGCCCGCCAGAGCGGCGGACTGCGGCACAACGCTGGGCAGCGGCTCAACGCCGTCGTCAGTCTGGGCGTCGCGGTGGCGATAGGGCTGGCACTGACGTCTGGCGTGGGCGCCGCGATCGGGGTGTTCGGGGTCTGGGCCATGGCCGCTGGGCTTTTCCAGCTGGCGGTGGCGGTACGGCGCTGGCGGACGTCCGCTGGTCAGTGGGCGATGATCCTGAGTGGCGCTCAATCCGCCCTGGCGGGTGGATTCTTCGTGAAGCAGGCGACTCAAGGCGTCCCGCTGGATGTTTCCAGCGTGACGCCTTATGTGGCTTTCGGTGCCTGCTACTTCGGGGTCTCGGCGGCTTGGCTCGCGGTAGCGAGATCGCGGCGGAGCGCGGCCGGCAAGCGAGCCTGATGCGGAGTCGACGCCGGCCCCAACAGTATCGAAGGACTCAGCCGTAGCGCTTGAAGGCCTCGATGGCCAGGCCGTTGCCGATGTTGCCGAAGCGGTCGCCGTCCACCAGACGGGCGCCGGGGAAGCGCCTGGCGAGGGCCTGGCGCAGCGCCGGGATGCCGCTGGATCCGCCGGTGAAGAACAGGCTGTCGACCCGCGCCGGATCCAGATCGGCGCGGGCCAGCAGGTCGTCCACGCCACGGCTCAGGCGTTCCAGTTGCAGGGCGATGGCGGCGTCGAACAGCGGGCGTTCCAGATCCGCGGCCAGGCCGGTCTCGATGCGATCCAGGCGCAGGGTGCGGCGCCAGTCGTCGGTCAGGGCGATCTTGGCGTCTTCCACCTGGATCGCCAGCCAGTGGCCGGCGCGCTGTTCGATCAGCTTGAACAGCCGATCCATGCAGCGGGTGTCCTGGGCGTCGTATCTCATGTCGCGCAGGGTCAGCACGCTCTTCTTGGCATAGACGGCGTTGATGGTGTGCCAGGTCGCCAGGTTGATGTAGTGGCTGGTGGGCATGGTGGCGCCGCTCTTCATGGCGCTGCCGTAGCCCAGCAGCGGCATGACCCCTTCCAGACTCAGCTGGCGGTCGAAGTCGGTACCGCCGACGTGCACGCCGCCGGTGGCGAGGATGTCGCCGGCGCGATCGGCCAGGGCACGGCGCTCCGGTGCCAGGCGCACCAGGGAGAAGTCCGAGGTACCACCGCCGATGTCGACGATCAGCACCAGTTCCTCGCGTTCGATGCTGCGCTCGTAGTCGAAGGCGGCGGCGAGGGGTTCGAACTGGAAGGAGATGTCGCTGAAGCCCACCTGGCGCGCCACGGCGGCCAGGGTGTCCTCGGCTTCCTGGTCGGCGACCGGATCGTCATCGACGAAGTGCACCGGACGGCCCAGCACCACGGCGTCGAAGGGGCGATCGGCCTGCTGTTCGGCGCGCTGCTTGAGGGTGCCGAGAAACAGGCCGAGCACCTCGGTGAAGGGCAGGGCACTGCCGAGGATGCTGGTCTCGCCCTTGAGCAGGTTGGAGCCGAGCAGACTCTTGAGCGAGCGCAGCAGACGCCCCTCGTAGCCTTCCAGGTATTCGTGCAGCGCCTGGCGGCCATAGGCCGGACGGCGCTCCTCGGCGTTGAAGAAGATCACCGAGGGCAGGGTGGCCTTGCCCTCTTCGAGGGGCAGCAGAACCTCGCCCGAGGGCCTGAACCAGCCGGCGGTGGAGTTGGAGGTACCGAAGTCGAGGCCCAGGGCGCGGGCGGGTAGAGCAGCAGACATGTCAGGATCCGTAACGCGAGCAGCCGCGCAGTTTAGCCGAGACGCGCCTGCAGGCGAACCCTGGCCGGATGCCAGCAGGGTGGGCCCGCGCGTCTGCGGGACCGAAGCGGATGCGAGCGAGTGGCGGCGTCAGCCCCGGCGCGAGCGGTCGCGCGGCTCGTCCAGGGTGCAGACGTCATCCTGGCACCGCCGGCTGCCCTCGGGATGGGGCAGCCAGGTCAGACCCGGGCGCAGCTTGAGGAACAGGCGATAGCCCAGTTCCAGCAGGGGCCGCAACGGCCGCCAGGCCAGCGGCCGCGCCCAGTGGCCGAGGCCGGCGGTGCGCCAGCTCCAGTAGGTGGCGTCCAGACCCTTGAACCAGCGGCCGTCGGCATCCCGGGCGTGCAGCAGATCGAGCATGGCCTGGCGCGGTGGCGCATCGACCGGCGCCTGGTTCGGGTAGTCCGGCGCGGCCAGGTCCACCAGCTGCAGTTGGCTGGGGTCGGCGTGGCGCCGCAGCCAGCCGATTTCGCGGGCGCACAGCGGGCAGGCGCCGTCGTGAAAGAGGGTCAGGGGCAGGCGGGGTGCGTGCATCGTGAACTTCCCAGGGGTCTTGCCTATCTGGACCGGCAGACGGGGCTGCCGTTGCGCTTTCCGCCGAACGGTAAGCGCAACGGCGCCTCGTGGCGAGTCGGAATCAGAGACGCCGGATCACGGCATTGAAAAAATCTGCGAGCGAGGTCGGTATGGATCTGGGAATCAAGGGGCGCGTCGCCCTCATCACGGGTGCCAGCGGTGGCATGGGTCTGGCCACGGCGAAGCTGCTGGCCGAGGAAGGCGTCAAGCTGGTGCTCTCCGACCTGGAGCAGGGCAAGCTGGAAGAGGCGGCCAAGGGCCTGCCGGGCGATACGCTGCTGATCGCGGCCGACATGACCGACCAGGCCGCGGTGGACCGGCTGGTGGAGCAGGGCGAATCCCGCTTCGGCCAGATCGACATCGTGGTGCACACCGCCGGCGTCACCGGCGCCAAGGGCGATCCCCTGGAACTGGCCGATGCCGACTACGAGGAAGCCTGGGCCACCGACTTCTTTTCCGCCGTGCGCGTCGGTCGCGCCGCCATTCCGCGCATGCGCAAGCGCGGCTGGGGTCGCTTCGTCTGCATCACCTCGGAAAACGCCGTCCAGCCCTATTGGGAAGAGGCCGTCTACAACGTGGCCAAGGCGGCCCTGGCCGCCTTCATCAAGAACCTGTCGTACAAGGAAGCGGCCCACGGCGTGCTGTGCAATACCGTGTCCCCCGCCTTCATCGAGACCGGCATGACCGACGGCATGATGGAAAAGCGCGCCGAGGAAAAGGGCGTCTCCTTCGAAGAAGCCATCGAAAGCTTCCTCGACGAAGAACGGCCCGGCATCGTGCAGAAGCGCCGCGGCAAGGTGGAAGAAGTGGCCGCGGCCATCGCCCTGCTGGTGTCCGAGCGCGCTTCCTTCATCAACGGCAGCAACCTGCGCGTGGATGGCGGCTCGGTCCAGGCGGTGCAGAACTAAGGTTAAAAAGTGCCTGCGCTCGGTGATGCTGCGTTAAAAACCAGCTCGGAATGCTCATTTACTATTTGTAAACTCCGCTTCCTCGCTGGTTTTTGCCTTGCCTGACCTTCGCTCGGCGACCTTTTAGCAAATCCTTATCGAGGCTGGCGGGGCGGCTCCTCGGCCGTCCCGTTTTCCTGCTGGCGGCGCACGGCTTCTTCCAGGGGAATGAATTCCACCTGGCGATCCTTGACCACTGGCGGCAGGGTGATGCCCATGGAGACATAGATGCTGGTGAACATGTCGATGCCCATGTCCGCCGGCTTCACCCAGTCCACCGGGACATAGAGCAGGCCGCCCCCCACGGGGACCGGCGCCGAAGGCACCAGCACGGCGTGATAGTGGCGACCCTCGATGTCGATCACCGCCGGATTGGGCAGCAGCGCCAGCACCGCCACGCCCTGACCCCCGAAGAAGCACCACACCGGACTCATGGCGCGGATGTCCGCCCCGCCTTCCTTGCGATCGAGCAACTCGACGAAGCGCTCGGCCAGGCCATAGAGCTTGCCCACCACCGGAATGCGGCGAAAGGTCATGTCGGCGAACCAGCCAAGCGGCCGACGCAGGCCCAGCTTGACCGCCAGCCCCAGCGGATAGAGCAGCACCAGCAGCAGCAGGGTGCCGAGGCCATAGGCCGCCATGGAATTGCCGACGAAGGGATGACCGACCGCCACGAACAACCGGCCCAGGGTGGTGTTGGGGCCGATCAGGCCATTGAGGAAACTGACGATCCAGCCGATCAGCGCCAGGGTCAGCACCAGTGGCAGGAGCAGCAGCAGGCCGGCCAGCCAGGTGGAGACGATGCTTTCGATACCGCGGCGAACGAAGGGCATGCAAGAACTCGACGGCTAAAGCGCCATTCTATACGGGCCAGGCGCGCTCAGCGTCGGCCTGGACCGACTTTCTGAGCGCGCCGCCGTTATAGCCAGCGGCGATAGAAGGCGGCTTCCTGCTCCAGGGCATCGGCCTGGTTGGCCGCTCGGCGAAAGCCATGGCCTTCGTCGGGATAGCGCCTGACCACCACCGGTATGCCACGCGCCTCCAGGGCCGCGGCCATGGCGTCGGTCTGGGCGGGGACCACCACGGCGTCCTTGAGGCCCTGCAGAAAGATCACCGGCGCCTGGATGCCCTCGGCATGCAGCAGCGGCGTCCGTGCCTCGTAGCGCGCGCGATCGGCCTCGGGATCGCCGATCAGCCAGTCCAGGTAGTCGGCCTCGAACTTGTGGGTGACCTTGGCCAGCGCCAGGGGATCGCTGACGCCATAGAGGCTGGCGCCGGCGCGAAAGACGTCGCGGAAGGCCAGGGCGCAGAGCACCGTGTAGCCACCGGCGCTGCCGCCACGGATAAAGGCTCGCGTCGGGTCCACCAGGCCCTGGGCGCCCAGGTGGTCGACCACCGCGCAGGCGTCCTCGACGTCCACCTCGCCCCAGCGCAGGTGCAGCGCCTGGCGGTAGGCCCGGCCGTGGCCGCTGCTGCCGCGATAGTTGAGATCGGCCACGGCGAAGCCCTGGCGCACCCAGAACTGGATGCGCGCATCGAACACCGGATAGGTGCAGGAGGTGGGACCGCCGTGGATGCTGACCAGCAGCGGCGGCGGACCCTCGCCGTGCCGCTCCGGCAGATAGAGAAAGCCCTGGGCCTGGCCGTCGCCACTGGGATAGCTCAGCGGCTGGGGGGCGACGATGGCGCTGTCGCCCAGGGGCGCGACGCCGCCGGTGACGATCTCAACCGCGCCGCTCTGGCGATCGATGGCCAGCACCGCCGAGGGGCGCGTGGGCGCCGCAGCGATGCAGTAGCAATGGCTGTCGTCCAGGGCCAGCCCGCGGAAACGGCTGAAGTCCGTGGCCAGGCGGCGGGTCTCTCCCGCGGCCCAGCGCTCGCCGAGCACGCCGAAGCCGTCTTCCTGCCAGGTCGCCAGCCAGCCTTCCGCCGTCGGCAACCAGCTGGCACCGCCCAGTTGCCAAGGCGCCGCCGCGTGATCCGCCGCAGGCGCCTCCTGGGGCGCGAAGCCTTCCACGGTTTCGCACCAGGGCTGCCACCAGCCCTGGCGATCGCTCAGCGCCCAGAGCCGCTGCTCGCTATCGAACAGCGGCTGTTGCAGCGATTCCTCGGGATCGGCCGATACCACGCTGGGCGCACCGGGACGTCCCTCGGCGTCCAGCGTCGCCGTCAGCAGCCGGGTGCAGGTCCAGGGCTGGTGGGGCCTGTCCCACTCGATCCAGGCCAGGCGGCTCCCGTCGGCGCTGGTGCGCGGTGCGGCATAGAAATCCGCGCCCTCGGCCAGCACCTGGCGTGCGCCACCGGCACTCAAGGCGACCAGGCGATGGCGCGGCGGCTGCTCGCGGCGATCCTCCTCGACCGCCAGCAACTGCTGCCGGACACCATCCCAGTGCAGATCGCCGTAGCGCCAGGCCTCGCCTCCGGCCAGCCATTCGGGCGCGCCGCCGTCACGCGGCTGGCGATAGACCGCCTGGTCGGCTTCATTGACGAACAGCGGTCCCTGATCGCCCAGGCAGAGGGCGCCGCCGCCGTATTCGTAGACCTTGCTGCGCAGGCTGAACCCCGCCGGCGTGAGGCAGCGCGGCGCGGCGCCGGCCTCGCGGACCCAGAGGCGGGTGGCGCCATCGGTGGGATCGTACTGACTCCAGTAGAGGCCGCTGGCATCGACCTTGAGTTCGGCGAAGTCGATACCGGCGGCAACGGCCTGGGCCGGCGTGAGCGGGGTAGGGGCGGTCATGGCGACTCCAGAGATAGGCACAGCCGTTTAGCCTAGCAGCTGGATGGCGAGGGCTGGGTGAGGGAGGCCACGCCGTTGGGCTTGGCTGCGCTCAACCCGACCTAAGAGGCGTGCGCCGCTGCTTTTCCCCCTCTCCCCTTGGGAGAGGGCTGGGGTGAGGGGCTGCGGCGCTTTTCCCCCTCTCCCTTTGGGAGAGGGTTGGGGTGAGGGAGCACCCCGTTCTGCGCCCGTGCTAAAACAACCCCAGCTGCTCCCCCGGCGGGGCGAACTGGCTGCAGTCCAGGCCTTCGCCCTCGCGGCGCTCCAGGCCGAAGCGGCGGCGGGCCAGGCGAAAGCGCTGGGCCAGCAGCTCGGCGAACTGGCCTTCGCCCTTCATGCGGATGCCGAAGCGACTGTCGTAATTCTTCCCGCCGCGCGACTGCCGGATCAGGCTCATCACATGGGCGGCACGCTCGGGGAAGTGCGTCTGCAGCCATTCCTCGAACAGCTCGACGATCTCCAGCGGCAGTCGCAACAGCGTATAGCCGGCCGAGCGGGCGCCGTGGTCGCGGGCCGCCTCCAGCAGGGCTTCGAGTTCATGGTCGTTGATCATGGGAATCATCGGCGCCAGCAGGGCGCTCACCGGCACCCCGTGCTCGTGCAGGGTGCGCATGGCGCGCAGCCGGGCCTGGGGCGCGGCGGTGCGGGGTTCGAGGATGCGCTTGAGGTCATCATCCAGCGTGGTGAGGCTGAAGGCCACCCGCACCAGGTTGCGCTCGGCCAGCTGCACCAGCAGATCCAGGTCGCGCAGGATCAGCGCGCTCTTGGTGATGAGGGTCACCGGATGGCGATAGCGCAGCAGGATCTCCAGCGCCTGGCGCGTCAGCTGGTACTGCCGCTCGATGGGCTGGTAGCCGTCGGTGTTGATGCCCAAGGCGATGGGCTGCGGGTGGTAGCCCGGCTTGCTCAGCTCCGCCTCCAGCCGCTCGGCCAGATTGGTCTTGGCGATCAGCTGGGTTTCGAAATCGATGCCGGGCGAGAGGTCCCAGTAGGCGTGGGAGGGGCGGGCGAAACAGTAGATGCAGCCATGCTCGCAGCCGCGATAGGGATTCACCGAGCGATCGAAGCCGACGTCCGGCGACTGGTTGCGGCTGATCACCGTCTTGGCCGTTTCCTGGCGGACGGCGGTGGTGAAGGTCAGTGGGGTGGCTTCCTCGTACCAGCCATCGTGCTCGGCCTCGCTGCGGGTCGCGGCAAAGCGATTGTGCGGATTGCTGGCGGTGCCACGACCCCGTGGCGGGCGCTGGGGCTGGGTCATGTCGAGGCCTCTTGGCTGTATCTTTGTACAGTATAAGGCCTGGGCGATCCGGGCAAGCGACAGCGGTCGGCTGGGCGGGCGGAACGGCCACCCGCCCAGCCGCGAACCGGCGCCCTACAGCACCGAGATCGGGTAGTTGAGGATGATGCGGTTCTCGTCGAAGGAGCCGCTGGCGCTGTAGTCGCGTCTCATGCTGGAGTTGCGCCAGCGGATCAGCAGCTTCTTCAGCGGGCCGCTCTGCACCTCGTATTGCACCTCGGATTCGCGACCCCATTCCTTGCCGTCGGTGATGCTGCCGGTGTGCACGTTGTCGCCGCTGAGGTAGCGATTCATCAGGGTCAGACCCGGCACGCCGAAGGCGGCGAAGTTGTGGTCGTAGCGCACCTGCCAGGAGCGTTCCCGCGCGTTGTCGTAGCTGGAGTTGTAGCTGTCGTTGGCCAGGGTGCCGCCGCTGGTGCCGTTGACCCTCATCCAGGCGCTGTCGCCACTGACGCGCTGCAGGCCGACATAGAAGGTGCCGCCGCCCTGCTTGGCCGAGAGCAGCGCATAGGCGGTGCGGTTGTCCAGGGCACCGGCGCGGGCCGAACCGTCGTCGTCGCCGATGAAGTAGCCGAGGTTGGCGCCCAGGGTCCAGCTGCCCAGCGGCTGGTAGTGGATCAGGTTGATGAATTTCTGGTGGTAGATGTCTTCGAGCTGGGCGTACCAGAGGCCGATCTGGGTACGCTTCTCGTTGAACCTGTATTCGCCACCGACGAAGTTGAAGCGGTCGGAGGTGGCATTGGCGCGGCCCTGCATGAACATGTCTTCCATGCTGGCGTCGTTGCGCGGACTGTTCTGCCGCATCTGGCCGCCCCAGAGTTCCAGGTTTTGGATCTCGGTGGAGTGGATCTGCGCGCCCTGGAAGGTCTGCGGCAGCGAGCGGCCGTCGTCGGACCTGAGGATCGGCAGCACGGCGAACCACTCGCCGACCTTGATATCGGTCTTGGAGACCTTGGCCTTGGCGGCCACCGCCAGGCGCCCGAAATCCTTGGCCGGCTCGTTGCCGGCATGGGTCGGCAGCAGCTGGGTGCCATAGGTGCCGGCGCCACCGTCGAGCTTGACCGAATAGAGCCCCAGGGCATCGATGCCGAAGCCCACCGGCCCCTGGGTGTAGCCGGAGGTCAGGCCGAAGATGAAGCTCTGGGTCCATTCCTCGGCCTTGTTCTGCGCGGTGTAGGCCGGATCGACGAAGTTGCGATTGAAGTAGAAGTTGCGCAGGTTGAGATTGGCCTTGGTGCCTTCGATGAAGCCGTCCGCGGCCCACAGCGGCGTGGTGCTGGCGAGGGCGGCGAAGGCGGCGCAGGCACGGGCGAGCCGGCCGGAAGCGAGTCGAGTGCTCATGGTGTTCCTTGTTCTTGTAGGTAAGGGGCGCCCTGCCGGCGGAGGCGGCATCTGACGAGGGCGGGTCGGGCGGTGAGGCGAGGGACGGCTAGGAGGGTGCAGGCGACATGGGGGATTCCTTTCTTATTTGAATTATCGGAAAGCAGCGACCGAGGCGTTCGGCTGGATAGTTATATGACAACGTATGTCTTGCGGCAAGGCTACCAAGGTAGCAGGGCGGAGCCCTCGCCAGGCGAGGGCTCGCGAGGGGTCAGACGCTGGCCTTGAGGCTGTCCTGGCGGGCCGTGTCGTAGGAGTGCTTGTCCATCTGCAGGGCGCCTGGCTTGCCCAGGTCGCTCATGGGCACCCGGTAGGTCTCCGGCGACAGGTAGGCCGCCAGGGCCGACAGGCAGGTCACGCCGAAGGCCAGGCCGCCGACCACCAGCCAGATGTTCTCGGTGCCAGGCGGGGCGACCAGGGTGAACAGCGCCGGCAGCATGGCGGTGAACATGGTGCCGATGTTCTGGGCGATGGCCATGGCCGAGACGCGATAGCGGGTCTGGAACTGCTCCGGGTAGAAGCTCGGGAACACGGCGTTGTAGCCCTGGTAGACCACGCCCCACATCAGCAGCGACATGACGAAGGCCAGCGGCAGGTTGTGGATGCTGATGGCGTAGAGGTAACCGAAGGCCAGCAGACCCGAACCCAGGGCGCCGCCGATCATGGTCGGCCGGCGGCCGATGCGATCGGAGAGGTTGCCGACGAAGGGGATCACCAGCACGGCGACGATGTTGCCCACCACCGGTATCCACAGGTAGACGCTCTTGTCGAAGCCGATGCCGTAGGCCGGCTGCACCGCATAGGCGGCGCCAAAGATGGTGGCCACCACCGGGATGACGTTCATCAGCGCCATCAGCGCGACCAGGATCATGGCCTTCCAGCTGGTGCTCAGGGCTTCGCCGATGGGCGAGCGCCGGGCCACGCTGGCGGTCTCGGTCTTGGCTTCTTCCTTGACGAAGGCGGGCGTCTCATGGACCTCGCGACGGATGATGAAGCCGGCCAGCAGGACGAAGGCGCTGAGCAGGAAGGGGATGCGCCAGCCCCAGCTGTTGAAGGCGTCGGCGGGCATGAAGTAGGCCAGCGGCAGGAAGATCGCCGCGGCCATCACCTGGCCGGCCTGGACGCCCTGCAGGGTAAAGCTCGCATAGTAGCCACGCCGGCCGAAGGGGGCGTGTTCGAGCACCATGGAGCTGGCCCCGGAGATCTCGCCGGCCACGGCGAACCCCTGGATCAGGCGCAGCACCACCAGCAGGATGGGCGCGAGGATACCGATCTGGTGGTAGGTGGGCAGCAGGCCCACGGCCATGGTGGCGATGCCCATGAGGAACATGCACAGCAGCAGGACGTTCTTGCGACCGCGGGTATCGCCCCAGTGACCGAGCACGAAGGCACCGACCGGACGGGCCAGATAGCCCACGCCATAGGTGGCGAGGGAGGCGACGATGGCCATCTTGGGATCGCTGGAGGGGAAGAAGATCTGCGGGAAGATCAGCGCCGCCGCCTGGGCGTAGATGAAGAAGTCGTAGTATTCCAGCGCCGAGCCGATCCAGCCGCTGGCAGTGGCTTTCTTGGCTTGGGAGCCGGGGGTGGGGGAGGCGGTAGTGGCCATGGTTGTCTCCGGAATTTTATTGTCAGGCCAGGAGGGTTTCAGCGCCGCGCACGAACTCGCTCGGGTCGCGGGAGCCGAAGATGGAAAGGACGGGAGGACCTAGCCTGGCCGTCGCCGACTGCGCGCGGTGGGGCTGCAGACGAGACGGGGGACGCAGGATAACGTGGATAGCTGGGGCATGGACGCACACTCTTGTTTGTCTTGTTATGGTCGACGCGGCGGAAGCGACGAGCGCTGGGCTCTACGATCATAGTGCGAGGCGCTAACGGGACTGGTCAATTCGCCGGAAGCCCAACTGTTCGATCAGCGAACAGAAACTAACCGGTTCGTACATAATCCATTGTTGGGTCGCCGGGCGCCACGAATAATCGGCACCAGACCCGACAGATCCGTGTCACCCCGCCCTGGCCCAGCCCGCGGAGTGGCCGTTCAACACAGGAGCACCGGCATGCAGCGTTCCATCGCGACCGTATCCATCAGCGGCACCCTGACCGAAAAGCTCGAGGCCATCGCCGCGGCGGGCTTCGACGGTGTGGAAATCTTCGAGAACGACCTGCTGTATTCCGGTGCCAGTCCGCGGGAGATCCGCCAGCGCGCCCAGGACCTGGGGCTGGCGATCACTCTGTTCCAGCCGTTCCGCGACTTCGAGGGCAATCGCCGCGAGCGGCTGCAGCGCAATCTCGACCGCGCCGAGCGCAAGTTCGACCTCATGCAGGAGCTGGGCACCGACCTCATCCTGGTGTGCAGCAACACCGCCGCCGACAGCCTCGGCGACGAGCGCCTGATCGCCGACGACCTGCAGCTGCTGGCCGAGCGCGCCGCCCCGCGTGGCCTGCGCATCGGCTACGAAGCCCTCGCCTGGGGGCGTCACGTCAACACCTGGCAGCAGGTCTGGCGGCTGGTGAAGGCGGTCGATCATCCCAATCTCGGCGTGCTGCTCGACAGCTTCCACACCCTGTCCATTGGTGGTGATCCGGCGGGCATCGCGCAGATCCCGGGGGACAAGATCTTTTTCGTGCAGATGGCCGATGCGCCCGTGCTGCAGATGGACGTGCTGGAGTGGAGTCGGCATTTCCGCTGCTTCCCGGGGCAGGGCGAATTCGACCTGGCCGGTTTCCTCGCGCCCATCCTGCAGACCGGCTACCAGGGGCCGCTGTCGCTGGAGATCTTCAACGACGGCTTCCGCGCCGCCCAGACCCGCGCCACCGCCGCCGATGGCCTGAGATCCCTGCTCTACCTGGAGGAGCAGACCGCCGCGCGGTTGCAGCGAGAAGAGAGCCCTGGGGCAGCGCCGCTGTTCGCCCCGCCCGAGGCGCCGCGCCTGGAGGGCACCGAATTCCTCGAATTCGCCGTGGACGACGGCCATGGCGCCGACCTGGCGGGCTGGCTAGGCAAACTGGGCTTTGCCCGGGCCGGCCGGCACCGCTCCAAGAACGTCACCCTGCTGCGCCAGGGCGAGATCAACCTGGTGCTCAATGCCGAACCCTATTCCTTCGGCCACAACTTCTTCGAGGCCCACGGCCCCTCGCTGTGCGCCATGGCCCTGCGCGTGCCGGACAGCCAGGCCGCCCTGGAGCGCGCCCAGCAGTACCGGGCGCAGCCCTATCGCGGCCTGGTCGGTCCCAACGAGCGGGAGATCCCGGCGGTGCGGGCGCCCGATGGCAGCCTGATCTATCTCGCCGATCGTGGCGCCGACGGCCGCAGTCTCTATGACACCGACTTCGACGTCAGCGCCGGCGCCAGCGGCGGCCTCGGCCTGACCCACGTCGACCACGTGGCCATCGCCCTGCCGGCCGATGCCCTGGACAGCTGGGTGCTGTTCTACAAGAGCCTGTTCGATTTCAGCGCCGACGACGAGGTGGTGGTCCCGGACCCCTATGGCCTGGTCAAGAGTCGCGCCCTGAAGAATCGCGAGAGCAGCGTGCGCCTGGCGCTCAACATCTCGGAGAATCGCAACACCGCCATCGCCCGGGCGCTGTCGAGTTATCGCGGCTCGGGGGTGCACCACATCGCCTTCGCCTGCCAGGACATCTTCCAGGCGGTGGAGCAGGCCAAGGCCGCCGGGGTGCCCCTGCTGGAGATCCCGATGAACTACTACGACGACCTGGGGGCGCGCTTCGATTTCGACGACGACTTCCTCAGTCGGCTGGCCTACTACAACGTCCTCTACGACCGCGATGCCCAGGGCGGCGAGCTGTTCCACGTCTACACCGAGTCCTTCGCCGACCGCTTCTTCTTCGAAATCCTCCAGCGCAAGGATTACAGTGGCTACGGCGCCGCCAACAGCCCGGTCCGCCTGGCGGCCATGCTGCAGGCGCGCCAGGGTCGCCCGGCGCCCCTGGAATTCTGAGCCAGGCGGGCACCCCGGGGTGCCCGCGCCTCTCCTCCGACAAGAGTCAGCCCGATGCAGGACACCCCGGCGCTCGCGCCCACGCTGCGTACCCCGCGCAAGAACAATCCCGAGAAGACCCGCCAGGCCATCCTCGCCGCCGCCGTGGCCGAGTTCGCCGACCTGGGCCTGAGCGGCGCGCGGGTGGACGCCATCGCCGAGCGCACCCATACCTCCAAGCGGATGATCTACTACTACTTCGGCAGCAAGGAGCAGCTCTACCTGACGGTGCTGGAAAAGCTCTACAGCGACGTGCGCGGCAACGAGGCCGAATTGCCGCTGGACCGCCTGCCGCCACTGGAGGCGATCCGCACCCTGGCGGAATTCCTTTTCGAGCATCACCGCAGTCACGACGACTTCATCCGCGTGGTGAGCATCGAGAACATCCACCGCGGTCGCCACCTGGCGCAGTCCGAGACCATCTCCAGCCTCAACTCCTCGGCGCTGGAAGCCCTGCGCCGCATCCTCGCCCGTGGCGAAGCCAGCGGCGAGATCCGCAGCGGGCTGGACGCGGTGGATGTGCACCTGCTGATGTGCTCGTTCTGCTTCTACCGCGTCTCCAACCGCCACACCTTCGGCCGCATCCACGACATCGACATGGAAGAACCGGCGGTGCTGCGTCGGCACAAGACCATGATCGGCGATGCCATGGTGCGCTATCTGCAGCCGTAAGGGAGGCGGGCGACCCTCACCCCGGCCCTCTCCCAGGGGGAGAGGGGGCGTCTGACCGAGGCTTTTGGTTGTCGGCATGGATTCGTAGGGTGGAAAACCGCGCAGCGTTTTCCACGCGGACGCCCGAGCGATCTTCTCTCGGAGAGAGGGCAAGACTAGTAGGTTGGGTTGAGACGGCTTCATCGTCGAAGCCCAGCGCTGCCGGATACCCCACGTTGGGCCTCGCTGCGCTCAACCCAACCTTCGGAAACATCTACCTCCTCGCCCTCGGAGAAAGAGCGAACCCAGATATGTAGGGTGGAAAACCGCGTAGCGTTTTCCACGCGGACGGCCGAGCGATCTTCTCTCTGAGAGAGAGGCAAGCCTCTTAGGTTGGGTTGAGACAGCTTCATCGTCGAAGCCCAACGCTACCGGATACCCCGCGCTGGGCTTCGCTGCGCTCAACCAACCTACGGAATTATCTACCCCCTCTCCCTCGGGGAGAGGGCCGGGGTGAGGGTAAACCCCGGCACCCCAGCCAGAACCCTCAGAGCACCGGCATCCCGCCCGTCACCGGCAGCATGGCGCCGGAGATGTAGCTGCCTTCGTCCGAGGCCAGCAGCACATAGGCCGGGGCCAGCTCCACCGGCTGGCCGGCGCGACCAAGAGGGGTACTGGCGCCGAATTGCTCAGGTTCGTCGGGCTTCATGGTGCTGACGATCAGTGGCGTCCAGATCGGGCCGGGGGCCACGCTGTTGGCGCGGATGCCCTTGTCGCCGAGCAGTTGCGCCAGGCCCGCGGTGAAGTTGGCGATGGCGCCCTTGGTCGCCGAATAGGCCAGCAGGGTCGGCGGGGCGATGTCGGCGTTGATCGAGGCGGTGTTGATGATGGAGCCGCCGCGCGGCATGTGCTTCACCGCCGCCTGGGTGATGCGGAACATCGCATGGATGTTCACGTTGAAGGTATGCACCCATTCCTCGTCAGGAATCTCGTCGAGACTGTCGCGCACCTGCTGGAAGGCGGCGTTGTTGACCAGCACGTCGATCCGGCCAAAGGCCTCGACGGTTTTCTGCACCACGTCCAGGCAGGTCTGGCGGTCGACCAGATCGCCGGGCAGCAGGACGGCCTGGCGCCCGGCCTCGGTGACCAGGCGGGCGGTCTCCCGGGCATCCTCGTGCTCGTCCAGGTAGGCGATGGCGACATCGGCGCCTTCACGGGCGAAGGCGATGGCCACGGCGCGGCCGATACCGCTGTCGGCACCGGTAATCAGCGCCGCCTTGCCCTTGAGGCGACCCGAGCCGCGATAGGTTGCGGCGCCGCTGTCGGGCAGCGGATCCATGCGCGCTTCGGAGCCGGGAAAGGTCTGGGGTTGGGGTTTCAGTGGGGGCTTGGGATAGTCGCTCATGGGGACTCCTTGAAGGTCAGTGAGCTTGCAGTTCAGGAAGAGCATTCGATACCCAGGTCGGCCATGACCGCGGGGCCGTAGCCGGCGGCGGCCAGGGGCGCCTGGATGTCCTGATGCAGATCCGGCACGTAGCCGACCAGCAGGTCGGCCGGGCCGCTCAGACGGATTTCGCCGAGCGCGGCCGGCAGCAGCAGGGATTCGGCGGCGCCGAGCATGCCGCTCCAGCCAGCCGACTCCAGCCGTACCGGACGCCCGACGTTGCTCAGCAGGCGGGCGCTGGAGAAGCGATAGTCCAGCGGCGGCGCCCCGGCGCCGGCCAGCCGCCAGCGTTCCAGGGCGAAGTGCCGGCAGGCCGTGCACAGCAGGCGGTCGTGCCCATCGCCCAGGGGCAGGCGCAGCCCGGGGGTGACCCGCGGATCGGCATCCAGATCCAGTTCGTCCAGCAGCGCCTCGATACCGGCGCGCCAGTCGGCGTGGGGCAGCGGCTCGCCATCGGTCATGCGCCAGGGCATGGCCTGCTGCTGGATGTCCGAGGTCTGTTCGATCTCGTAGATCAGGGTGCCGGGACCGAAGCTGTGCAGGGTGCCGCCGGGGATGAAGAAGGTCTCGCCAGCGCGCACCGGAAGGCGCCGCATGACAGCGTCGTAGTCCTGCCGCAGCAGGGCGTCGCGCACGCGCTCGCGACTCTGGCCGGGCTTGAGGCCCACCAGGGCGGTGGCGCCCGGTTCGGCCCAGAGGATGTGCCAGGCTTCGGTCTTGCCGTTGGGCTGGCATTCCAGGCGGCGGGCGGTGGCATCATCGGCGTGCAGGTGCACCGGCAGGCGGCCGCTGCCGTCGATGAACTTGGTCAGCAGGGGAAACCAGGGGCCCTGCCAGCCCGGCGCGACCAGTTGTTCGGGATAGGCCTGCACCACGTCATGCAGGCTCTGGCCGGCGAGGGGACCGTCGAGCACCGTGGCACTGCTGCCCGGTACGTCGCTGATTTCCCAGGTCTCGGCGATGCGGCCCGGGGGCAGGCCACGCTTGCCGAGGCGCTCGGCGATCTCGTGACCGCCGAACACATGGGTGCGCAAGGGGGTGGAAAGGCGCAGGGGTTGGCCGAGCATCGGGGGACTCCAGCGGCAAGAAAGGCGCCCCGGCCCGGGCCGGGGCAGAGAAAACTCAGAGAATCGGCTTGCCGCCGGTGACGGCGATGCGCGCGCCCGAGGTGTAGCTGGATTCGTCGGAGGCTAGCATCACGTAGACCGGCGCCAGTTCCACCGGCTGGCCGGGGCGGCCGAGCGGGGTGTTGCCGCCGAATTCCTTGACCTGCTCGGGCGGCATGGTGGCCGGGATCAGCGGGGTCCAGACAGGGCCGGGGGCCACGCTGTTGGCGCGGATGCCCTTTTCGCCAAGCAGTTGCGCCAGGCCCGCGGTGAAGTTGGCGATGGCGCCCTTGGTGGTGGCATAGGCCAGCAGCGTCGGCCGCGGCATGTCCGAATTCACCGAGGTGGTGTTGATGATGGAGCCACCCTGGCCCATGTGCTTCACCGCAGCCTGGGTGATGCGAAACATGGCGGTGATGTTCACATCGAAGGTGTAGACCCACTCGTCGTCGGGAATCTCGTCGAGGGTCTCGTGGGTCATCTGGAAGGCGGCGTTGTTGACCAGCACGTCGATGCGCCCGAAGGCGGCCACGGTCTTGTCCACCACTGCCAGGCACTGCTCGCGCTTGGACAGGCAGCCCGGCAGCAGCAGGGCCTCGCGCCCGGCTTCGCGCACCAGGCGGGCGGTATCCTCGGCGTCTTCGTGCTCGTTCAGGTAGCTGATGGCGACATCGGCGCCCTCGCGGGCGAAGGCGATGGCCACGGCACGGCCGATGCCGCTGTCGCCACCGGTGATCAGCGCCTTCTTGCCGGCCAGACGGCCAGAGCCCTTGTAGCTTTGCTCACCGCAATCCGGGACCGGATTCATGCGCGATTGCAGGCCGGGAACCTCTTGCTGCTGTTCCGGCATCGGGGCTTTGGGAAAATCGGTCATGGAGGAATCCTCGTCGCTCGTGTGACTTTTGCGGGCCTGTCAGTACCGACAGGCCACAAGCGGCGAGGGTTCGAGACCCGGGACGGGCGGTGTACCGGCGCTAGCGCGGTGCCGCTTCGGCCCAGCGCGGCGGCACCGTGGGCTGCCAGGTGGCGAGGGCGTCTAGCAGGGCGGTTGGCGAAGCCTCCACCTGCAGCATGGCGCGGTGCGGCGCGGCAACGAAGCCCTGGGCGACCAGGTGATCGAGGAAGCCTTCCAATTGCGCATAGAAGCCATCGACCTCCAAGAGACCCATCGGCTTGGCGTGATAGCCGAGCTGCCCCCAGGTCCAGACCTCGAAGAGTTCTTCCAGAGTGCCCAGGCCGCCGGGGAGGGCGATGAAGGCATCGGCCAGCTCCGCCATCCGCGCCTTGCGCGCATGCATGCCGTCGACCACTTCCAGCCGAGTGCAGCCCGTATGGCCCAGTTCGGCGGTCTTGAGGCTCTGGGGGATGATGCCGATGACTTCGCCACCGGCGGCCAGGGCGGCATCGGCGACCACACCCATCAGGCCGACCTTGCCACCGCCGTAAACCAGGGTGAGGCCGCGCTCGGCGAGGGTACGCCCGAGGTGCGCGGCCGCTTCGGCGAAGACCGGCGAGGCGCCGGGCTTGGCACCACAGAAGACACAGACGGTTTTCAGCGACATGGGGACTCCTAGGCAGGCAAAACGCCTAGCCTAGCTGTCCGTCACCCGTGATCAAAGCACCGTCATCGCGCGAGGAAAGCCTCTTCCGGCGCATTGCCACTGGCGGCCTGGGCATAGCTGGCGAACAACTCGTGCAACAGGGCGGTAAGGGTCATGGCGGGCGTCCTTGGCTGGCGGGTGATGGAGGGATAGTACCCAGAGGTAAGGCCCGGCGACCTGGCAAAGGTTTCGATGGAGGCGATAGAGCGAAGCCGCTCCCTTGCCATGGCCGCTGGAACCCGCCACCCTCGCATCGGTCTGACTGGCGACTTTCACGCATCCGGAGGGTTCATGAAATCCACGCTTTTCGCCGCCGCGCTGTTCGCCCTGGGAAGTACCGGCGCCTGGGCCGCCGACAGCTGTACCACCCAGATCGAAGCCGGCGACCAGATGACCTACAGCCGCGCTTCCATCCAGGTCCCGGCCTCGTGCAAGACCTTTACCGTGGAGTTGATCCACAGTGGCAGCCTGCCCAAGAACGTCATGGGCCATAACTGGGTGCTGACCCGCTCCACCGACGCCTCGGCCGTCGACGCCGCCGGCATGAACGCGGGCGAAGCCAAGGGCTACCTGCCCGAGGGCGACGAACGCATCATCGCCCATACCAAGATGTTGGGTGGTGGCGAAAAGGACTCCGTGACCTTCGATACCGGGGCCCTGGAAGCCGGCAAGGAATACACCTTCTTCTGCTCCTTCCCGGGGCATTTCGGCTCCATGCGCGGGGTGTTGCAGCGCGGGTAAGGAGAAGGTTGGGTTGTGGCGGTCGACCGTCGCAATCCGACCTCTTGAGCAGGAGACGCCTGGAGATTGGGTTGAGCGTTAGCGAGGCCCAACATTGCAAGGCTCACGCTTGTTTAGTAGGTGCCATGGCTGCTTATTGAGTGCTTGGAGAGTTTTTGTTTCGCCCACCCGGGCGAGTTACTTTTTGCAGTCGCGGCTGCGCGCCCCGCAAAAAAGTAACCAAAAACGCTTGCCCCACCATCCGGCCTTTCGCTTCGCTCCAGGTCCGCTCACGCCAGCGCCGTTCCAGGTTCGGTCCAGATGGGCCGTCCATGGCTCACTGGACCTCTCGCCGCATCCATGCGGCTCGACCCACTCCACGGCACTGGCGTTCGCCCTGCTGAACGGGGCGATTCGCCAGCCTGAAAGTATTGGTTGAATAACCCGTAACCCGTAGCGTGGACAACGGCGAAGCCTTGTCCACTGTCGGCGATCAAGCTCAGACGTCGTCCTTGAGCTATTGGAATCGCGGTCATGGACCGCTCCTACAGCAATCGGAAGATCCCGTAGGAGCGGCCCATGGCTGCGATAAAGACGTTGCCCCTATTCGGTAGTCAAGCTACTGCCAGCGGAAAACGCTGCGCGGTTTTCCACGCTACAGCTCTGGTGAACACTCAAGCCCTCAGCCCTTCGCCAACTCCACCTCAATCGCCTCCACCAACCGCGGATCATCCGCCGTCACATCCGGCGCGAAGCGCCCCACCACCTCGCCATTGCGCCCGATCAGGAATTTCTCGAAATTCCACAGCACCTCGGGCTTGGGATTGGGGCTGCCGCCACGGCTCACCATGCGTTCACGGAAGGGACCGTCACCGGTCGCCTCGGGCTGGGCACGGGTGAGTTCTTCATAGAGCGGATGCTTGTCTTCACCCACCACACTGAGCTTGGCGAACATAGGGAATTGCACGCCATAGGTCAGGGTGCAGAATTCCTTGATCTCGGCGTCGCTGCCGGGCTCCTGCTGCTTGAAGTTGTTGGCGGGAAAGCCGAGCACTTCCAGGCCGCGTTCGCGCTGGGCCTCGTAGAGGCGTTCCAGCCCCTCGTACTGGCTGGTCAAGCCGCACTTGGAGGCGACGTTCACCACCAGCAGCACCTTGCCCAGGTAGCGTTCCAGGGTCAGGGTTTCGCCATCGATGGATTGCAGCGGGAGTTTCATCAGGGTCGCGGTCATGGTCGGCTCCTCGGAAAGAAGCGACCAGCCTAGCGCAAAAACGCCGCCTCCATGGGCGGCGCCTGTCGGTCGGGCGGGGCTCAGCGCTTGAGCTTGACCACGTCGCCGGAAACGGTGGTGGTGTAGCCGTTCAGGACATAGGCCCAGAACCAGTTTTCCTGCACCTGGGCATTGATTAGGGCATCGCCGCCGCGGGACTTGATGGCGGCCTGCTGGGCGCGCACGAAGCGGTCGTTCTGCTGGACCGGGATGAAGCCCAGGATCATGAGACCGGTGGCCTTGCCCTCGCCATGACCGACGACGGTGTACTGCGACGGATCCAGATTCTGCGTCTTCATCGCGGTGCCGGTGCAGCCGGCGACGGCGGCGGCGAGGGCGAAGGAAGCGGCGAGCTTGGCGAAACGTTGCATGGAGTCACTCCTTTTTGGGTTGGCAGCGTCGGGCATCGTTTCCCGACGGAGCGCACTCTAGCAGCGCCAGGCCCGGCGGAAATACCGTTCGCCCCGGCGATAGAACCGCTCCTCCCAAGGTCCCAGGGTTATCAGGTGATAGCGCCTCGATCTAAGCCGAGTCGGCCCGAGCTGCTACCATCGCCGCCTTTTCGTCCGGCGGCCGCGTCGGGCGCCGTATCGGAGACCTCGTGTGAATCTGCCTCTCGTCCTCAATCTCGTCGCCTTCGCCGTGCTGCTCGGCCTGCTGGCGCGTACCCGCAACACCGGCTGGAGCCTGGCCGTGCGCGTCTTCATCGGTCTCGCCCTGGGCGTGGCCTTCGGCCTGGTGCTGCAACTCGTCTACGGCCATGACGCCCCGGTGCTCAAGACCTCCATCGGCTGGTTCAACCTGGTCGGCAACGGCTATGTGCAGCTGCTGCAGATGAGCATCATGCCGCTGGTGTTTGCCTCCATCCTGGCCGCCGTGGCGCGGCTGCGCGAAGCCTCCTCCATGGGGCGCATCAGCCTGCTGACCCTGGGCACCCTGCTGTTCACCACCGCCATCGCCGCCCTGGTCGGGGTGCTGGTCACCTGGCTATTCGGCCTGAGCGCCGAAGGCCTGGTGCAGGGCGCCCAGGAGACCGCGCGCCTGACCGCCCTGCAGAACAGCTATGTCGGCAAGGTGGCGGATCTGTCGGTGCCGCAGTTGCTGCTGTCCTTCATTCCGAAGAACCCCTTCGCCGATCTGTCCGGCGCCAATCCCACCTCCATCATCAGCGTGGTGATCTTCGCCGCCTTCCTCGGCGTCGCCGCCCTGCGCCTGCAGCGTGACGATCCGGTCCGCGGCGAGAAGGTGCTGGCCGGCATCGACGTGCTCCAGGCCTGGGTGATGAAGCTGGTGCGCCTGCTGCTGCAACTCACCCCCTATGGCGTGCTGGCGCTGATGACCAAGATGGTCGCCACCGCCAGTCCCCAGGACGTGCTCAAGCTGGGCACCTTCCTGATCGCCTCCTACCTGGGCCTGGGTATCCTCTTTGGCGTCCATGCGCTGCTGCTGACCCTGAGCGGCCTGTCGCCGGCGCGCTTCTTTCCCAAGGTCTGGCCGGTGCTGAGCTTCGCCTTCACCAGCCGCTCCAGCGCGGCGACCATCCCGCTGAACATCGAGGCCCAGACCGAGCGCCTCGGCGTGCCGCCGGCCATCGCCAGCTTCGCCGCCTCCTTCGGTGCCACCATCGGCCAGAACGGCTGCGCCGGTCTCTATCCGGCGATGCTGGCGGTGATGGTCGCGCCGACCCTGGGCATCAACCCCTTCGATCCGCTGTGGATCGCCACCCTGGTGGGCATCGTCACCCTGAGTTCGGCGGGCGTGGCCGGCGTGGGCGGTGGTGCCACCTTCGCCGCCCTGATCGTACTGCCGGCCCTCGGCCTGCCGGTCACCCTGGTGGCGCTGCTGGTGTCCATCGAACCCCTGATCGACATGGGCCGCACCGCCCTCAACGTCAACGGCTCCATGACCGCCGGCACCCTGACCGCGCGCTGGATGGGCCAGCTGGACAAGGCCGCCTACGACCGCGACGACCGGGCCGAAGCGCCAGCGGCGCCGATCAGTCGCGGCTGAACCGCAGAGGGCTTCGGGTAGGTTGGGTTTAGCGCAGCGAAGCCCAACCTACCCTGTGCCTGGTTAGAACAGGCCCCTTTAGAACAGGAAATACCGCTGCGCCATCGGCAGCACCTCGGCCGGTTCGCACCAGAGCAGCTGGCCGTCGGCCTTGACCTGGTAGTTCTGCGGATCGACCTCGATGGTCGGCAGATAACCGTTGTGGATGAGGTCGCTCTTCTGCGCGGTGCGGCAGCCCTTGACCACGCCGATGCGCTTCTTCAGCCCCAGTTGCTCCGGCACCCCGGCCTCGAAGGCGGCCTGGCTGATGAAGGTCAGACTGGTGTCATGGAGCATGCCGGCGTAGCTGCCGAACATGGGGCGGTAGTGCACCGGTTGCGGGGTGGGGATGGAGGCGTTGGCGTCGCCCATCAGACTCGCCGCGATGGCGCCGCCCTTGAGGATCAGCGTCGGCTTGACGCCAAAGAACGCCGGGCGCCAGAGCACCAGGTCGGCGAACTTGCCCACTTCGATGGAGCCCACCTCGTGGCTGATGCCATGGGTGATCGCCGGGTTGATGGTGTACTTGGCGATGTAGCGCTTGACCCGGAAGTTGTCGTTGCCGGCGGCGTCTTCGGGCAGCGGGCCGCGCTGCTTCTTCATCTTGTCGGCAGTCTGCCAGGTGCGGGTGATGACCTCGCCGACGCGGCCCATGGCCTGGCTGTCGGAGCTGATCATGGCGAAGGCGCCGAGGTCGTGGAGGATGTCCTCGGCGGCGATGGTCTCGCGGCGGATGCGACTCTCGGCGAAGGCCACGTCCTCGGCGATGCTCGGGTCCAGGTGGTGGCAGACCATGAGCATGTCCAGGTGCTCGTCGATGGTGTTCTTGGTGAAGGGCCGCGTCGGGTTGGTGGAACTGGGCAGCACGTTGGGGAAACCGCAGGCCTTGATGATGTCCGGCGCGTGGCCGCCCCCGGCACCTTCGGTGTGATAGGTGTGGATGGTGCGACCCTTGAAGGCGCCCAGGGTGGTCTCGACGAAGCCGGATTCGTTGAGGGTGTCGGTGTGGATGGCCACCTGGATGTCGAAGCGATCGGCCACCGCCAGGCAGTTGTCGATGGCGGCGGGGGTGGTGCCCCAGTCCTCGTGCAGTTTCAAGCCGATGGCGCCAGCGCGGACCTGCTCCTCCAGCGGACCCGGCAGGCTGGCGTTGCCCTTGCCGGTGAAGCCGATGTTCATCGGGAAGGCGTCGGCGGCCTTGAGCATCTGCGCCATGTGCCAGGGACCGGGGGTCACGGTGGTGGCATAGGTGCCGGTGGCCGGCCCGGTGCCGCCGCCGATCATGGTGGTGGTGCCGCTCATGAGCGCCTCTTCGATCTGCTGCGGGCAGATGAAGTGGATGTGGGAGTCGATACCGCCGGCGGTGAGGATCATGCCTTCACCGGCGATGACCTCGGTGGCGGCGCCGATGGGCACGCTGACACCCGGCTGGATGTCCGGGTTGCCGGCCTTGCCGATGGCATGGATGCGGCCGTGCTTGAGGCCGACGTCGGCCTTGACGATGCCCCAGTGGTCGACGATCAGCGCATTGGTGATGACGGTATCGACCACCTCGGCGGCGGGCAGCTGGCTCTGGCCCATGCCGTCGCGGATGACCTTGCCACCGCCGAATTTCACCTCTTCGCCGTAGACGGTGTGGTCTTCTTCGACCTCGATCCAGAGCTCGGTGTCGGCCAGGCGCACCCGGTCACCGGTGGTGGGGCCGAACATGTCGGCATAGGCTTGGCGGGAGATTTTCATAGGCGTGAATCCCGAATAAAGGTGGTCCGGTTGGCCCTCACCCCGACCCTCTCCCGGAGGGAGAGGGGGAGGAGCGGGTAGCATCCTGTTGCCTCGCAGGGAGTCGTCCCTGGGAAGCTGGGTATTCTGGTTGGCCCTCACCCCGGCCCTCTCCCGGAGGGAGAGGGGGAAGGGCGGGTGTCGTCCTGTTGCCTCGCAGGGAGCCGTTCCTGGGAGGCTGGGTGTTCTGGTTGGCCTTCACCCTTCCCCTCCCCCGGAGGGAGGGGGAAGGGCGGGAGCTCGATGTCTGCTTTTAGCCCCCTCTCCCCTTGGGAGAGGGTTGGGGTGAGGGCGCTTGCCGCTACAACTTCCCCATTACCCGCCCGGCGAAGCCGTAGACGGTGCGCAGCCCCGCCAGCTCGACCAGTTCCACCTCGCGACTCTGGCCCGGTTCGAAGCGCACGGCGGTGCCGGCGGCGATATTCAGGCGCATGCCGCGCGCCAGGGCGCGGTCGAACACCAGGGCGTCGTTGGTTTCGTGGAAGTGGTAGTGGGAGCCCACCTGGATCGGCCGGTCGCCGCTGTTGGCGACGGTCAGGCTGAGGGTGCGGCGGCCGGCGTTGAGTTCGATGTCGCCGTCCTGGATCTGGTATTCGCCGGGGATCATGGGCGCTGCTCCAGCATCAGTTGCATGAAGGTGAGGTCCAGCCAGCGACCAAACTTGGTGCCGACCTGGGGCATCTGCCCGGTGGTGAGGAAGCCGAGGCGTTCGTGCAGGCGGATGGAGGCCTGGTTGCCGCTCTCGATGGCGGCCACCATCACGTGCTTGTCGCAGGCGCGGGCGCGTTCGATGAGCACCGTCATCAGCCGCGGACCGATGCCCTGGCCGCGCTGGTCGGGATGGATATAGACCGAGTGCTCGACGGTATGGCGAAAGCCTTCGAAGGGGCGCCAGTCACCAAAGGAGGCATAGCCCACCACCGTGCCTTCGGCGTTCTCGGCGACCAGGATGGGGTAGCCCTGGGTGGCGCGCAGGTCGAACCAGGCCTGGCGGTTGGCCAGGTCCACCGGGGTCTCGTTCCAGATCGCCGTGGTGTTGCTGACGGCGTCGTTGTAGATGTGCAGCACGGCCGGCAGGTCGGCAGGGGTGGCGTCGCGGACGATCAGACTCATGGCGGACTCCCTAGGCGATCGGCTGGTGGACGGTGACCAGCTTGGTGCCATCGGGGAAGGTGGCTTCCACCTGGATCTCCGGGATCATTTCCGGGACGCCTTCCATCACCTGGTCGCGGGTCAGCAGGGTGGTGCCGTAGTGCATCAGCTCGGCCACGGTGCGACCGTCACGGGCACCTTCGAGCAGGGCGGCGGAGATCAGCGCCATGGCTTCCGGGTAGTTGAGCTTCACCCCACGTGCCAGGCGGCGTTCGGCCACCAGGCCGGCGGTGAAGATGAGCAGTTTGTCTTTCTCGCGGGGCGTCAGGTCCATGGGTGTTCTCTTTGGCGAAGGGCATCGCGGCCATGGGCCGCTCCTACAATTCTGCGCTTCCATGTAGGAGCGGCCCATGGCCGCGATCACGAAGATATCAGGTACTCCAGATTCGCGGCGGGACGGCGATACGGCCGAGCAGGGCGGGGCGCAGCAGGCGCCAGACTTCGATCAGCCAGGCGCGGGCCTGCAGCGATTCGGCGGCCAGGCAGCGAGCGACCACCAGGCCTGGCAGTTGGGTCAGGTCACCCCGCACTGGCAGGGCCAGCCCGCGGCAGCGCTCCAGGGTGTCGGCGTCCAGGGTGCCAGTGAGCAGCAGGGTGGCGAACACTGGCTGACCGGCGAGGCCGATGGGCGAGTCCAGCAGGCGATCCGCGCCGACCAGGCGCTGGCGCTCGTGCCACAGCGGGGTGCCGTCGCGACGGATGTCCAGATGGGCCTGAAACAGGCCGTCGGTGAAGCGCTCGGCGCTGGCCGGGCGACCCAGGGCGACGACGTCCCAGTAGCAGAGGCGGGCATCGCCCTCCAGCTCGATGCGGGTAGCGAGATGGGCCCGGGCACCGGCGAAGACGATGGTCTCCTGGGGCAGCCATTCCAGGGTGGCACCGGCGGCGACGCGCAGCTCGATCTGCTGGTGGGCGGCGCTGTCGGCGCGATACCACTTGGCTGCGCCGGGGCTGGTGAGCTGGGCCCAGGCGTTTTGGCCGACGCTGACGTCGATGTCCAGCCGATCACCCCCGGCGATGCCACCCGGGGGATGCACGATGATGTGCTGGCAGACCTCGGGACCCTCGGCGTGCAGGTGTTTCTGCACCCGCAAGGGGCCGAGGTGGTGGCGGGTGGTCGGCCGGGTCCAGTCGCCCTGGCGGGCATAGGCCAGCTCCAGGCGCGCCAGCCAGGCGGGGGTGAAGAGGGCAGGGGGCAGGGCAGAGGTCATCGGGTGGTCGTTGTTCTGGTTGGGGCTGTTTGGGGAGCGCCTTGCAAGAATCTGACCGAGTGGGCAGAGGTTGGCTTTCGGCTAGGTATGGTGGGGGTGTTTGGCTGATTACCGAGTGCTTTGATGGTTTTTGTTTCGCCCGCTCGGGCGCATCACCTTCACCGCTTCGGTAGGTTGGCGCTGAGTGGAGCGAAGCCCAACGTTGCGGAGGTTGGCCGTGATGCCTCGGTTTACCAGTGCTCTAGCTGCTTATCGAGGTCTGTTGATGGTTTTGTTTCGCCCACCCGGGCGAGTTACTTTTTGCAGTCGCCAAAAAAGTAACCAAAAACGCTTGCCCCACGTTTCGGCCCTCCGCTTCGCTCCAGGTCCCCTCACTCCGGTGCCGCTCCGGGGGGCACGGCACGAAGGGGCCTCCTGCCCCTCGCGCCTTGCTCGGCGTCCTGCCTCGCATCCCCCTCCGCGACACCTGCACTCGGCCTCACTGACGGGGCGGGGCGCCAGCCTGATGCCTGGGTGTTCACAGGATCTGTAGCGTGGAAAACCGCATAGCGTTTTCCACTGGTGGGCACCTAAGCCATCAGTGGACAAGGCTTCGCCGTTGTCCACGCTACGGGCTACGGGCTACGGGCTACGGGCTACGGGCTACGGGCTACGGGCTTTTGTGGCTGTTCAACCAATATTTTCAGGCTGGCGAATCGCCCCGTTCAGGAGGGCGAACGCCAGTGTCGTGGAGTGGGTCGAGCCGCAGGGATGCGGCGAGAGGCCTAACGGGCCATGGACGGCCCGTGTAGGCCGACCCCGGAGCGGCGCTGGCGTGAGCGGACCTGGAGCGAAGCGAAAGGCCGGATGGTGGGGCAAGCGTTTTTGGTTACTTTTGTCCGGGGCGCGCAGCCGCGATTGGCAAAAGTGACTCGCCCGAGGGGGCGAAACAAGAAGTACCAGCAAAGCTAGATAAACAGCTATGGCACCCATAACACAGAGCCGCAACCCCACCTTGTTGGGCTTCGCTACGCTCAGCGCCAACCTACGTCAGCCGGCGTTCGTGGCTCTTTTCCCCACCCCATTTTAAGAAATCCCCCGCCACTGCCGCGGACTCACCTGAAACCACCGCCGAAACGCCCGCGAAAAGGCGCTGGTCTCCGAATAGCCCAGCAGCGGCGCCAGGTCGGTGACCGGCAGCCGCTGTCGCAGGTAATGCTGCGCCAGGTCGCGGCGGACGCCTTCGACCAGCGCCGAGAAACTCGCGCCCTGGTCGCGCAGGCGGCGTTGCAGCTGGCTGGTGGAAAGGTCCAGACGCTGGGCGATGGACTCCAGGCTGGGCTCGCCCAGGGGCAACGCCAGGCGCACCGAGGCGCGGACCTCTTCGAGCAGTTCCATCTGTGGCAGCCGCTGGCCGAGTTGGCGGATGGCGTCCTGCACCACCAAGAGGAGCAGCGGATCGTGGTCGGGCATGGCGCGGCCGCGCAGGTCGGCCTTGGGCACCAGCATGGCATTGCAGGGCTGGCCGAAGCTGACTGGCGCGTCGAACAGCCGGCGGTGCTCGTGCCAGCCTTCGGGGCGCGGATGTTCGAATTGCACCGCGCGCGGCGCCCAGGTGGGCCCGAGCACATGGCGCAAGAGGTTGAGCAGCATGCCCAGGGTCAGCTCGGCGTCCTGGCGGCGGGCGACGATGGCGCCGTGGCGCACCTGGTAGTCGAAGCGCCAGCAGTCACCGGCGTCCACCAGCTGGATCAGGGTGCTGTGCTGGTGAAAGGGAAAGGCGGCGGCGAAATTCTGCAGGGCCGCTTCGGCGGTGGGCGAGCAGAGCCCCACGTAGCCCAGCAGGCCGAGCATCTGCGGTTTGAATTGGCCGCCGTAGTGCAGGCCGAAATTGTCGCAGCCGGACTGGGCGGCGGCTTCCTCCAGGACCCGGCAGTAGTTGCCCAACCCCAGGCTCAGGGTGGGGTGCTGCAGCTGTTCGGGGTCGATGCCGGCAGTGCCGAAGATGCGATCGACATCGCCACCATGGCTGGTGATGACGGCGTCCAGTCCGCTGGCGGCGGCGGAGAGCACGCCAAGGTTGCGCGACGGTGAGGTCAGGGCGGCGAAGCCGGAGGCGGCCAGGGGCATGGTGCGGGTCCAGGGAGGGGATCGGCATGAATGAAGCAAAGGCTGTGCCCCGGGGCGGAAAGCGGTCCTCCATCGGGGCGGGAACGCCGAGGGCTTCACGCTATTAGGCGTCTTGGCGTGCCTCATCGCGGGGCGGGTGGTCAGGCATCGCACCAGGCTGGTGCGGTCTCGGGTAGCACCCTGGGAAGAGGGGTAACGCCGACTTGACCCGGGGTCACAGCGACCGTGCCGAGCGGTCAAGTCGCCACGGCCCCGAGCTGTTTAAGCTCGAAAAAGCCGGGCATCGCGGGATCGCGGTGACCCATTCGGATCACGTCGCTACAAGGGGAGTGGCCTGTCATGACCAACGAGAAACTCAAGCCGACCCTCGGCACCCTGCACCTCTGGGGCATCGCCGTGGGGCTGGTGATCTCCGGGGAATACTTCGGCTGGAGCTACGGCTGGGGCGTCGCCGGGACCCTGGGCTTTCTGATCACCGCGCTGGTGGTTGCGGTGATGTATACCTGCTTCATCTTCAGCTTCACCGAGCTCACCACCGCCATTCCCCACGCCGGCGGGCCCTTCGCCTACAGCCGGCGCGCCTTCGGCCCCATGGGCGGCACCATCGCCGGCATCGCCACCCTGATCGAATTCGTCTTCGCCCCACCGGCCATCGCCATGGCCATCGGCGCCTACCTCAACGTTCAGTTTCCCACCCTCGATCCCAAGCTCTGCGCGGTGGCGGCCTACTTCATCTTCATGACCCTGAACATCCTCGGGGTGAGCATCGCCGCCACCTTCGAACTGGTGGTCACGGTGCTGGCGGTGATCGAGCTGCTGATCTTCATGGGGGTGGTGGCGCCGGGCTTCAGCCTGACCAACTTCACCAGCGGCGGCTGGGCCGGGCAGGACCAGTTCTCCCTGGCCGCGGTGGGCGGCATGTTTGCCGCCATTCCCTTCGCCATCTGGTTCTTTCTCGCCATCGAGGGCGCGGCCATGGCCGCCGAGGAAGCCAAGGACCCCAAGCGGACCATTCCCAAGGCCTACATCGCCGGTATCCTCACCCTGGTGACCCTGGCCATCGGCGTGATGATCTTTGCCGGCGGCGTGGGTGACTGGCGCGCCCTGTCCAACATCAACGATCCGCTGCCCCAGGCGATGAAGGGCGTGGTGGGCGAGGGCTCGATGTGGCTGCACCTGCTGGTGGGCATCGGCCTGTTCGGCCTGGTGGCCAGCTTCCACGGCATCATCCTCGGCTATTCCCGGCAGTTCTTCGCCCTGGCCCGCGCCGGCTTCCTGCCCCATGGCCTGGCCAAGCTGTCGCGCTTCCAGACCCCGCACCGCGCGGTGCTGGCCGGTGGCGTGGTGGGCATCGCCGCCATCTTCAGCGACGGTGTGATCAGCCTGCAGGGCCTGACCCTGACCGCCGCCATGATCACCATGAGCGTGTTCGGCGCCATCGTCATGTACATCATGAGCATGCTCAGCCTGTTCAAGCTGCGGCGCAGCGAGCCGAACCTGGAGCGCACCTTCCGCGCCCCCGGCTATCCGGTGGTGCCGGCCATCGCCCTGGTGCTGGCGGTGGTCTGCCTGATCGCCATGGTCTGGTACAACCCGGTGATCGCCAGCGTCTTCGTGGTGCTGATGGTGATAGGCGCGCTGGTCTGCGGTCTCAGCCGTAGGCAGAGCGACATCGCTCCCGATGCCGCCTTTGGCGAGGCCTGAGCAGCGCAACCCGAGGAGGTAGCATGAGCGGTTTCCAGCACAGCGTGGGTGGCCAGACCTGGCGCTTCGCCGATCTCAAGGAACTGCTGGCCAAGGCCACCCCGGCGCGATCCGGGGATGTCCTGGCCGGGGTCGCCGCCAGCAGCGACGTGGAGCGGGTGGCGGCGCAGATGGCGCTGGCCGAGGTGCCGCTCAAGCACTTTCTCAGCGAGGCGGTGATCCCCTACGAGGCCGACGAGGTCACCCGGCTGATCCTCGACAGCCACGATGCCCAGGCCTTCGCGCCGGTCGCCCACCTCACCGTGGGGGGCTTCCGCGACTGGCTGCTGGGGCCGGTGGCCGACGAGACGAGTCTTGCCGCCCTGGCCCCGGGGCTGACCCCGGAGATGGTCGCCGCGGTGTCCAAGATCATGCGTATCCAAGACCTGATCCTGGTGGCGCAAAAGGTCCGGGTGGTGACCCGCTTTCGCAACACCATCGGCCTGCGTGGACGGCTGTCGACCCGGCTGCAGCCCAATCACCCCACCGACGATCCGGCCGGCATCGCCGCCAGCGTCCTCGACGGCCTGCTCTATGGCAACGGCGATGCGGTGATCGGCATTAATCCGGCCACCGACAGCACCAGTGGTATCTGCGAACTGCTGAAGATGCTCGACGCCGTGATCCAGCGCTACGAGATTCCCACCCAGTCCTGCGTGCTGACCCACGTCACCACCAGCATCGCCGCCATTGAGCGGGGTGCGCCGGTGGACCTGGTGTTCCAGTCCATCGCCGGCACCCAGGGCGCCAACGAAAGCTTCGGCATCAGCCTGGCACTGTTGCAGGAAGGCTACGAGGCCGGACTGTCGCAACGCCGCGGCACCCTGGGCAACAACCTCATGTATTTCGAGACGGGGCAGGGCAGCGCCCTGTCGGCCGGGGCCCACCACGGCGTCGACCAGCAGACCTGCGAGGTGCGAGCCTACGCCGTGGCGCGGCAATTCAAGCCGCTGCTGGTCAACACCGTGGTCGGCTTCATCGGCCCGGAGTACCTCTACAACGGCAAGCAGATCATCCGCGCCGGGCTGGAGGATCACTTCTGCGGCAAGCTGCTCGGCGTGCCAATGGGCTGCGACATCTGCTACACCAACCATGCCGAGGCCGACCAGGACGACATGGACATGCTGCTGACCCTGCTGGGCGCGGCGGGCATCAACTTCATCATGGGCATCCCCGGGTCGGACGACGTGATGCTCAACTACCAGACCACCTCCTTCCACGACGCCCTCTATGCCCGCCAGGTGCTGGGCCTGCAGCCCGCCCCGGAATTCGCCGCCTGGCTCGACCGCCTGGGCATCCTGCGGCTGGAGGACGGCCGCTTCCGCCTCGGCGAAGGCTTGCCAGCGCCATTCCAGCGGGCGCTGGCGCAGTTGTAGGGAGGATCGCGGCCATGGGCCGCTCCTACAAACTCCCTCTGTACCCGTAGGAGCGGCCCATGGCCGCGATAGCTTAGATACCGAATCGTTCAGGAGTCGCTCATGAACCCCAACGACACCGCCCGCCCCGACCCCTGGGCCGAATTGCGTCGCCTGACCCCGGCACGCATCGCCCTCGGCCGTGCCGGGACCAGCCTGCCGACGTCGGCCCAGCTGGACTTCCAGGCCGCCCATGCCCAGGCCCGCGATGCGGTGCATCTGGCTTTCGATCATCAGGGCTTGCGCGAAGGCCTGGCCGCCCAGGGGCGCGAGACCCTGGTGCTCAAGAGCGCCGCGCCGGATCGCCATACCTATCTGCAACGTCCCGACCTGGGCCGCAAGCTGTCCGCGGAGTCCGCCCACGAACTCCAGGCCTATGCCGCCGAGCATCCCGAGGGCTTCGACGTCGCCGTGGTCATTGCCGATGGCCTCTCGGCCCTGGCGGTGCATCGCCATGCGCTGCCGTTCCTGGAGCGCCTGGCCGATCAGGCCGGGGCCGAGGGCTGGCGCTGGGCGCCGGTGACCCTGGTGGAACAGGGGCGGGTGGCGGTCGGCGACGAGATCGGCGGGCTGCTCAAGGCGCGTCTGCTGGTGATGCTGATCGGCGAGCGCCCCGGTCTGAGTTCGCCCGACAGCCTCGGCCTCTACTTCACCTACGGCCCGCGCCCGGGCCTCAACGACGCCTATCGCAACTGCATCTCCAACGTGCGCCTGGAAGGCCTGGCCTATGGCCTGGCGGCGCACAAGCTGCTCTACCTGATGCGCGAAGCGGATCGCCGCAAGCTCTCCGGCGTGCAACTCAAGGACGAAGCCGAGGTGCCGCTGCTGGAAGGTGGGCAGGACAACGCCCGGATCGGCAACTTCCTCACCGCGGGCTGATTGCCCGCCGTTCATCGGCGGTATCCCGCGCGGGGGTATCGCTTCGCTCAATTGACCGCCGTCCCGGCCGTAATACTGGCCATTCCCCCTGGCAACCTTCTGGAGCCGCCGTATGACTCTGATACCCACCCGCATCGCCGGGCGCATGACCCTGGGCGTGCTTTGCCTGCTGGGGCTCACCGCCATCGGCGTCTACGCCGTGATGGCCTTTGGTGGTAAACCGCAACTGGTGGCCGCCGGTACGGCCGCGGCCGAACAGTCGGCCACCGCCATCGCACGGCAACTCGCCCTGCAGCTGGCGCGTATCGAAGGGACCAGCGTGGCCCTGGCGGATCTGGGCGAGACGCTGCCCCATGACGAAGCCCTGGTGAAGGCCGTCCTGCCAAGGCTCATCGACAGCCACGGCGACCAGGCTATCGCCGGCGGCGGCCTCTGGCCGGAACCCGCCGCCTTCACCCCGGGGGTCGACCGCCGCAGCTTCTTCTGGGCTCGCAACGGCGCCGGCGGTCTGGAGTACTCGGACGACTACAATGCGCCCCAGACCTCGGCCTATCGCGACGAATCCTGGTATCGCGATGCCAAGGCGGCCACGGCGGGACGGTGCGTCTGGTCCGACGCCTACCAGGACCCGGTCAGCCAGGTCGCCATGACCACCTGCAGCGTGCCCTATCGCCAACAGAACGCCTTCGCCGGCGTGGCGACGCTGGACCTCAAGCTCGATGGCCTCGCCGCCTTCCTCGAACGCCAGGGTGGCGTGACCGGTGGCTATGCCTTCGCCGTCGATCGCAGTGGCAATCTGCTCTATTTCCCTGGGATCAAGGGTGCCAAGGGCCTGCCGACGCTGAACGACGTGATCGCGGGTGAGGCCTCGTTCAAGGCGGTGGCGGATGCCCTCGGCCAAACGGGCAACCGCACCCTGTACCTCCCTCACGACCGCCAGCTCGATGGCGCCGCTTACGTCACCCTGGTGCCGATGGATGCGACCGGCTGGCAGGTCGGTCTGGTCACGCCCGAAGCTCAGGTCACCGGCCTGGCCACACGCCTGACCAGCCAGATGCTGCTCTTGCTGTTGCCGCTCCTGGCACTGCTGCTGGGCATAGCCTGGCTCGCCGGTCGGCGCCTGCTGGCCCAGCTGGAAGAGACCACCCTGCAGATCGAGCGCCTGGGCCAGGACGGTGCCAACGCGAGCGAACTGGACATCCGGCGTGCCGACGAAATCGGCCGCTTGCGCGGCGCGGTCAATCGCTACGCCGGCTCGCTGCGCGAGATGCTCCGCCGGATCGCCGCTGACGCCTCGCTGCTGCAGGGCCAGGCGACCGAGCTGGCGCAACTCTCCCATGGCCTGGCCGATCGGGCGGAAAAGCAGCGCGAAGACAACACCCTGCTGGCGACGGCCATCACCGAGATGTCGGCCAGCGCCGGCGAGGTGGCGCGCAACACCACCGACTGCTCGGACGTGGCCCGCGCTTCGCTCGGCACGGTGCACACCGGCCAGAGCCAGATGGCGCGCAACACCGACTCCATGCAGGGGCTGGCCCAGGAGATCGGTGGCGCTGCCACCGCCATCACCCGTCTGGGCGAGGACATCGAGCGGGTCGGCGGCGTGCTGGACGTGATCAAGTCGATCTCCGAACAGACCAACCTGCTGGCCCTCAACGCCGCCATCGAGGCGGCCCGGGCAGGTGAACAGGGACGCGGCTTCGCCGTGGTCGCCGACGAGGTGCGCACGCTGGCCGGGCGGACCCAGGCGTCCGCCAACGAAATCCAGGGGATGATCGCCAGCCTGCGCCAGGCGTCGAGCGCCGCCGTGGCCACCATGCAGGCCGGGGTGCAGCGTACCGAAGTCGCCGTCCGAGAGGCGACCGTCGTGGCCGGCACCCTGAGCGGGACCGTCGACAGCTTCGATGGCATCGTCGAGCGCGCGCAGCAGATCGCCGTGGCCGCCCAGGAGCAGAGCCACGTGACCCAGGAAATCAATGAACTGGCGGTGCGTATCCATGCGGCGAGCGAAGAGGGCGCCCGCGACGCCGGTGCCCTGCGTCAGCTTGGCCAGGAGATGCAGGGACTCTCGACCCGCCTCAGCGCCCTCAGTCAGGGCCAGCGCTAGTGCCGACGGCGGGCGTCGGGCCCAGCGCCTTGCGCAGGAAATACCGCGCAAAGCCCGGCGGATAGTCCGCCAGCTCGCCGAATACTTCGTAGCCCAGGCGTTCGTAGAAGCCGCGAGCCTGGAATTCGTGGGTGTCGAGCCAGGCGCCGTGGCAACCGCGGGCCAGGGCTTCGGCCTCGGCGCGCCGCAGCAATTCGCGGCCGGCGCCCTGGCCGCGGGCGGCTTCCTCCACCGCCAGCAACTGCACATAGAGCCAGCCATAGCTGGTGTAGCCCCAGAGGCCGCCGAGGGCTTCGCCGCCACGGGTCAGGCTGATGACCAGGGCCCGGTAACCGCTCGGGCCCGCCTGGCTGTCGTTGTAGCGCCTCAGCGGCGCGGCGATGGCCTGGCGCAGGTCTTCGCGTGCTTCGTCGGTCAGGTGGTAAACCAGGGGCGCTGCGGACATGGCGAAGGTCTCTGGAAGAGGTCTGTCCGAGCATAGCGCAGCAGCGCCGCGTGACCGCCCGGTTCTGCCGCTTTCGCGGGTACGACCTTGGGGTAGCATGGCCCTTTAGCCATTTCGCGAGGGAGCCATGGACATACGTGAAGGTCGCGCCCGGGTCGGCGCCCTCGAGCTGGCCTATGAGGACTGGGGCGATCCCGCCGATCCGGCGCTGCTGCTGATCATGGGCTTTGGCGCCCAGTTGCTGCTCTGGCCGGAAGGCTTCTGCGAGGCCCTGGTGCGCCGGGGCCTGCGGGTGATTCGTTTCGACAATCGCGACGTCGGCCAGTCCTCGCGGCTGAGCTGGCCGGGTGGACGGCCGCCTTCACTGTGGCCGGTGCTGGGGCGGGCGCAACTGGGCAAGCCCAGCGCGGTGCCCTATCGCCTGGAAGCCATGGCCGCCGATGCGGTCGGGCTGCTCGATCACCTGGGGCTGGAACGCGCCTTCGTACTGGGCGGCTCCATGGGCGGCATGATCGCCCAGATCCTCGCCGCTCAATGGCCTCAGCGGGTCGCGCGGCTGGGCATCCTGTTCTCGTCGACCAATCAGCCGCTGTTGCCGCCACCCTCGTTCAAGCTGCTGGGCAGCCTGCTGCTGCGGCCGCCGGCCGATCTGCCGGCGGAGGCGGCGCTCGCCCGGCAGAAGGCCCTGCTGCGCGGTATCGAGAGTCCGAGGTATCGCCAGAGCGAGGCCGATCTGGAACGACTGGTGCAGCGTATCCTGGCGCGCGGGGTGGATGTGGAGGGGGTGCAGCGGCAGTTGTTCGCCCTGCTCGGCAGCGGCGATCTGCGGCCCTTCGCCCGCCGCATCCAGGCGCCGACCCTGGTGGTGCACGGCGCGCGGGATCCCTTGCTGCGTCCGGCCTGTGGTCGCGCCGTGGCGCGGGCCATTCCCGGCGCCCGCTTCGAGCTGATACCGGACATGGCCCATGACCTGCCGGCACCGCTCTGGCCGAGGCTGAGCGAGTTGTTCGCCGAGTTCTTCCTGGCGGCCTAGGCCGGGCCGCCGGCGCGGGGCCTGAGCCCGTCGATGATCAGCGTCTCCAGGCCCTGCAGGACCTCGTCGAAGAACAGCGGATCCTTCAGCGAGCGGCCGCACAGGGTCTGCACCTGCACCCGGAAGTCCGCATAGTGCTGGGTGATGGCCCAGATGCTGAAGATCAGGTGGTGCGGATCCACCGGGGCCAGCTTGCCGGCGGCGATCCAGGTGCGGATCACCCGGGTCTTCTCGTCCATCAAGTCGTGCAGGCTGCCCTGCAATTCGGGCAGCAGCAGTGGTGCGCCCTGGACCATCTCCAGGCAGAACAGCCGGGACTCGGCGGGATAGTCGCGGGACATCTCCAGCTTCTGGCGCAGATAGCCGCGCAGGGCGTCGAGGGGTTCTTGCTCTTCGCTGAAGGTGCGCAGGGGATTCAGCCAGGTCGCCAGCAGCTGACGCAGCACGGCGACATAGAGCTCTTCCTTGTTGCTGAAATAGTAGAGCAGGTTGGTCTTGGAGACGTCCGCCTGCAGCGCCACCTGATCCAGACTGGCGCCGTGCAGACCGAAGCGGGAAAAGATATCGAGCGCCGCGCTGAGGATCTGGGCGCGCTTGGCTTCTATCTGGCGCTGCCGGCGTTGCTGGGCGGCAGGGCTGGGTTGGCGGGACTTGCGTGGCGGAAGATCACTGGCCTGACTCACGAACTGCTCCTTGGGCCTTCTTGGACATCTGACGCGGGCCGGCTGCAGGCGCGGTCGTTGAGCTTCGCACCGTCCTGGTGACGAATCATCGGCGGACCCCGAAGGGTAGCGCGCCGGTCTCCGAACTCTAGCATGACGCGCCAGCCTGCATGCCCCGGATTCGGGCGCCTTGCACAAACTAGGTGCTCTAATATGGACCAAATGGTCCAGATTTATTCTCGAATAGATCCCAAGTGTTTGATTGGCTTGAACTTTCAAGACTTGGCAAGCTTTCTGCTCCGATCCTGCAGCAAGGGCGCATCTGGATGCGCTTCGATTCCTGACTGCGGGAGAGTGCGAGCGATGAACATCGGTGTCTTCATTCCCATCGGCAACAACGGCTGGCTGCTGTCGGAAAACGCGCCCCAGTACCGGCCCACCTTCGAGCTGAATCGCGAGATCGTGCAGCGCGCCGAGCACTACGGCTTCGACTTCGCCCTGTCGATGATCAAGCTGCGCGGCTTCGGCGGTAAGACCGAATTCTGGGACCACAACCTGGAGTCCTTCACCCTCATGGCCGGGCTGGCGGCGGTGACCTCGCGCATCAAGCTGTTCGCCACCGCCGCGACCCTGACCCTGCCGCCGGCCATCGTCGCGCGCATGGCCGCCACCATCGACTGCATTTCCGGTGGCCGCTTCGGCGTCAACCTGGTCACCGGCTGGCAAAAGCCCGAATACAGCCAGATGGGGCTCTGGCCAGGCGATGAGTTCTTTGCCAGTCGCTATCAATACCTCGGTGAATACGCCCAGGTGCTGCGCGATCTCTGGGGCGCCGGCCAGTCGGACTTCCAGGGCGCGCACTTCCGCATGGAAGACTGCCGGGTCAGTCCGCAGCCCCAGGCACCCATGGAGATCGTCTGCGCCGGGGCGAGCGATGCCGGCCTGGCCTTCGCCGCCGAACACGCCGACTACAGCTTCGTCTTCGGCAAGGGCGTCAACACGCCCAAGGCCTTCGCCCCGGCGGTGGAGCGGCTGCAGGCCGCCACCGCCAAGACCGGGCGCGAGGTCTCCTCCATCGCCCTGTTCATGATCATCGCCGCCGAGACCGACGAGGCCGCTCGCGCCAAGTGGGAGCACTACAAGGCCGGGGCCGACGAGGAGGCCATCGCCTGGCTGGGCGCCCAGGCGGCCGCCGACACCAAGTCCGGCAGCGACACCAACGTGCGGCAGATGGCTGATCCGACCTCGGCGGTGAACATCAACATGGGCACCCTGGTGGGCTCCTTCGCCAGCGTGGCACGGATGCTCGACGAGATCGCCGAGGTACCCGGGGCCAGCGGGGTGCTGCTGACCTTCGATGACTTCGTCCAGGGCGTGACCGACTTCGGCGAGCGCATCCAGCCGCTGATGCAGAGCCGCCGTCACGTCGATCTGCTCAAGGAGAGTGCCTGATGAACGCTGTGGAAACCCTGGCGGGCTATGCCCTGCCTGCCGACGACGCCGAAGCCGTGACGCTGCCGGCGCGTCCCGAACCTGTGCGGCTCAAGGCCAGCGAGACCGCCCTGATCGTGGTGGACATGCAGAACGCCTACGCCAGCCAGGGCGGCTATCTGGATCTGGCCGGCTTCGACGTCTCCGCCACCGGCCCGGTGATCGAGAACGTCGCCGCCGTGGTGGAGACCGCCCGCGGCGCGGGCATTCAGGTGGTCTGGTTCCAGAATGGCTGGGATCCGGAGTATCGCGAGGCGGGCGGGCCGGGTTCGCCCAACTGGCACAAGTCCAATGCCCTCAAGACCATGCGCAAGCGACCCGAATTGCAGGGGCAGCTGCTGGCCAAGGGTGGCTGGGACTATGCCCTGGTGGATCGGCTGCAGCCGGCCGCCGCCGACCTGGTGGTGCCCAAGACCCGCTACAGCGGCTTCTACAACACCCACCTGGACAGCCTGCTGCGCGCCCGTGGCATCCGCAACCTGGTGTTCGTCGGCGTCGCCACCAACGTCTGCGTGGAGTCGACCCTGAGGGACGGCTTCTTCCTCGAATACTTCGGCGTCTGTCTGCACGACGCCTGCCACCAGGCCGGGCCCCGTTCGGCCCACGAGGCCGCGCTGTTCAACATCGAGACCTTCTTCGGCTGGGTCGCCAGCTGCGCCGATTTCCACACCACCTTCGCCAAGGACTGAGCCACCATGCCCAAGCAAGCCGTGATCCCCGCCGGTACCGGTACCCCCATCGCCCCCTTCGTGCCTGGCAGCCTGGCCGATGGGGTGCTCTATGTCTCCGGCACTCTGCCGTTCGATGCCCAGAACAACGTGGTCCACGTCGGCGACGCCGCGGCCCAGGCACGCCATGTGCTCACCACCATCCAGGGCGTGGTGGAGGCGGCCGGCGGCACCATGGCCGACGTCACCTTCAACATGATCATGCTCACCGACTGGGCGAACTACGCCGCCATCAATGCGGTGTACGCCGAATTCTTTCCCGGTGAGAAGCCGGCGCGTTACTGCATCCAGTGCGGCCTGGTAAAGCCGGATGCGCTGATCGAGATCGCCAGCATCGCCCATGTCGGCTAGGCCGCGCTCCGTCTAGCCCTCTCCCCCTGGGAGAGGGGGAAGCCTCAACCACCCAACCTTCAAGGACCGCCCATGCACTTCGAACTCCATGGCCGCCAGGATCCGGCGGCCGAGACCCTGCTGCTCAGCTCCGGGCTGGGCGGCGCCGGGGCCTTCTGGGCGCCGCAGCTGGCGACCCTTGGCGAAAGATTCCGGGTGGTGGTCTATGACCAGACCGGCACCGGCAGGAGCCCGGCCGAGTTGCCGGCGGACTACCGCATCCAGCATATGGCCGAGGACCTGCTGGCGCTGTCCGATCGCCTGGAACTCGACCGCTGTCTGTTCATGGGCCATGCGCTGGGTGGCCTGGTAGGACTGCAGGCCAACCTGCTGCGGCCGGGCCTGATCCGCCGCCAGGTGCTGGTCAATGCCTGGAGCCGGCCCAATCCGCACACCGGGCGCTGCTTCGCCCTGCGTCAACGGCTGCTGCGCGACAGCGGCGCCGCGGCCTATGTCCAGGCCCAGGCGATCTTTCTCTATCCGGCTACCTGGATCGCCGAACACGGCGAGCGCCTGGCCGCCGACGAAGCCCATGCCCTGGCGCACTTCCCCGGCGAGGCCAATGTCCTGCGGCGCATCGGTGCCCTGCTGGCTTTCGACGTGGACGCCGAACTGGCGCGGATCGAGGTGCCGACCCTGGTGCTGGCCAACCGCGACGATGTGCTGGTGCCCTGGACCTCGTCCCAGCGCCTGGCCACGGGCCTGCCCCGGGCCAGCTTTGAATTGCTGGAGTGGGGCGGCCATGCCTCCAGCGTCACCGACCCCGCCACTTTCGACCGGGTGGTGCTCGACTATCTCAGCCAATCTTCCGAGGAATAGCACCATGTCCGTTGCCCATGCCTTGCCGCCTGCCACGACGCCCGCCGCCCCGGTCGAACGCGACCTCTTCCGTGGGGCCATGGCGCGCCTGGGCGCCGCGGTCAATCTGGTCACCACCGATGGTCCGGCCGGCCCGGCCGGCTTTACCGCCACCGCCGTATGCAGCGTCAGCGACAGCCCGGCGACCCTGCTGGTCTGCCTCAACCGCGGCGCCTCGGTGCATCCGGCCTTCAGCGCCAACGGCGTGCTCTGCGTCAACGTCCTGGCCGCCGGCCAGCAGGCGCTGGCCAACCTCTTCGGCGGCAAGACCGCCATGGCCGAACGTTTCGCCGCGGCGCGCTGGACCCGCCTCGCCACCGGTGCGCCGGTGCTGGACGGCGCCCTGGTGGCCTGCGATTGCCGCATTGCCGGGGTGCAGTCGGTGGGCAGCCACGACCTGTTGCTCTGCGAGGTGCTGGGGGTGGCCGAGCCGGGTGGCGAAGGCGGATTGCTGTACTTCGACCGGCGTTATCACGAGCTGGCCTAGCGGGGGCTGTCGGGCTTCGACGAGGGAGCCGTCTCAACCCAACCCATGACCGCCGTAGGTTGGGTTGAGCGCAGCGAAGCCCAACACCGCCACGCCGATCCGACACCCCAAAGCCTTCCCTGTCAGCCCTGACCGCACCCCCAGGCGCCACCCCGGTGCACGCTGACCGTTCGAGGTGCAGCGCACCAGCAGCGGATCCTGACTTTCTCCCTCAACCCGCTGTTTTGATTAGCTTTTATAGTTTTTACCAAATGGTCCAAAGATGGCACAACGGTTGCAATTTCACTGCTGCCGTCCTGCCCGGTGAACGTGCGTCGCGCTGTCTCCTTCCGTCCCACTCGTGAGGTCCGTCATGCCGCTGTCCAGTGTTCCCATCATCGATCTGGCCCCCTATTTCGCAGGCTCGACCGCCGGCAAGCAGGCGGTGGCCAAGGCCGTCGACCAGGCCTGCCGCGACATCGGCTTTCTGGTCATCACCCACCACCAGGTGCCCGACGAATTGGTCGAGCGCGTCTCGCGCCTGTCGCGGGCCTTCTTCGACCTGCCGCTGGCCGAGAAACGCAAGGCCGATCGACCGCGCCCGGATCAGGTACGCGGCTACAGCGCAGTGGCCGAGGAAAGTCTGTCCTACAGCCTGGAGGAGGCGGCGCCGGGGGATCTCAAGGAATCCTTTTCCATCGGGCCGCTGGATGTCCCGGAGACGGCCTACTACCGCGGTCCCGAAGCCGGGCCGCACTTCGCGCCCAATGTCTGGCCCGCGGCCATTCCCGGCTTTCGCCAGGCCTATGCCGAGTATTTCGCCGCCATGAGCGATCTGGCGCGCACCCTGATGCGGCTCTTCGCCCTGGGGCTGGACTTGCCGGAGACCTACTTCGACAGCCGCATCGATCGCCACATCAGCATGTTCCGCACCCTCTGCTATCCCCACCAGAAGGAGGCGGCGCTGCCTGGCCAGCTGCGCGCCGGGGCCCATACCGACTACGGCAGCCTGACCATCGTCCGTCCCGACGACGCCCCCGGCGGCCTGCAGGTGCGCAATGCCGACGGCGAGTGGGTGGACGTGCCCAAGGTGCCGGGCAGCTTCGTGGTCAACATCGGCGACCTGATGATGCAGTGGACCAACGACCGCTGGGTCTCGACCCTGCACCGGGTGGTAAATCCACCGGCGGATGCCGGTTGCGACACCCGCCGCCAGTCCCTGGTGTTCTTCCATCAGCCCAACTACGACACCCTCATCGAATGCCTGCCCGGTTGCGCCACGCCCGGCACGCCGCCGCGCCATGCGCCCATCACCTCGGGCGACCACCTGAGATCCAAGTTCGTCAAGCAGACCACCTTTGGCGGTACCCAGACCGGCGTGCGGGTGGCCTGATGCCGAGTCTTTCCTACGTCAACGTCTTCGCCCAGGACGTGGTGGCCCTGAGCGGCTTCTACCAGCGGGTGTTCGGCTTCCCGGAGATTGAGGCGATCCGCTCGCCGATCTTTCGCGGCCTGGACACCGGCAAGACCGCCATCGGCTTCAATGCGCCGGAAGCCTATGAACTGCTGGGGCTGGGCGAATTCGCCGGCAGTGAAGGCTGCCGCTTCCTGCTCAACCTGGAGGTGGACAGCCGCGCCGAGGTGGACCGGCTGGTGCCGGTGGCCGAGGCCGCTGGCGCCCGGCTGCTGAAGGCGCCCTACGAAACCTACTACCACTGGTACCAGGCGGTGCTGCTGGACCCGGAAGGCAACGTGTTCCGTATCAACCACATGTTGTAGACAAGACTAAGGACGAGACGATGCTGAGCAGATGGCTGGGAAGAGTGGCGTGCGTGCTGGCGCTGGTAGGGCTGGGCAGCGTGGCACGGGCGGACGACGAGGGCTTCACCCTCAAGGGCGAGCCGAAGATCGCCATGCTGTATTTCACCGCCAAGAACGACGGCGGCTGGACCCAGGCCATGGACGAGGCGCGGGTCAAGATCGAGAAGGAACTGGGCCTGAAGATCCAGTTCGTGGAAAACGTGCCGGAGACCGCCTCGGCCATCCGCCCGGCGGCCGAGCGCTTCATCAAGCGCGGCGCCAACATCGTCATCGGTACCGCCTTCGGCTATTCCGACACCTTCAAGCAACTGGCCGACCAGTATCCCGAGGTGGCCTTCCTCAACGCCTCGGGCACCACCAACGGGCGCAACCTGGAATCCTTCTACGGTCGTACCTACGAGAGCCAGTACCTCTGCGGCATGGCCGCGGGCGCGGCCTCCAAGACCGGCAAGCTGGGCTTCGTCGCTGCCAATCCTTTCGGCGTGGTGAACTGGACCATCAACGCCTACGAGCTAGGCGCCCGGCAGATGAATCCCAACGCCACCCTCACGGTGATCTATACCGGCAGCTGGAACGATCCGGTCAAGGAGCGCGCCGCGGCGGCCGCCCTGATCGACCAGGGCGCCGACGTCATCGGCCAGCACGTGGACACCCCCACGCCGCAGATCGTCGCCCAGGAGCGCGGCGTGTATGGTACCGGCCACCACCGCGACATGCGCCAGTTCGCGCCCAAGGCCACCCTCTGTTCCTCGGTGTGGGTCTGGGATCGCTTCCTGGTGCCCGAGCTCAAGCGCGTGATCGCCGGCCACTGGAAACCCGCGCCCAACGGTGCCCTGGTGTCCATGGCCGACGGCGGCACCGACATCGCCGGCTTCGGCGATGCCGTGCCCAAGGCGGCCCAGGAGAAGATCCTGGCCGAGCGCGAGGCCCTGCTCAAGGGCAAGCAGATCTACGCCGGTCCCCTGAATGATCGCGACGGCAAGGAGCGCGTCCCCGCCGGCCAGGTGCTGTCCGACCCGGCGCTGTGGCAGATGGACTGGTTCGTCCAGGGCGTGACGACGCAGAAGTAGCGGTTCACCTCTGGGTGCCGGGTCTCTCGAGGCCCGGCACCGGAGCTGATGCCTGAGTAGGGTGGAAAACCGCGCAGCGTTTTCCACGGAGGCGATCCCTGGATAAAGGCCGACCAGCATGAAAAGACACAACGCCCTGCAACTGCGCGGCGTCGGCAAGACCTTCGATGGCTTCCAGGCGCTGCAGCAGGCGGATTTCCTGGTGCGCTGGGGCGAGGTGCATGCGCTGCTCGGCGAGAACGGCGCGGGCAAGTCGACGCTGATGAACATCGCCGCCGGCCTCTATGCGCCGGAGACCGGTGAGCTCCTGGTGGACGACAACCTGGTGCGGCTACGCGGTCCGGCGGACGCCGCCCGCTTGCACATCGGCATGGTCCACCAGCACTTCAAGCTGGTGCGACCCTTCAGTGTGGCGGAGAACGTCCTGCTCGGCCTGCCGGCGGGGGAGGGTAGCCATCGCCGGCGCCTGGCCGAGATCAGCGAGCGTATTCGCCAGCAGGCCGCCGCCCTGGGCTTCGCCATCCGCCCGGAGCAGCGGGTGGCGGAGCTGTCCATCGCCGAGCAGCAGCGGGTGGAAATCCTCAAGGTGCTACTGGCCGGGGCGCGCATCCTCATCCTCGACGAACCCACCGCGGTGCTTACCGATGGCGAAGGCGAGCGGCTGTTGCAGACCCTGCGCGCCCTGGCGGCGGAGGGCGCGGCGGTGGTGCTGGTGACCCATCGCATGCAGGACGCCCTGACCTACGCCGACCGCCTCACGGTGATGCGCGGCGGTCGCACCCTGCGCAGCCTGGACCCCGCCGAGGTGTCGGTGGACGAACTGGTACGTCTTACCGTGGGGGACGCCCAGCCGCTGGCCGACACCCCGCGCCGTGCTGCCGGGGCACCGCTGCTCAGGGTGCGCGGCCTGCGCACCCCGGAACGCGGCGGGCGGCGCGCCCTGGATGGCATCGATCTGGAACTGCGCGCTGGCGAGATCTATGGCATCGCCGGCGTCGGCGGCAACGGCCAGGGTGAACTGGCCGATGTGCTGATGGGACTGCCGCAGCCCTACGAAGGCGAGGTGCGGCTGGAGGGCTTCGGCGACCTGGCCGCGGCTGCCAGCGCCCGCCGCCGCGACCTGCGCATCGCCGCCATTCCCGCCGACCGCTATGGCAGTGCCCTGGCCGGCTCCCTGTCGGTGGCCGACAACTTCGCCATCGGTGCGGTGCACAGCGGTCGCTTCGGTGGTTTCGCCCGCCTGGATAGACGCGCCCAGGAAGCGGCGACCCAGGCGGCGGTCACGCAATTCGATGTTCAGGGCGTGCGCTCGGTGCGGCAGAAGGCGGCGCTGCTCTCCGGCGGCAACGCCCAGAAGCTGGTGATCGCCCGGGAGTTCGGCCGCGAACCGCGGCTGGTGCTGGCCCACAGCCCCAGCCGTGGCCTCGACGTGCGTGCCGGTGCCGAGGTGCAGGCACGGCTGCTGGCTGCCCGCGAGGCCGGCGCCGCGGTGTTGTTGATCAGCGAAGACCTGGACGAGGTGCTGGCCCTCGCCGATCGCATCGGGGTGATGAGCGCCGGACGCCTCGTCGCCGAATTCCAGCGACCCGCCGATCGCCAGGCGATCGGCCATGCCATGGTGAATCATGCTTGAACCCCTGAGTGCTCCGCTTTCCCCGGTCGATGGCCCGCGACCACGGCAACCGCTGTTCAGCCGGCGCTACACCCTGGAGATCCGCCAGCAGCTGGCCTGGCCCTGGCAGGCGCTGATCCTCGGCCTGGCGCTGCTCTTGGGCCTGGGCCTGTCGGCTGCGATCCTGGTCCTGGCCGGGGTGCCGGCCGGCGAGTTGCTCAACGAATTCGTGGTCGCCACCCTGTTCGATGCCCAGAGTCTGCAGGCCACCCTGTTCCAGGCCGCGCCGGTGATCCTGGTCGGCCTGGCCGGCTGCCTGGCCTTTCGCGCGCGCTTCTGGAACCTGGGCCTGGAAGGCCAGATGATCTGGGGGGCCATCGGCGCCACGGCGGTGTCGCTGTTCGAGATCGGTCCGGAGGCCCTGCGCCTGCCGCTGATGCTGGTGGCGGCGCTGCTCGGCGGTCTGCTCTGGGCACTGGCGCCCTTGCTGCTCAAGCTGCGCCTGGGGGTGAACGAGATCATCGCCTCGCTGATGCTCAACTACATCGCCGCCAACTTCCTGCTGCACCTGGTGTTCGGTCCCTGGAAGGACCCGCGCGACGCCTTTCCCTATTCGCCGCTGTTCCGCCCCTTCGAGCGGCTGCCGGAGTTGCTGCCCGGGCTGAGCCTGGCGGTGCCCCTGGCGCTCTTGGTGGCGGTGCTGGCCTGGTGGTTCGTGGCCCTGAGCCGGGCCGGGCTCTACCTGAGATTCGTCGACGCCAATCCGCGGGTGGCCGGCGCCGTGGGGGTGCCGGTGCGCACCACCATCCTCGCCACGGTGCTGGCCTCCGGCGCCCTGGCCGGGCTGGCCGGCTTCGTGGTGGCGGCCGGGCAGGAGGGGCGGCTGACCCAGTCCTTCTACCAGGGCTATGGCTTCTCCGGGATCCTCATCGCCTTCCTAGCGCGCAACAACCCCCTGGCCGCCGCCGTGGTGGCCTTCCTGGTGGCGACCCTGTTCGTCGCAGGGCGCAATCTGCAGGTGTTCTACCAGATCCCCTTCGCCATGGTGCAGCTGATCCAGGCGCTGATCGTCATCTGCGTGGCGTCCTCGGATTTCTTCATCCGCCATCGGCTCAGACGCAGCCAGGGAGGTGCCGCTTGAACCTGCTCGCCAGCTGGCTGGGTAACGTCCCCGACTTCGCCATACCCTACGCCCTGGCGGCGCTGGGGCTGATCCTCACGGAAAGATCCGGGGTGCTGGCCCTGCATGCCGAGGGCCTGATGCTGGTCGGCGCGCTGTTCGGCATCGGCGCGCAACTGGCCCTGGACAATGCCGGCCTGGCGCTGCTGGCGGCCATGGGCGCGGCGGCGCTGGTCTCGCTGCTGTTCGCGGTCATGGTGATCTGGCTGCGCATCAACCAGGTGATCGCCGGCCTGACCCTGGTGTTCTTCTGCCAGGGCCTCACCGGCCTGCTCGGTACCCTCTGGGGCTGGACCAACCAGCCGGTGGCCGGCCTGCCGGCGCTGGCGCTCTGGCCGCTGTCGGAGCTGCCGCTGGTGGGGCGTCTATTCCAGCAGAACCTGCTGGTCTACCTGACTCCGTTGATCTTTCTCGCCGTCATCGCCTGGCTCGAACGCACCACCCCCGGCCTGCGCCTGCGGGCGGTGGGCGAGAATCCCCAGGCGGCCGATGCCGCCGGTCTCTCGGTGGCCGGCTATCGACTGCTGGCGATCCTCGCCGGCGCGGCGCTGGTGGGTCTCGCCGGCGGCTACATCGCCGTGCTCAGCACCAAGCTGTGGATCGCCGAGATGACCGGCGGCCGTGGCTGGATCGCCGTGGCCCTGGTGATCTTCGCCCGCTGGTCGCCCTGGCGCGCCCTGGCCGGGGCATTGCTGTTCGGCTGCATCGAGGCGCTGATTCCGCAACTGGCCGCCGCCGGGGTGCGGCTGTCGCAATACTTCATCCTGATGGCGCCCTATGCCGTCACCCTGGGCGTGATGATCTGGGTCGCCCTGGCCGGGCGTGACCGCCTGAGCCAACCCGGCGCCCTGGGCGAAGCCTATGTCCGTGAGGAGCGTCGATGAACCTGCGTGTTTTCGTCTATGAGGAACCCCGGCTGCTGGCGCGGACGGACTTCGCCGATTACCTGAACCGAGCACCACGGCGGTGCTGTCCATCGACCTGCACCGCGGCCACCTGGACGCCTCGCCGGACTGCCCCTGCCCGGCGCCACGCGCCCGCGATCTGGTGGCGCCGGTGGATGCCTTCCACCGCCAGGCCCGCGCCCTGGGCGTGCGCATCGTCCATGTGAAGTCGGTACTGCGCGCCAATGGCGCCGATGACCTGGGCGGCATTCCCGCGGCCTGGCGACGGACCTTTCCGCTGCACGTCGGGCCGATTCCCAATGCCGACGCCCATGCCCTGGAAGGCTCGCCTTGGACCGAGTTGCTCACCGAGGTGCTGCCCGAGGATCTGCGGGTGGAAAACAAGCGGCGGCTGTCGGCCTTCTATCCCACCGACCTGGACTTCCTGCTGCGCAACCAGCGCATCACCACCGTGGTGCTGGTTGGCGGCTTCACCGACTGCTGCGTGCTCAACACCGCCTTCGATGCCAGCAACCGCACCTATCGCGTCATCGTCCTGCGCGACCTGGTGCGAGGGACCGATGAAAGCCTGGAGCGCGCGGCGCTGAGCATGGTCTCCCTGCATCTGGGACTGGTGATGGAATCCCAGGATCTGCTCGCGGCCTGGGGCGATGGCAGCGACTCCTGATCGCGGTCCGTTGGGCTTCGACGATGGAGCCGTCTCGACCCAACCTGCGTGGGGAGCCGCCGTAGGTTGGCTTGTGCATCCAACACCTCAGGGCACCCTCGGCGACACCGTGAAGGCGCGGAAGCGCTCCTTGAGATTGCCGGGGCGGGCGCCCTGCCAGAGCAGCTGCCAGCCCGGCGGTACCGCCACGGCTTCGTGCCATTCGTCCTGCACCACCAGCACCTGGCAGGGCGCCTGATGCAGAGCGGTCAGCTCCAATGGGGGGTAGCCGCCGTAGACGTGCAGCATGGAACGCTCCGACTCGCCCAGGCCGTAGCTGGCCACGCAATCCGTCCGTGGCAGCACCCGCTGCAACTCGGTGAAGGGCCGGGCGTAGCTGTTGCCCAGGTCGACCCAGGGCAGCCAGAGGCTGTTGGCCAGACTCCAGCTCACGGTGAGGCCGACGAACCAGAGACTGCCGGGTGCCAGGCGTCTGTGCAGCCCTAGCGCCAGGCCCCAGCCGAGCAGCGCCAGCGCGGCGAGGGTCCAGGCCAGCAGGCCGACCGGTAGTCGTTCAGCGAGCGGCAGGTGGTCCCGGACCAGCGCTGGCCAGGGCAGCGGCCACCCTAGCGCCAGGCCGAAACCGCCTAGCGTCAGCAAGGCGATGATCGGCGTCCAGAAGGCCAGGCCGAGGGTGCGCCCGAGGGCGGCGAGCGCGGGCGGTGGCTGCAGTCGCGCCGCCAGCAGCGCCAGGGCCGGAAACAGCGGCAGCAGATAGAGGCTGCGGAACACCGCCGACTTGAGCAGGACCGCCAGGCAGACGATGGCATAGAGCACTACCGTGGCCAGTCCCGGATGCCGACCCAGACGCTTCAGCGGGCTACCGCCGCGGCGATACAGCTGCCAGAGCGTGGCGCCCAGCAGGATCAGCCCGGTGGGAAAGGACAGCGCCAGCAGATCCGCCAGGCTGGAGGCCAGGCCGTCGGTATCGCTGTTGCGCGCTTCCAGGCCGAAGAAGCGGCCGATGTTGTTGGTCCACAGCCAGGTATGGAACAGCTCCGGCGACCGGTGCCAGAGCAGCGCCGGCCAGACCAGCAGCCAGGGCAGGGCGGCCAGGCTGGCGGCGAGCAGCCAGTGCCGTCCTTCCGGCTCGACCAGCCGCCCCGGCCAGCAGAGCGCACAGAGCAGTCCGGTGAGGCCCAGCACCCCGGGGACCAGCAGGCCCTTGCTCATGAAGGCGATGCCCAGGCCGCTGCCGAATAGCAGGCCACGGCGCCAGGGATGGCGGTTGTCGTGCAGCTGCGCGGCCAGCCCGGCGAGGCCCAGGGTGGCGCCGGCCAGTTGCGGCACGTCGGCGATCAGTAGATGACTGTGCTGCACCACCCCGAGCATGCCCAGCAGGGCGAGCACGGCCTCGCGCCGGCGGCCGGGCAGCAGCCGCTCGGTCAGCCAGGCGAGGGCGGCCAGGGTCACCAGCATCCAGCCCAGCACCGCCAGCCGCGCGCCGTCGGGCGCACTCAGCCAGGGCGCGGCCAGTCGCGCGGTCAAGGCGCCGGTCCAGTACATCAGCGGCGGCTTTTCCATGAAGGGCGCGGTGCCGACTCGGGGCACCAGCCAGTCCGGGGTGGTGAGGAAATTCCACACCATGCCGAAGGAATAGGGTTCGTCGGCCTTCCACAGACCACGACCGAACAGGCCGGCGAGCAGGTAGGCGGCCAGGCAGCCGAGCAGCAAGGCCCGCTCCAGCTGTGCGGCTCTGGGGGAAGCGGTGGAAGAAGAGGGGAGCACGGCAGGAACTCTTGGCGGAATCCTGCCGGTATACGGGAGTTGGCTTAGAGGGGGCTTAAGAGGTTAGCGGGGGGCGATCGCGGCCTTGGGCCGCTCCTACAGGCTTGGATTGGGCCTGTAGGAGCGGCCCATGGCCGCGATGGCTGGTATTGGTGCCAGGGCTGGTTATCGAGCGCTTTGAAGGTTTTTGTTTCGCCCACCCGGGCGACTCCCTTTTTTCAGTCGCGGCTGCGCGCCCCGCAAAAAAGTAAGCAAAAACGCTTGCCCCGACCATCCGGCCCTCCGTTTCGCTCCGGGTCCGCTCACGCCAGCGCCGTTCCGGGGTCGGTCCAGATGGGCCGTCCATGGCCCACTGGACCTCTCGCCGCATCCATGCGGCTCGACCCACTCCACGACACTGGCGTTCGCCCTCCTGAACGGGGCGATTCGCTAGCCTGATGCCTTGGGTGCAAACCGGTAGGGTGGACAACGGCGCAGCCTTGTCCACGCGATAGGCCTTACTCCCTCAGTGGAAAACGCTGCGCGGTTTTCCACGCTACGAATCGCTCTGACTTTGCCTGTAAACACCGTAGTCTCAGGCTGGCCTCCCGTCCCCGTCAGTGAGGCCGAGTGCAGGTGTTGCGGAGGGAGGTGCGAGGCAGGACACCCCTTCGTGCCGTGCCCCTAGAGCGCCGCCGGAGCGAAGGGCCGAACGTGAGGCATGCGTTTTTGCATACTTTTGTCCGGGGCGCGCAGCCGCGACTGGCAAAAGTGACTCGCCCGAGGGGGCGAAACAAAAGCCATCCGAGCACTCGATAAGCAAATAGGGCACTGATAAGCCAAGACATCACGGCAGACTCCGTGTTGGGCTTCGCTCCGCTCAACCCAACCTACGAAGCCGTCTGCCAAGCCTCAGGCCAGGTGCTGCAACCGCTCCACCAACAGCGCATGCAACTTCGGATCACCGCAGGCGAGGATGGCGCCGCCCTGCTGGGCATCGCCGCCGTCCCAGGCGGTCATGCGGCCGCCGGCGCCTTCGATGATGGGGATCAGTGCCTGGACGTCGTAGGGCTGCAGGCCCGCCTCGATGATGACGTCGACGAAGCCCGAGGCCAGCATGCAGTAGGCGTAGCAGTCGCCGCCGAAGCGGGCCAGCTGTACCTCGGCCGCCACGGCGTCGAAGGCCGCCAGGCGCTCGGGGGTGTCGAAGATATCGCGGCTGGTGCACATCAGCCGGGCCTGGGCCAGGCTGGCGCAGGGACGGGTGCGCAGGGCCGCGCCGTTGCGCCAGGCGCCGGCCGGGGTGCCCAGGTAGCGTTCGCCGGTGAAGGGCTGGTTCATCACCCCGATCACCGGGCGGCTGCCGTCGTTGAGCGCCACCAGGGTGCCCCACAGCGGCAGGCCGGTGATGAAGGCGCGGGTGCCGTCGATGGGGTCGAGCACCCAGCTCAGGGGGCTGCTGCCGGCGACGTTTTCCTCTTCCTCGCCGAGGATGCCGTGATCCGGGTGCTCGGCCTGGATGAGTTCGCGCATGGCCCGTTCGGCGGCCTTGTCGGCGATGGTCACCGGGTCGTAGCGACGCCCGGCGACGGCCGCGTCGCCCTTGTCGTCCACCGCCAGCTGGGCGCGGAAGTAGGGCTGGATGGCCACGGCGGCGGCATCGGCCAGGCGCTCGGCGAAGCGTTCGTAGTAGGAAATCTCGGCAGCGGTCAGGCTCATGCTCATTTCACCAGGCGGGCGTCGAGGCTGTTCTGCGCCAGGCGCCGGGCCTGTTCCTGGGTCATGCCCAGGCCTTCGTACAGGGCCATGAAGTTCTCGGTGACGTAGCCGCCGAAGTAGGCCGGGTCATCCGAGTTGACGGTGACCTTGAGGCCGCGGTCGAGCATCTTGAGGATGGTGTGCTGGCTCATGTCGTCGAACACGCAGAGCTTGGTGTTGGACAGCGGGCAGACGGTGAGCGGAATCTGCTGGTCGACCAGGCGAGCCATCAGGCGCTCGTCCTCGAAGGCGCGCACGCCGTGGTCGATCCGCACCACGCCGAGCTGGTCGAGGGCTTCCCAGATGTACTCCGGCGGACCTTCCTCGCCGGCGTGGGCGACGGCCGGAAAGCCTTCGGCGCGGGCACGGGCGAAGACGCGCTTGAACTTGCTCGGCGGATGCCCCTTTTCCGAGCTGTCCAGGCCGACGGCGACGAAGTGGTCGCGGAACGGCAGCGCCTGATCCAGGGTGGCCTGGGCGGCGTCCTCGGACAGGTGCCGCAGAAAGCTCAGGATCAGCCCGCTGGTCACGCCCAGCTGCTTTTCCCCATCGGCCAGCGCCTGGGTGATACCGCGCACCACCACCTCGAAGGGAATGCCGCGATCGGTGTGGGTCTGAGGATCGAAGAAGGGTTCGGTGTGGATGACGTTCTGTTCCTTGCACTTCTGCAGATAGGCCCAGGTCAGGTCGTAGAAGTCCTGCTCGGTGCGCAGCACGTCGGCACCGGCGTAATAGAGGTCGAGGAATTCCTGCAGATTGCCGAAGTTGTAGGCGGCGCGCAGGGCTTCGACATCACCCCAGGGCAGGGCGACGCCATGGCGCTCGGCCAGCTTGAACAGCAACTCGGGCTCCAGGGTGCCTTCCAGGTGCAGGTGCAGTTCGGCCTTGGGCAGGGCGTTGAGCCAGTCGTACATGGGATCCTCGGGATAGCTTGAATCAGGAAAAGATGGACGATTGTCGCACGCTTTGCCCGGTTTTCCGCAGCCGTCCGGGTTCCCGCTGACCGATGTACGGTGGCTTCGTCGGTCAGAAATTCCTAGCATTCCACGCTTTGGGCCAGCAAAAGGCCATAACGCCTGCATCGGGTCTGGATCTGACTACAATCGGGACGCATGGCTCCAAACACCACGCGTGAGGTATCCGTGCAGACCGTTCAGGATCATGTTGGCGGCAAGAACAACAATCTCAATCTGATTCGCATGATCGCGGCGCTCGCCGTGGTCTTCAGCCACAGCTTCGCCATCTCCAGTGGCACCCCCACGGCGGAGCCCGGACGCGAGAGCCTTGGCATGACCCTGGGCGACATCGCGGTCGACATCTTCTTCATCACCAGCGGTTTCCTGGTCACCAAGAGCCTGCTCAGCCGGGCCGACATCATCGATTTCGTCTGGGGTCGCGCGCTGCGCGTGGTACCGGGGCTACTGGTGATGCTGGTGCTGACGGTGCTCGGCCTCGGCGCCTGGCTGACCCGGGCGCCCCTGCAGGATTATCTGAGCGATCCCCAGACCTGGTTCTATCTGTTCAAGAACACCGGCCTGATCGCCGGCGCCGAGTTCGACCTGCCCGGGCTGTTCGAGGGCAATCCGCTGCAGGCCATCGTCAATGGCTCGCTGTGGACGCTGCCCTTCGAGGTAGGCATGTACGGCGCGCTGGCGCTGCTCTGGTTGGCCGTGCTCTGGCTGCGCCTGGACAGCCGCCACTTCCAGCGCGCCATCCTGCTGTTCGCCGTGGGCGCCGCCCTGTTCAAGCTGTTCGCCCACTACTTCTTCGCCAGCGAATCCCATCTGCTGCGGCTGTTCCAGATGTTCTTTCTCGGTGGCGCCTTCTATGTGCTGCGCGCCTACATCCCGCTGTCGCGCGCGCTCTTCGCCGCCGCCGTGGCGCTGCTGGCGGTGGCCACGCCCGACCGTGACAGCTTCTTTCTGGTCTATAACCTGGTGCTGGGCTACGTGCTGCTCTATCTCGCCTTCGTGCCGGCCGGGCGCATCCGCGCCTTCAACGAGGTGGGCGACTATTCCTATGGCCTCTACATCTACTCCTTTCCGGTGCAGCAGACCCTGGCGGCGGTGATTCCCGGCATCGAGGCCTGGACCATGGTGATCCTTTCCATCGGCATCACCCTGCCGCTGGCGGTGGTGTCCTGGTACCTGGTCGAGCGTCACGCCCTGGGCTATCGCCAGGTCTGCGCCACCGGCACCAAGGCGGTGTGGAAGCGTCTGGCGCCACGCGCCCGGGTCGGCTGAGGGGCCGCCGCGCGGGCGATCAGGGCAGGGGCGTATCGCAGTGCGAGCGTTTTGCCGTCTATGGCGGTCGTAACAAGGCATTGCTCAACCAAGGACGCCTTTTCCATGCTCGCCGCCCTCAAAGACGAAACCCTGCTGCTGGTCGCCATCGGTGCCACGGTGCTGGCCTATGTGTTCGAACACGCGCTGCTCGGCGGTGGCCAGACCCTGGCGCTGGTCGCCGCCGGCGGCCTGATCGCCGCCATCATCTGCGCGGCCATGCGCGTCGCCCACCACGCCGAATTGCTGGCGGAAAAGGTCGGCGATCCCTACGGCACCATGATCCTGACCCTTTCCGCCGTGCTGGTGGAGGTGATCATCCTGGCGATCATGATGAGCCACGACCACTCGCCGACCCTGGCCCGCGACACCATCTACGCCGCGGTGATGCTGGACATGAACGGCATCATCGGTCTCGCGGCGCTGCTCGGCGGCCTCAAGCACGGCGAGCAGCCCTACAACGACGATTCCAGCCGCAGCTACGGCGTGATGATCATGACCGCGGTGAGCATCTCCATGCTGGTGCCGGAATTCATCCCCACGGCCCAGTGGCACGTCTATTCCTTCTTCACCATCGGCGCCATGGCGCTGCTCTATGCGCTGTTCCTGCGCATGCAGACCGGTCCACACAGCTACTTCTTCAGCTACAGCTACCCAGAGAAGAAGCGCAAGCGCCCTGCCGTGGAAGGACAGGGCGAGGCAGGCGGCCATGGCGAGAGCAGCTCGGCGCTGTCCATCGGCCTCCTGATCGTCGGCATCGTCGCCACCGGGGCCCTGGCCGAGGTGATGTCCAAGTCGCTGGATACCGGCCTGGAAGGCCTGGCCGTGCCGGCCCTGGTGCCTGCCCTGGTGGTGGCGGTGATCTCCGCCAGTCCGGAGATCCTCACGGCCCTGCGCGCGGCCATGGCCAATCGCATGCAGTCGGTGATCAACATCGCCCTGGGCGCCAGCCTGTCCACCGTCATCCTCACCGTACCGGTGGTGGAAGCCATCGCCCTGTTCAATGGCCAGCCCATCCAGATGGCCATGACCCCGGTGCAGACGGTGATGATGGCCGTGACCCTGATCGTCGCCGCCATCAACCTCAACGACGGCGAGACCAACGCCATCGAGGGTATGACCCACTTCGTGCTGTTCGGCACCTTCATCATGCTGACCATCCTCGGTCTCTAGGGACGCGCCATGATCGACAGCGAGGTCATCAGCAACTACGGCTACGGCGCCGCCGTGCTGGGCGCCCTGATCGAGGGCGATGGCGTGGCCATCCTGGCCGGCATCGCCGCCCGCCACGGCTATCTGCTGTTTCCGCTCACGGCGGTCTGCGTGGCCCTGGGCGGCTTCATCGGTGACCAGACGCTGTTCTTTCTGGGGCGTCGCTACGGCGACAGCATCCTCGGTCGTTTCAAGCGCCAGCAGGCACGCATCGACTGGCTGCGCAGCCGCATCCATCGCCACGAGGCGCTGTGGATCATCGGCATCCGCTTCGCCTACGGCTTCCGCCTGATCGGCCCGCTGCTGATCGGCGCCAGTGGGGTACGCCCACGGCGCTTCCTGTTCTACAACATCATCGGCGCGTTGCTCTGGGGCTTCGTCATGACCGGCATCGGCTATGCGGTGGGCGAGATCCTGCGCGACTTCTTCGCCGAGCATCATGTGTCGAAGCGCTGGCTGATCGCCGCGGCGATCTGCGTGGCGGTGCTGTTCATCGGCGCCCGCGCCATCCTGCGGCGGCGGGAGGGGGTGTAGGGGAGGTTGGTTGTGTAGGTTGTGTTGAGCGCAGGCGAAGCCCAAGGCTTTGGGTTTGAGCTGTTGTACTGGCTTATTATTGTGGTTTGCTGATGGTTGCTATTTCGCCCACCCGGGCGAGTCACTTTTTTCAAACGCCAAAAAAGTAACCAAAAACGCTTGTCCCCACGTTTCGGCCCTTCGCTGCGCTCCGGGTCCCCGCGCTCCGGCGCCGCTCCGGGGGCACGGCACGAAGGGGCCTCCTGCCCCTCGCGCCTTGCTCGGCGTCCTGCCTCGCATCCCCCTGCGCAACGCCTGCACTCGGCCTCACTGACGGGGACGGGACGCAAGCCTGATACTTGGGTGTTCACAGGTTGTAGCGTGGAAAACCGCGCAGCGTTTTCCACTGAGGGAGTAACGCTTAACGCGTGGACAAGGCTGCGCCGTTGTCCACCCTACCGGTTTGCACCCAAAGCATCAGGCACGTGAATCGCCCCGTTCAGGAGGGCGAACGCCAGTGTCGTGGAGTGGGTCGAGCCGCAGGGATGCGGCGAGAGGCCTAACGGGCCATGGACGGCCCGTGTAGGCCGACCCCGGAGCGGCGCTGGCGTGAGCGGACCCGGAGCAAGCGTTTTTGGTTACTTTTGTCCGGGGCGCGCAGCCGCGATTGGCAAAAGTGACTCGCCCGGGTGGGCGAAATCAAAACCGTCAACGCACTCGATAAGCAGCCAAGGCACCGACAAAGCCAAGCCTGTAGCACCGTAGCGTTGGGCTTCGCTTGCGCTCAACCCAACCTACCGCCAACCCCTTGTCCAATGAAAAAGGCGCCCTGAGGCGCCTTCTTCAAACCAAACCAACCGCGAGTCAGACCTTGACGATCCAACCCTCCGGCGCCGGCTTATCGCCGGTCTGGATGCCGGTCAGTTCTTCGTACAGCTTACGCGTGACCGGGCCGACTTCGGTCAGGCTGTGGAAGACGTGCAGCTTCTCGCCGTACTGGATGCCGCCGATGGGGGTGATGACCGCCGCGGTGCCGCAGGCGCCGGCTTCGACGAACTGGTCGAGCTGGTCGATATGGACGTCGCCCTCGACCACTTCCAGGTTCAGCCGCTCGCGCGCCAGGTCCATCAGCGACATGCGGGTCACGCCCGGCAGCACCGACTCGGAGCGCGGGGTGACGAACTTGCCGTCGCCGGTGATGGCGAAGAAGTTGGCCGAGCCGACTTCCTCGATCTTGCGATGGGTCAGGGGGTCCAGGTAGATGCAGTCGGCGAAGCCTTCGGCCTTGGCCTGGGCGCCGGGCATCAGGCTGGCGGCGTAGTTGCCGCCGACCTTGGCGGCGCCGGTGCCCTGGGGCGCGGCGCGGTCATAGCTGGAGATGACGAAGTTGTGCGGGGTCATGCCGCCCTTGAAGTAGGCGCCGACCGGGATGCCGAACACCACGAAGTGGAATTCGGGGGCGGTGCGTACGCCGATGTTGTCACCCACGCCGATGACGAAGGGGCGCAGGTAGAAGGCGCCACCGGTGCCGTAGGGCGGGATCCAGGCCTCGTTGGCCTTGACCACCTGCTGGCAGGCGTCGATGAACATCTCGGTGGGGACCGGCGGCATCAGCAGGCGGGCGCAGCTCTTGTGCATGCGCGCGGCGTTGCGGTCGGGGCGGAACAGGTTGATGGAGCCGTCCTGGCAGCGATAGGCCTTGAGGCCTTCGAAGCACTGCTGGCCGTAGTGGATGGCCGTGGAGCCTTCGCTGATGTGCAGCTGGTTGTCGCGAGTCAGCTCGCCGGGTCCCCAGCTGCCGTTGCGATAGGTGGCGATATAGCGGAAGTCGGTCTTGATGTAGTCGAAACCGAGGGTCTTCCAATCGATGTCCGCAGCGCTCATAGATCCTCGCAGTGCTCTCCGGCGGCTTGGCCGGTCGTTTCGTGGTCGGGCCGTACGCCTCGCCGGCGACGGTTCAAGGGGGTGGACGAGACGGGCTCGTCGCTAGACTGTGAAAGATACCGCTTATCCGGACCGGCGGGGGCACCTTTCAGCCAATCGGGTCTCCAAAGTCTGAAGCTGGCCCTTTGCCGCCTCGGCCTGCTGCCTCAGGCTAGACGCCGGGGTCATCACCAGGAGCTCGTTTTGAAAACAATGATGGCGTTGCTGGGTGCCTTGACCCTGCCAACGCTCACGGCGCAGGCCGCCGGTATCTTCACCGATGGATTCGACACGGCGCTCAATCGCCGGGTCATCGAATGGCGGGGCGCGCCCTCGCCGGAAGGTATCGTCTTCAGCGTCATCGCCAGCCAGTTCAAGACCAGTGCCGGCAATGCCACCACCGATTTTCGCACCCAGCTGTCCACCTTTGGCGACAAGGTGCGCTTCCATGGCTGCAGCGCCAGTCGCTGGGAGATGAACAACCAGATCTATCTGCCGCTCAAGGGCCAGTACCGCATGGCCGGGCTGGACGAGCGCTATGGCGAATACTTCGTCGCCCAGCCCACCCGCCAGGACCTGGAGTGGGTGGCCATGAACACCCGCGTTCACTATCGCCTCTGCCGCCTGCGCGAGACCCTGTCCGCCGAGGACCTCCAGGGCCTGCGCTGGGTGTTGCAGGCGGCGGAGGCCGACTAGCCAGGACTAGTCGAAGCGGGTGATGACGGTCACCCCGGTGCCTTCGAACCTGTCCATGTGCATCAGCACCGCGCCGGATTCGGCCAGGCTGATCTCGCGGCCGATCAGTTTCTCCGGCGCCAGGGTGCCCTGGCGCAGCATGGCCATCAGCACGTCGTAGCGATGGGCCTGCATGCCGTGGCTGCCAAGGATCTCCAGTTCCCGGGCGATCACCAGGTTCATCGGCAGCGCCGGGGTCGCCTGGTCACCCAGCAGCAGTCCGACCTGGACGTGCCTGCCGCGCTTGCGCAGGCAGGCGATGGAATTGCAGCAGGTGGTGGGATGGCCGAGGGCGTCGAGGGAGAGGTGCGCACCGCCGCCGGTCAGTTCCTGCACCGCTTCGGGCACGCTGGCCACCTGGGTGGCATCGATCGTCGCCACCGCGCCAAGCCGACGCGCCAGGGCCAGTTTGTCGGCGGTGATGTCGATGGCCACCACCTGGGCGCCCAGGGCGCGGGCGATCATGATCGCCGAGAGGCCGACGCCACCGCAGCCGTGCACCGCGACCCACTGGCCGGCGCTGACCCGGCCCTGATCGACCACCGCGCGAAAGGCCGTCACGAAACGGCAGCCCAGGCTGGCCGCGGTGGCGAAGTCCAGTTGCTCGGGCAGGGCGACCAGATTGAGATCGGCCTGGTGGATGCCGACGTACTGGGCAAAGGATCCCCAGTGAGTGAAGCCGGGCTGGAACTGGTGATCGCAGACCTGCTGGTGGCCGGCATGGCACTGCGGACAGGCGCCGCAGCCACCGACGAAGGGCACCGTCACCCGGTCGCCGACGCGCCAGAGGGTCACGTCCCTGCCCACCGCCTCGACCACCCCGGCCAGTTCGTGGCCCGGCACATGGGGCAATTCGATGTCGCTGTCATGGCCGACCCAGCCGTGCCAGTCGCTGCGGCAGACGCCGGTGGCCATGACCCTGAGCACCACGCCATGGGGCTCGGGGGTGGGGTCCGGCACCGTGCACAGGCGGGGTGGCGCGGAAAAGGCTTCGTAGACGACGGCTTTCATGGCGGGACCTCGGGCGGGATGACGACTCCAGTATGGCAAGTCGCGCAGCGTTAGCCTGTCTGCCAGCCGGTACCTTGCCGCTCGGCTAGCCCGCCAGCGCCTGCAGACCCTGCCAGGTGGCCGGTGCCTCCCCGGCCAGCGCCTGCACCAGGGCGGCCTTGAGTCGGCAATCGGGCAGGGCGCGATGGGTTTCCTGCACCACGACGCCCTGCTGGCGGGCGGCCATGGCCAGGGACTTGCGGCGCCAGCCGTCCTGGCTGCGGCTGTCCAGACTCGGCTCCTGCCAGAAGTGCGCATAGAGCTGCATCAGGCAGTGCAGGCGGGTGCCATCCACCAGTTGCACCGGCGGCGTCTCGCGCTCCAGTTCCGGCGGCAGGGCCTGGCCGTGGAGGCGGGCATTGTGCGCCAGCAGGCGATAGTCGAAGGCCATGCCATAGGCCAGCACGGTGCGGCCCCGCAGCAGCGGCCAGAGGGTGGCGAACACCTCGGGAAAGCGCGGCGCCTGGGCCAGGTGGGCGTCGGTCAGACCATGGATCAGGGTCGCCTCGCGCGGTACGGCGATGCCTGGGCGGACCAGGGTATCGAGCAGCACCCGGCCACTGAGGGTCATGACCGCCACCTCGATCAGCTGGGCATCCTCGCCCAGGCCGGTCGCCTCGGTATCCAGCACCAGGACGTCCTGTTCCAGCCAGCGAAACGCCTGCTCGCGCACGCGCGCTTGCTGGGCGTTGTAGCGGGGTGCGGCAGCGGTGGGAAACGACGACGACAACGGATTCATGACACGGCCTGACAACTGAAAGCTAGGGTGCGCCCAGGCGCCGAACAGTCGGCTCTACGACGGGTGTGGGCATTCGATGCAAGATCATCGCCACAGGACACAGGCCATTCGGCGGGGGCGACGAGCGGACCACCGGGCGCGCCGAGGTCGCCTGTATCGGCTGGCCTTGCGAGAATGGGTCTTTCATCCATGTCGAGGAGCGCCACCGCTTTGGCCGCCGTCCAGGGTTTCTTGCTGACACGCCTCTGGCGCGAGACTTCCACCGGGATGGAGCTGGTGTTCTGGTTCGCCACCGACAGCGGTCCGCACCAGCTGCGGGTGCCGGGGCAACAGGCGGTGGCCTTTGCCCCGGCCGCACGACGGGCGGACATCGAGCGCCTGCTGCCGGCCGGGGTGGAGATCCGCGAGCTGGCGCTGCAGGACTTCCAGCGGCGCCCCGTCCTGGGGCTCTATGCGCCGCGCTATCGCACCCTGCGCGAACTGGAGCAGCGCCTCCCCGCCGCCGGCATCGACGTCTACGAGACGGACATCGCCCCGGCGGATCGCTTTCTCATGGAGCGCTTCATCACCGCGCCGGTGACGCTGCCCACCGCCGACGGCGCGCCCTTGCGGCCGGATCCCGACTACCGCCCCACGCTGCGCACCCTGTCGCTGGACATCGAGACCAGCGAGCGCGGCGAGCTCTACAGCATCGGCCTGCACGGCTGCGGCCAGCGCCAGGTGTACATGCTCGGCCCGCCGACCGGGGAAGATGCCGCGGTGGACTTCGACCTGGAATACGTCGCCGACCGCGCCACCCTGCTCGAACGCCTCAACGCCTGGATGGCGCGCCACGATCCCGACGTCATCATCGGCTGGAGCGTGCTGCAATTCGACATCCGCGTGCTCCACGAGCACGCGCGCAAACTGGGCGTGACCCTGCACCTGGGCCGCGGCGCCGTCGAGGACGATCGCTACGAACCCGGCGGCCAGGGCCGGCCCTTCCACGCCCTGCTGGCCGGGCGGCCGATCATCGACGGGGTGGAGGCGCTCAAGTCGGCGACCTGGGTGTTTCCCTCCTACAGCCTGGAGAACGTCAGCCGCACCCTGCTGGGCGAGGGCAAGGCCATCGACAATCCCCACGACCGCATGGCCTCGATCAATCGCATGTTCGCCGGCGAGAAGAGCGCCCTGGCGCGCTACAACCTGGTGGATTGCGAACTGGTCACGCGCATCTTCGCCAAGACCGGCCTGCTGCGCTTCCTGCTGGAGCGGGCCAGCGTCACCGGCTTGCCGCTGGAGCGGCATGGCGCCTCCATCGCCGCCTTCTACCACCTCTATCTGCCGCTGATGCACCGCCAGGGTTTCGTCGCGCCCAATCTCGGCGCCCAGCCGCCCGAGGCCAGCCCTGGCGGCTTCGTCATGGATTCCCGGCCCGGGCTCTACGACTCGGTGCTGGTGCTGGACTACAAGAGTCTCTATCCCTCGCTGATCCGCACCTTTCTCATCGATCCGGTGGGCCTGGTGGAGGGCCTGGCGCTGCCCGAGGCGGAGACGGTGCCGGGCTTTCGCGGCGCGCGCTTCCATCGCACCCGGCACTGCCTGCCGGAGATGGTGGCGCGGGTCTGGGAAGGGCGCGACGCCGCCAAGCGCGCCGGCAATGCGCCCCTGGCCCAGGCGCTGAAGATCATCATGAACAGCTTCTATGGCGTGCTGGGCACCCCGCACTGCCGCTTCTTCGATCACCGCCTGGCGTCGTCCATCACCCTGCGCGGTCATGCGGTGATGCACCAGACCCGCGAGCTGATCGAGGCGCATGGCCATCGGGTGATCTATGGCGACACCGATTCCACCTTCGTCTGGCTCGGCCGCGCTCACGAAGAGGCCGAGGCCGAGCGCATCGGTCGCGACCTGGTGGCGGCGGTCAACGCCTACTGGCGCGCGCAGCTGCAGACCGAGCTGGGGCTGGAAAGCCACCTGGAGCTGCAGTACGAGACCCACTTCAGCCGCTTTCTCATGCCCACCATCCGCGGCGCGGAGGAGGGCAGCAAGAAGAGATACGCCGGGCTGCGCCCCGCTGCCGATGGCCAGCCGGAGCTGGTGTTCAAGGGGCTGGAGACGGTGCGCAGCGACTGGTCGCCGCTGGCCCAGCGCTTCCAGCGCGAGCTCTACCTGCGCATCTTCACCGGCGAGCCCCATGAGGACTATGTGCGCGACTTCGTCGCCCGTACCCGCGCCGGCGACTTCGACGACCTGCTGGTCTATCGCAAGCGCCTGCGCCGGCCGCTGGAGGAATACCAGAGCAACCTCTCGCCCCAGGTCCGCGCGGCGCGCCTGCTGGAGGCGGAAGGCGCCCGCCTGGGCCGCCGCAGCCGCTTTCGCCGCGGCGGCTGGATCAGCTACCTGATCACCACCGCCGGCGCCGAACCGGTCGAGTTTCCCCATGCGCCGCCGGACTACGACCACTATGTGCAGCGCCAGCTGGCCCCGGTGGCCGACGCCATCCTGCCCTTCGTCGGGGACCGCTTCGACCGGCTGTTGGATCAGCAGATGGGGTTGTTCTGATGCATGCGGCTGACAATGGACTGGATGCAGCCGGTTTTATCCGCCAGGTGCCGGTGTTGCCCTTCCAGCACGAGTACCAGGCGGTGCTGACCGCCGTCTGCAGTCAGTTACCAGCTTTGCTGGGCGCGCATCTGGTCGCGCTCTATGTCTATGGCAGCGTGGCCGAAGGTCGTGCCCGACCGGCGCAGTCTGATCTGGATCTCACGTTGATCCTGAGCGATGCCTGCCCGAGCACCCAGGTGAACGAGCTGGAGCATCTGCGGCGCACGCTGGAGCTTGGCCACCCTGAAGTCAGCAAGATCGATTTTGACCTCGGGCGCCGAGCCGAGGCCCTCGCCTCAGCCAATCGCCTCAGTTGGGGGTTCTGGCTCAAGCATCATTGTCGCTGGCTGTGGGGCGAGGATCTGGCGCGGCGTTTTACCCCCTTCAAGCCGGACGCGGCCATCGCTCGAGCGGTGAATGGCACTGTAATACCTGTGTTGGAGGGGTATCTGCCTACCCTGGTCACGGGCACGCTGCCCGTTGAGCGGTTGCGCCTGCAACGAGAGGCGGCGCGGCGGCTGCTGCGCGCGTTGCTGGTGCTGCGTCGGCCCGACGAGATCGACTGGCCCTGGACGCTGGAAGAGCATCGGACGCGGGCCTTGCGGCTGTATCCCGAGCAAGGAGTCGCAATCGAGTTCTTCTATACCGAGGCCTTGCAACCTCAGGCAGCCGCTGCCGAATTCCGCCAGCGACTGGCCGCTTTCCTTGGCTGGTTCGCCCAACAGCAGAGATCACCGGAACCCTAGTGCAAGCGGGCTTCCTGACGTGGCCAACTCGTGCCGCCTGGAACACCCTCACCCCCGCCCTTTCCCGCGTTTCGCTCGCACTTGCCCGACGCTCGTCAGTCCCATTCAGGCGGTACACCCCGATCTACGCCTTCTTGCGGCAGGATGAGGGCCGCCCCTTTGGCGTGCGCTCGTTATACTCAGGCCGGCGGCAGGCCTTTTCCGGGTGAAAGGGAGGAGGGCCTGGCTGGATCGGTGCAGGTGCGGCGATCACGATTTCTTGCGGATTTTCTGACGGCGGATAGATGAGCAACCAGGCAGATGTGGCCAAACCTAACAGTTCCAAGCACCTGACCCCCAGTGATCTGCCGTTTCCGGTGGTGGGGATCGGGGCTTCCGCCGGGGGGATCCAGGCCCTGCTGCGCTTCTTCGAAGCCCTGCCGGCCGACTGCGGCATGGCCTTCGTGGTGGTGATGCACCTGTCGCGGGAACACCAGAGCAACCTTGACCAGATCCTGCAGCGCGCCACCCGCCTGCCGGTGCAGCAAGTCACCCAGCCGGTGCCCATCCAGGCCGAGCAGGTCTATGTGATTCCGCCAGGCCATGACCTGACCATGAACGATGGCTATCTGCGCCTGAGTCCAGCGGAACGCCCCCAGGGCGATCATGTGGCGGTGGATCTGTTCTTTCGCACCCTGGCCGATGTGCACCGGACCCATGCCGTGGCCATCGTCCTCTCGGGCAACGGCGCCGATGGCGCCGTGGGCCTGGGGCGGATCAAGGAGCAGGGCGGGGTGACCCTGGCCCAGGCGCCGGAAGATGCCGAATTCGATTCCATGCCCAGCAGCGCCATCGCCGCGGGCACCGTGGATTTCATCCTGCCCGTGGTGGAGATGCCGCAGAAGCTGCTGGAACTGGCCACCACCATCAGCAGCCTGAGCCAGAGCGAATTGCGCCAGCTGGACTATGAGTCCCGGGTGCCCGGTCCGTCCAGCAAGGCCATGCAGCTGGCGCTACGCGACATCCTCACCCTGCTGCGCACCCGCACCGGACACAATTTCAAGCAGTACAAGACCGCCACGGTGCTGCGCCGGGTGGAGCGGCGCATGCAGGTCAACGCCATCGCCGACATGCCGGCCTATGCCGGCTTTCTCCATGAGCATCCGGAAGAGACGCCGGCGCTGCTCAAGGACATGCTCATCGGCGTGACCAACTTCTTTCGCGATCGCGAGGCCTTCGAGGCCCTGGAACGCGATGTCATTCCGGAGTTGTTCGAGCACCTGCCGGTCAACGAAGACGACCAGGAATTGCGCGTCTGGAGCGCCGCCTGTTCCAGTGGCGAGGAAGCCTATTCGCTGGCCATGCTGCTGACCGAACAGGCCGAGTTGCGCCAGTCCGGCGCCCGGCTGCAGGTGTTCGCCACCGATCTCGACGAGCATGCCCTGGCGGTGGCCCGGCATGGCGTCTATCCGGGCTCCATCGTCACCGACGTCGCCCCCGCGCGCCTGCGCCAGCACCTGCTCAAGGAGCAGAATCAGTACCGGGTGAAAAAGGAGCTGCGCGAGAAGGTGCTGTTCGCCCAGCACAACCTGCTCAGCGATCCGCCGTTTTCCCGCCTGGATCTCATCAGCTGCCGCAACCTGCTGATCTATCTGGATCGCGAGGTGCAGGCCGAGATCCTGCACACCTTCCATTTCGCCCTCAAGCCGGGTGGCTATCTGTTCCTCGGCAGCTCCGAGTCGGCCGACGTGCAGAGCAGTCTGTTCGCCACGGTGGACAAGAAGAACCGCATCTACCGCGCCAAGCACACCACCAGCGTGGTGCGGCCCACGCCGCTGCTCAATCTCAATCCGGGCATGCACAGCGTGCGCCTGCCGCCGCACCAGGTCGGCCGGCGCAAGAAGGTCTCCTTCGCCGAGGTGCATCAGCGGGTGCTGGAGCAGTACGCGCCGCCGAGCATCATCGTCGACCGCGAATCCAATATCGTGCACATGTCCGAGCGGGCCGGGCGCTTTCTGCGCTACGTCGGCGGCGAGCCCAGCTACAGCCTGCCAGCGCTGGTGCTGGAGGAACTGCGCCTGGAGCTGCGTACGGCGCTGTTCCAGGCGTTGCAGAGCAACAAGAGCGTCGAGGCGCGTCGCGTGCATATCCAGCGCGACGACCGTAGCTACTACATCAATATGGTGGTGCGCCCCTTCCGCGACAGCGACACCAGTACCGACTACATGCTGGTGCTCTTCGACGAAGTCGAGGACGTCATGAGCACCGACGCCGGCGGCGATCACACCGAGGCCAAGGACAGCGTGCTCACCCAGCTGGAGGCCGAGCTGCAGCGCACCAAGGAGCAGCTGCAGCTGACCATCGAGCAGTCCGAGACCTCTACCGAGGAGCTCAAGGCGTCCAACGAGGAGCTGCAGGCGATCAACGAGGAGTTGCGGTCGGCCACCGAGGAACTGGAGACCAGCAAGGAAGAACTGCAATCGATCAACGAGGAACTGATCACCGTCAACTACGAGCTCAAGTCCAAGATCGAGGAAACCGGCAAGATCAACGACGATCTGCAGAACCTCATCACCTCCACCGACATCGCCACGGTGTTCGTCGATCGCGGCATGCGCATCAAGAGATTCACCCCGCGCGCGGTGAGCATCTTCAACATGATCGTCAGCGATACCGGGCGTTCGCTGCTCGACATCACCCATCGGCTGGACTATCCCGAGCTGGCCGCCGACGCCAACCAGGTCTTCGAATCGCTCCGGCTGATCGAGCGCGAGGTGCGCAGCCAGGACGAGCGCTGGTATTTGGCGCGACTGCTGCCCTATCGCACCGCCGAGGATCGCATCGAGGGCGCGGTGCTGACCTTCATCGACATCACCGACCGGCGCCTGGCCCAGGATCGCGCCCGCGCCGGCGAGGAAAACATGCGCCTGGTGGCGCAGAACATCCAGGACTACGCCATCGTCACCCTGGATGCCGCCGGCATCATCAACAGCTGGAACGGCGGTGCCACCCGGCTGTTCGGCTACAGCGAGCGCGAGGCCCTGGGCCAGCCAATGGGCCTGATCTTCACCCCGGAAGACGTCGCCGCCCAGGTACCGGACGCCGAGATGCGCCAGGCCCGGGAAGCGGGCGTCGCCCACGACGAACGCTGGCTGAGACGCAAGGACGGCAGCCGGTTGTACTGCACCGGGGTGCTCAGCCGTATGAGCAACGCCTCTGGCGGTGAGGGCTATGCCAAGATCGCCCGGGATGCCACCGCCGATCACGTACGCGCCAGTGAAACGGCCAACCACCTGGCCCAGAGTCAGGCGCTGGGCAAGCTCAAGGACGAGTTCTTCGCGGTGATGTCCCATGAACTCAAGCACCCGCTCAATCTCATCCAGCTCAACAGCGAGCTGCTGACCCGTTCGCCGGTGCTGCGCGAGGTACCCCTGGCGCGCCGTGCTACCGAGGCCATTCAGCGCGCGGTGCGCAGCCAGGCGCAGATCATCGACGACCTGCTCGACCTGTCGCGCATCCGTACCGGCAAGCTCAAGCTGGAGCGCCGGAGTCTGGACCTGGCCCAGCAGCTGCGCGAGATCGCCGACGTGATTCGTCCGCTGGCAGGCGAGGTGCAGGTGAGTTGCACCCGGCTGCCGGAGACGCCGCTGCATGTCCAGGCGGATGCCACCCGCATTGGCCAGATCGTCTGGAATCTGCTCAACAACGCCATCAAGTTCACCCCGGCTGGCGGCCAGGTGGAGATCAGCCTGGGGGTGGACGGCGACGAGGCGCGGCTGGACGTCACCGATACCGGGCAGGGCATAGCAGCGGATTTCCTGCCGCGGGTGTTCGACATGTTCGGCCAGGCGGAAATGAAATACACCGCTCGCGCCCAGCATGGCCTGGGCATCGGCCTGGCGCTGGTCAAGCAGCTGGTGGAAGCCCATGGCGGGCGCATCGAAGCCCATTCCGAGGGCCTTGGCCTGGGCGCGCGCTTCAGCGTCTGGCTGCCGCTGTGCCAGGACGACGAACGCCAGCTGGACGAGGCGCAGGCGGAAGGCCAGTCCGTTGTCGGGCTGCGGGTGCTGCTGGTGGACGATTCCCCCGATATCGTCGAGACCCTGCAACTGCTGCTCGAAGAGGAGGGCATCCTGGTCACCGCCGCGACCGACTCCCAGAGCGGCCTGGCGCTGGCCCAGGCGCAGGATTTCGACGTCATCCTCTCCGACATCGGCATGCCGGAGATGGACGGCCACGAATTCCTGCGCCAGATACGGGCGGGCGATCGCAATGTCGGCACGCCGGCGGTGGCGCTGTCCGGCTACGGCACCCGGCTGGACATCGACAAGGCGCGGGCGGCGGGTTTCGCCCGGCATCTGAACAAGCCGGTCAGTTTCGAGGCGCTGATCGCCATCCTGCAGGAGCTGCAGGCGTCCGGTTGAGGGCGCGCGGACGGTAGCTTAGTCAGACGATTCGCGGCACACTCGGGAGCCATCGGGGCGCCCGCCCAACCGGGCCGGCGGCCCCGTTTCCCGCCAGAGGAGCGCCGCGATGACCCGTCTCACCGCCAAGGATTTCTCGCCCGAACTGCTCGAGCTCTACGACTTCTATGTGCACGGTCGCATCAGCCGCCGCGACTTCCTCGACCGCGCCGGCGCCTGCGCCGCGGTGCTGGGGCTGTCGGCCACCGGCGTGCTGGCGGCCCTGACGCCCAACTATGCCCTGGCCACCCAGGTCGAGTTCACCGATCCGGACATCGTCGCCGAATACGTCTACTACCCCTCGCCCAAGGGCCATGGCCGCGTCCGTGGCTATCTGGTGCGCCCGGCCAAGGCCAGCGGCAAGGTGCCGGCGGTGGTGGTGGTCCACGAGAATCGCGGCCTCAATCCCTATATCGAAGACGTCGCCCGGCGCCTGGCCAAGGCCGGCTACCTGGCCCTGGCGCCGGATGGCCTGACCGCCATGGGCGGCTATCCCGGGAACGACGACAAGGGTCGCGAACTGCAGCAGCAGGTCGATCCGGAAAAGCTGATGAACGATTTCTTCGCCGCCGTGGAAACCCTGATGGGCCACGAATTCAGCACCGGCAAGGTCGGCATCACCGGCTTCTGCTATGGCGGGGGGGTGGCCAACGCGGCCGCCGTGGCCTACCCGGAACTGGCTGCGGCGGTGCCCTTCTATGGACGTCAGCCACGCGCCGAGGAGGTGGCCGCGATCAAGGCGCCGCTGCTGATCCACTACGCCGAGAACGATCCGCGCATCAACGAGGGCGCCGCCGCCTACGAAGCGGCGCTCCAGGCGGCCGGCAAGACCTACGAGGTGCATCGCTATGCCGGCACCAACCATGGCTTCCACAACGATTCCACCCCGCGCTACGACGAAGCCGCCGCGCGCCTGGCCTGGGACCGCACCCTGGGCTGGTTCGGCCGCTATCTCGCCTAGGCACCTGACGGAGACCTCTGATGCCGCAACTGCGTATCCCCGCCGTCTACATGCGTGGCGGTTCCAGCAAGGGCGTGTTCTTTCATGCCCGCGACCTGCCGCCGGCCGGTCCGGCGCGCGATGCGCTGCTGCTGCGGGTGATCGGCAGCCCCGATCCCTACGGCAAGCAGATCGACGGCCTGGGCGGAGCCACCTCCAGCACCAGCAAGGTGGTGGTAATCGCGCCGTCCTGCCGCCCGGACTGTGACGTCGACTATCTGTTCGGCGCCCCGGCCATCGAGGTACCGGTGATCGACTGGTCGGGCAACTGCGGCAATCTCAGCGCCGCCGTCGGCCCCTTCGCCATCAGCGAGGGCCTGGTCCAGGCGCCGCGCGACGGTCTGGCCAGGGTGCGCATCTGGCAGGCCAATCTGGGCAAGCGCATCCTCGCCCACGTTCCCATGGCCAATGGCGAGGTGCAGGAGGAGGGCGACTTTCGCTTCGACGGCGTGGCCTTTCCGGCCGCCGAGGTGGTGCTCGACTTTCTCGATCCGGCGGGCAGCGACGGCAGTGTGCTGCCCACCGGGCGGGCGGTCGACGAATTGGACGTCCCGGGGCTGGGCCGGCTGCCGGTGACCCTGCTCAATGCCGGCAATCCCACCGTCTTCGTGCGCGCCGAGACCCTGGGCCTGAGCGGCACCGAAACCCAGGCGCAGGTCAACGGCGATGGGCCGCTGCTGGCGCGCCTGGAGGCCCTGCGCGCGGCGGGCGCGGTGGCCATGGGGCTGGCCGCGACCGCCGCCCAGGCCACGGCGGAGCGGCCACATACGCCCAAGCTGTGCCTGATCGCCCCACCCCAGACCTACCGGGTGGCGGGTGGCAAGCAGGTCCAGGCCGAGGAGCTCGACGTCATCGCGCGGATGATCTCCATGGGCAAGCTGCACCACGCCATCCCCGGTACCGGCGCGGTCGCCGTGGCGGTGGCCGCGGCGCTGCCGGGGACCCTGGTCCACACCCTGACCGGCGACCTGGACGGCCGCCAGGTCCGCATAGGCCATACCGCCGGCACTGTGGCGGTCGGCGCCCGGGCGCGCGAGGTCGGCGGCGTCTGGCAGGTGGAAAAGGCCAGCATGAGCCGCAGCGCCCGGCGCCTGATGGAAGGCTGGGTACGGGTACCGGCAGAGTAGGTTGGGTTGAGCGCAGCGAAAGCCAACAGCGGGGATACCTCCGCGCTGGAGCGCCCTCACCCCAACCCTCTCCCTGGGGGAGAGGGGGCGGTGGAGTCCGGCGCGACCGCTTCCCGTAGGAGCGCCCCATGGCCGCGATCCAGCCGATGTCCTGGCGTAGCGTGGAAAACCGCGCAGCGTTTTCCACTGGGCAAGCCCCGCCTCCATTCGTGGATAAGGCTGCGCCGTTATCCACCCTACGGCCGAGATCGACCGCGTAGGTTGGGTTGAGCGCAGCGAAGCCCAACGGAGGGATATCTCTGCCCTGGAGCGCCTTCACCCCAGCCTTCTCCCAGGGGAGAGGGTTGGTCGAGCCTGGCGCGACCGCTTCCCGTAGGAGCGGCCCATGGCCGCGATCCAGCCGATGTCCTGGCGTAGCGTGGAAAACCGCGCAGCGTTTTCCGCTGGGCAAGCCCGGCTCCATCCGTGGATAAGGCTGCGCCGTTATCCACCCTACGGCCGCGTAGGTTGGATTGAGCGCAGCGAAGCCCAGCGGAGGGGACACCTCTGCGCTGGAGCGCCCTCACCCCAGCCCTCTCCCAGGGGGAGAGGGGGTGGTCGAGCCTGGCGCGACCGCTTCCCGTAGGAGCGGCCCATGGCCGCGATCCAGCCGATGTCCTGGCGTAGCGTGGAAAACCGCGCAGCGTTTTCCACTGGGCAAGCCCCGCCTCTATTCGTGGAAGGCTGCGCCGTTATCCACCCTACGGCCGAGATCGACCGCATAGGTTGGGTTGAGCGCAGCGAAGCCCAACGGAGGGGTACCTCTGCGCTGGAGCGCCCTCACCCCAGCCCTCTCCCAGGGGAGAGGGGCGGTCGAGCCTGGCGCGACCGCTTCCCGTAGGAGCGGCCCATGGCCGCGATCCAGCCGATGTCCTGGCGTAGCGTGGAAAACCACGCAGCGTTTTCCACTGGAACCTTCAGATTGAGCGTGGATAAGGTTAAAGCCGCTATCAACCTACGCCTCCCAACCGCCCCCTCTCCCTCCGGGAGAGGGCTGGGGTGAGGGATGATCCACTCGGACGCTGACCTCAGGTCCCTTCGATCAGATCGCGGATGCGCACCGCCAGGGCGTCCATGGCGAAGGGCTTGGTCATCACGTGCATGCCGGGCTCCAGGTGGCCGTTGCCGACCACGGCGTTCTCGGCGTAGCCGGTGATGAACAGCACCTTGAGGCCTGGGCGGCGCTGGCGGGCGGCGTCGGCCATCTGGCGACCGTTCATGCCGCCGGGCAGGCCGACGTCGCTGATCAGCAGGTCGATGCGCACGTCGGATTCCAGCAGGCGCAAGCCGGAGCTGGCATCCGCCGCTTCCAGGGCGGCGTAGCCCAGTTCCTCCAGCACCTCCACCACCAGCATCCGTACCGTGGGTTCGTCATCCACCACCAGCACCGTCTCGCCGTGGCCCTGGCGCGGCAGGCTCGGCTGGCTGGCGGCGAGGTCGACGCCGGTGGCCGCTTCGCGATGGCGTGGCAGGAAGAGGGTGACGCTGGTGCCCTGATCGACCTGGGAATGGATGCGCGCCTGGCCGCCGGACTGGCGCACGAAACCGTAGATCATCGACAGGCCCAGCCCCGTGCCCACCCCGATCGGCTTGGTGGTGAAGAAGGGATCGAAGGCCTTGGCGATCACCTCGGGCGGCATGCCGCAGCCGTTGTCGGTCACCGAGAGGGCGATGTATTCGCCCGCTTCCAGGTCGCGGACCCGGGCCATGCGCGCATCCAGCGCCCGGTTGGCGGTCTCGATGAAGATGCGACCGCCCTCGGGCATGGCGTCGCGGGCATTGATGCAGAGGTTGAGCAGGGCGTTTTCCAGTTGCGGCGGATCGACCAGGGTCGACCACAGCTCGCTGCTGGCCACCACCTCGATCTGGATGGCCGGACCCACCGTGCGACGGATCAGGTCTTCCATGCCGGCCACCAGGCGATTGACGTCGGTGGGCTTGGGATCCAGCGTCTGCCGGCGGGAAAAGGCCAGCAGCCGGTGGGTCAGGGCGGCGGCGCGGATGGCGGCGCCCTGGGCGGCGGTGGTGTAGCGCTCGAGATTGTTCAGCCGGCCCTGGCCGATGCGTACCGTGAGCAGGTCCAGACTGCCGACGATGCCGGCGAGCAGGTTGTTGAAATCATGGGCCAGGCCGCCGGTGAGCTGGCCGACCGCTTCCATCTTCTGCGACTGGCGCAACTGCTCTTCCAGCAGCGCCTGAGTCTCCGCGGCGTCCCTTTCCCGGGTGATGTCGCGCCCGGCGCCGGTGAGGCGATCCTGTTCGGTGTCCATCGACAGCGTCCAGGACAGCCAGCGCCAGCTGCCGTCCGCCGCCAGGACGCGGTTTTCCACCCGCGCCGGCAGGCCGCTGCGGCGCAGTTCGTCCAGTGCCACCAGCACCCCTGGCAGATCGTCGGGATGGATGAGTTCCCGGTAGGGGCGGCTGAGCAACTCGGCTTCGGAATAGCCCAGGCCGCGCGACCAGGAGGGACTCACCCGTAGCAGCTGCCCGTTGAAATCGGCGGTCAGCAGCAGATCCTCGCTGAGCGCCCAGAGCCGGTCGCGCTCGGCGGTGCGCGCCTGGACCTCCTGGCTGAGGCTGAGATTCTGCGCCTGGATCAGCGTCTGGGCGTCGCGCTGGGCGGTGACATCCTGGGCGAAGACATAGAAGCCATCCACCGCCCCGCGCGCATCGCGCCGCGGACGATAGTGGATGTCGGCGATGCGTCGGCGGCCGTCCGGCCAGGCCCAGGGCAGGTCCAGCCGCGCCGGGGTGCCGTCCAAGGCGGCCTGGATGGCCGGACGCCGAGCCGCGAACAGCTCCGGGGCGAAGACCTCGGCCATGCTGCGACCCAGGATGCTTTCCGGGGCGTCCTTGAACCACTTGGGCGCCTCGATGTTGGCGAAGCGATAGATCAGCTCGCGATCGACGAAGGCGATCAGGCAGGGCAGGGTGTCGGCCACCAGCCGCAGATTGAGTTCGCTGTCGCGCAGGGCGCGCTCAGCGGTCAGCCGCGCCGTCGCCGAGCGGGTGCGATTGGCGACCTCGCGGATGAATTGCACTTCGGCCGGCGTCCAGCACCGCGCTTGGCTGGCGCTGACATAGAGCAGGGCGACGAAATGGCCGTGCTCGAACAGCGGGGTGCTGACGAAGGCGCGGGTGTCCAGCCGTTGCATGGCGGCGAGGTTGTGGCAGGTGCGGGCATCCTCGCGCACATCTTCGATGGCCACGGTCTCGCCGCGCTTGAAGTCCTCGATGCAGCTGCCATAGTCGCGGAAATTCAGGGTGCCCATCAGGCTGCCGGCGGCCGGGATCGTCCAGTCGCGTTCCACGCTGATGGTCTCGGCGTCGGCGTCCACCAGGCCGTAGCCCACCCGCTGGGCGTCCAGCAGGGTGCCCAGCACTGTGCAGGCCAGCTCGGTGACCGCCTCGATGTCGTTGAGGTGGCTGAAGCCTTCGCCCAGCTCTGCCAGGGCGCGGCGATAGCGCTCTTCGTCGCGGGTCGCCTGGGCGGCCTGCTCGCGTTCGGTGACATCCAGGAACAGCACCAGGAAGCTCTCCGCGCCGGCCTTGTGCGCATGACCTTCGTACCAGCGCCCGTTGGCCTGGAATTGCCGCACGTAGCTGAACGACTGGCCGGTATCCACCACCCGGGTGAAATCCTCCACCCAGAGGTCTTCGAGTTCGGGAAACAGGGTCCGGGCGGTCTGGCCGATCGCCTGCTCCGCGCTCAGGCCGAAGTGCGTGCACCAGGCTCGGTTGACCTGGTCATAGCGCCAGTCGCAGCCGCGACCTTGCTCATCGCGCAGAATGGTGCCGAGGATGAAGCCCTCGTCCAGTTGCTCGAACAGACCGCGCCAATAGCGCTCGCTTTCCGCCAGTTTCTGCTGCACCTCGCCCACGTGGCGCTGGCTGTCACGCAGGGCCTGGCCGGCCAGATGCTGGGGCGTACGGTCGCGCAGGATCTTGACGAAGCCGGTATGGCGGCCGGCGTCGTCGTGCAGCGGATGCATCTCGCCGCTGGCCCAGAAGCGGGTGCCGTCGCGTCGCAGGTGCCAGCGTTCGTCTTCGGCGCGACCGTCCTGCAGCGCCAACCGCATTTCCAGCGCGGCCCGGCCGATCTGGTTGTCCTCGGGGGTGAAGAAGCGCTCGACCGGCGCGCCGCGAATCTCTGCGGCGGTCCAGCCCAGCAGGCGTTCGGCGCCGCTGTTCCAGTCGGTGATCACCCCGGCCGGATCGAGCACGATCATGGCGAAATCGATGGCACCATCAAAGATCGCCAGACGCCGCTGGGCGTCCTGGGGCGGCAGCGCGGTGCACTGGTCGAGCGCGGCGCGGAGGCGACGGACTTCGGCCTGGAGTTCAGCGTGGGAGAGAGCGGATTCAGCCATGGGGTCGTTCGAACGCGTGAGCAGCGGAAGCGGACGGCGGTGACGTCCGGCGAGAGCCTTAGAGTAAGAGAGTCGGGCGATGGCTAGCGATCTGCCAGCACCTTTTTCCGACAGACAGGGAATTAAGTAGCCGTTACGGCATCAGACAAGTGCCGGCACCCGGCTGCCAGCCGCCCATCCGAGCCTTGTGATCCAATTCGAGAAATTTCGGTCTATTTAGTCGTACTAATGAAGTAGCGTTGCCATGACCGATGTAGTTTCTTCCACTGCTGTTACCACCGTGCTGGTCGTCGAAGACGATCCGGTGCTGAGATCGCTGGCGACGGAGGTGTTCGAGATGGAAGGTTATGCCGTCCAGTCCTTCGATACCGCCGACGCCGCCTGGGGTTGGCTCGAGTCCGATCCCTTACCGCCCGATCTCCTGTTCACCGACGTGCGCATGCCGGGTCGGCTGGACGGACTCGCCCTGGCCAAACAGGTGCGTCAGCGCTTTCCACAATTGCCGATCCTGGTGTCCTCCGGCTATACCGGCCAGCAGTACGCCGAGCGCGAGGAGCGGGCGCTGTTCCTGCCCAAGCCCTGGACCATCGACCAGTTGCTCAAGGCCTGCGGCCAGCTGGGTGTCTAGCCCGTCGCCTGGCGTGCCCGTGCCAGGCGTACCGCCGAATCCACCTCGTCCAGCGTCCAGGGCTTCTGCAGGAAGATCACCTGCTCGGGCAGCGCCGTGGTGATCTCGTAGCCGTAGCCCGAGGTGATCACCATGGGCAGCGCGGGCCAGCGCTGCAACAGCATCTCCGCCAGTTCGCCGCCACGCAGCTGACCGGGCATCAGGTGGTCGGTGATCACCAGCCCGGGGCTTTGCTGCTGCTGGAGCAGATGCACCAGGGCGTCGTCGGCGTTGTCGAAGCGAACACAGGTCCAGCCCAGTCGCTCTTCGAGGTGATTGCTCAGCAGTTCGGCGAGCAGCCCGTTGTCTTCGATGACGACGAGATAGGGGAGGGGATCAGGCGAGGTCATCGGGACTTCCGGAACGCGATGAGACGATCCCGGAAGTCTAGCAGAGGCCTGCTGGGCTCAGTCTGGCTTTCGTCTGACCATTATCAGAACTCCAGGACGATCTTGCCGAAATGGCTGCCGTCCTTCTGGAAGGCGAAGGCCGCGGCGATCTCGTTCAGCGGGTAGCTGCGATCGATGACCGGCTTAATCCCGGTGCTTTCCAGGGCGCGAATCATCTCCTGCTGATGGCGACGACTGCCGACGATCAAACCCTGCAGTCGCTGGTGGCGGCGCATCAGGTTGGCGGTGGGGACCTGGCCCTCGACGCCGGTGAGCACCCCGATCAGCGCCAGATGGCCATGGATGCGCGCGGCCTGGATGGACTGCGCCAGGGTCGCCGGACCGCCCACCTCCACCACGATGTCGACGCCACGCCCGCCGGTGATGGCCTGCACCTTGGCGCCCCATTCCGGCTCTTCACGGTAATTGATCAGGTGATCGGCGCCCAGGGCATAGGCGCGCTGCAGCTTTTCGTCCGAGGACGAGGTGGCGATCACCGTGGCGCCCATGGCCTTGGCCATCTGCAGGGCGAAGATGGAGACGCCGCCGGTCCCCATGACCAGCACGCTGTCACCGGCCTTGAGGCCACCGTCCACCACCAGGGCGCGCCAGGCGGTCAGCCCGGCGGTGGTCAGGGTCGCCGCCTCGGCATGGCTGTAGCCCTTGGGCGCGCGGGTGAAGGCGGTGGCTGGACGTACCACCACCTCGCAGGCGAAGCCGTCGACGCCATCGCCGGGCGTGGTGGAAAAGTCATCGATGGGCGGCTCGCCGTCCAGCCAGTGGGGAAAGAAGGTCGAGACCACGTGATCGCCCACGGCGAATTCGCTGACCCCGGCGCCCACCGCCTCGACCACCCCGGCGCCATCGGACATGGGAATGCGCCCATCGGCGGTCGGCATCTTGCCCAGCACCACGCCCAGGTCATGGAAATTCAGCGAACTGGCCTTGATCCGCACCCGGATCTCGCCAGCCCCCGGCTGCCCGGGATCGGGTAGTTCGCAGGGCTCCAGCTGGTCCAGACCACCGGGTTTGCGTAGGCGTATGGCGTGCATGAGAAATCCTCCGGACTGTGGCGAGCAGGACGCTCGCGGGTCAGTAGAGGACCACGGCAGGGGGCGCAGGATTCCCGCCAGGGGACCTGCGCCCTGGACCTTACTTGATCGCCTTCTGCAGTTGCTGCAGCTGCTGGGTGCGGGTGTTGAGGCGGGCTTCGCCGCGTTCGGCGTCGACCTTTTTCAGCTCGGCTTCGGCCATGCGCAGCTTGATGGTCTGCATGGCGGTCTGGATGCGTTGCTGGGTCAGGTAGGCCAGCTGGTCGACGGTGCGCTCGTTCTCACCGTCCTTGTAGGCCTTGTCGGCCTTGGCCAGCCAGGTGCCGGCGTCCTTGGTTTCCAGCGCTGCCAGCTGGGTGGCCTGGGGCTGGGATTCGAGAGCGGCGTAGTCGTTGCGCGCCTTTTCCAGATTGGGGTTGGGCGGGGTGGCGCAGGCGGCCAGGGTGAGGGTCAGCGCCGACATCAGCGGGAGCAGAAAACGTTTACGCATGGTTTCGTCCTTCAAGAGAGCGGGCAGCCTTACTGCTGCACCTTTTTCTGTAGATTCTGTTGCAGCTGGAGGTTGATCTGACCTTCCTCACGGATCTGCTGGATGCTGTTCTGGGCATCCTGCAGCGCCGCCTGGGCCTTGGCGGCCTGGGTCTTGCGGGTCGCCAGACGGGCATCCCACTCGGCCTGCTCGGCCAGGCGCTTGGCCTCGTCGTATTTCTCGTTGGACAGGGCGGCCTGGGCCTGGGTCCACTTGTCCTGGGCCGACTTGGTCTCGATGGGGGCGAACTGGTTGCCGCCGCCGCTCACGGCTTCGTTGACGGCGGACTGGGTCACGGCCATCTGCGCGGTCGGCGGGTTGCCGGCGCAGCCCGCGAGCAGCAGACCGCCGCCCAGGACCAGGCTGGCGAGCAGCGCACGAGGCGCGGAGAACGAAGAGGCACGAGCGGGACCGGTTTTCATCCGAACATTCCTGGCAGGTCGCCCGGAATGGGCGACAGTGCCTTTGAGACGACGAAAACGCGGCGAGGTTCGCTGCAGAACCCCAGCCGAGGGCGGCTCGCTGCGGTCAGGCCCGTACCGCCTGGTACAGCGCGCGGATCAGATCCGACTGGGTGATGATGCCCACCAGGCGGCGCGAGCCGTCGATGATGGGGATGTGGCGGTGGCCGTTCTCGGAAAACACCGGCACCAGATCGATCAGCAGGCGGTCGGCGCTGGCCACCCGCACGGTACGGGTCATGATGTGACCGACACTGTTTTCCTCCTGGCGCGTGCGCGGGCGGACCAGCGATCTCAGGCGCCAGCCGAGGCCTTCGTGGACGTCCAGATCGATCTGCCGCATGAAGTCGGCGACGGTGACGATGCCCAGCAGATGACCCTGGCGATCCACCACCGGCAGCGCCTTGATGCGCCGGGCGCGCATCAGCGCCCAGGCTTGCTGCAGCGGCATCTCGGCGCGGGCCGTCACCGGTTCGTGGCTCATGACGTCGGCGCAGCGCAACTCGCCCATCTTGCGCTGGTAGGCGCGCGCCTCCACCTGTTCGAGCAATTCGGCGAGGTCGTCGCGGCTGATGTCCAGCACCTGGTTGTAGCGTGCCAGCACGGCGTCGAGGTCGGCGCGCTGCAGGCGCGTCTCGCCACTCGGCTCGGCCGGGCGCGGCACATGGGGCCAGGGGCGGCGGGTCAGGTTGTTGTAGAGCAGGCCTGCGCTCACCAGCAGCAGCGAATCCAGCGCCACCGGACTCCAGGCGTAGCTGAAGTCCTGGGCGCCGATCAGCACCATCAGCAGCGCCGAGGCGCCACCCGGCGGGTGCAGGCAGCGCAGGGTGAACATGGCGGCGATGGCGAGGGCGACCGCCACGGCGGCGGCCAGGTTGGCCTCGGGAATCCACAGCGCGCAGGCGATGCCGATCAGCGCCGACAGGGTGTTGCCGCCCACCACCGACCAGGGCTGCGCCAGCGGACTGGAGGGCAGGGCGAACACCAGTACGGCGCTGGCGCCCAGCGGCGCCACCAGCGCCAATGCCAGGGCGCCATGCTGATGCACCGGCTGGCCTTCCAGCCACCAGGCGGCGAGCAGGGCCGCGAGCAGGATGCCGAGGCCGGCGCCGAGGCTGGCGCGCAGCCGCTCGCGTCCGTCGATGGGCAGCGGCGCCGGCCAGAAGGCGCGCAGGCCCTGGACCAGGCGGGCGAAGAGAGACGGCGAAGGCGACGGCGTAAGGGGTTCCTGGGACATGGGAGAGGCAGCTGCTGGGCAGAACGAGGGCGCTGATGGTCCCTCCTGGGCGCAGCCCTGGCAAGACCGGCGCGGCGCGCTCGGCGCCCGGGTCGACGGCCAGGCGGCGACCCAGAGCGGCTGCCGTCTCCAGGCGATTTTCTGCTGCGACCGCCGGGGCTGCCGTAGTAGGATCATCGGCTGGGTGTCGCCGCAGCCACGCGGTAGGACAGGTTGAATCGAGCGCAGGTCGGGCCGCCGCGCGGAGTACGGCTGCCCATGAACTCTCCCCTTTCTCCGGCCAGGGCCCTGGCCTATCTCAATCGCTTCGTCGCGGCCGAAGCGGCCGGTGGTGTCGTGCTGATGGTAGCCGCCGCCATCGCCCTGATCGTCGCCAACTCGCCGCTGGCCGAGGGCTATTTCGCCAGTCTGCACTGGTACGTCGGTGGCCTTTCGCTCGGTCACTGGATCAACGACGGCCTGATGGCCATCTTCTTCCTGCTGGTGGGGCTGGAGATCAAGCGCGAGATGGCGGTCGGCCAACTCGCCAGCTGGGGCGATCGCGCCCTGCCGGGGCTCGCCGCCCTGGGCGGCATGCTGGTGCCGGCACTGCTCTATGCCCTGGTCAATCGCCACGATCCCCAGACCCTCTCGGGTTGGGCGATTCCCGCCGCCACCGACATCGCCTTCGCCCTGGGCGTGCTGTCGCTGCTGGGTTCGCGGGTGCCGGTGTCGCTCAAGGTGTTTCTCTCCGCCCTGGCGATCCTCGATGACCTCGGCGCCGTGCTGATCATCGCGCTGTTCTACACCAGCGACCTCTCCAGCAGCATGCTGCTGGCCGCGGCCGGTCTGGTGGCGGTGCTGTTCGTGCTCAATCGCCTCAAGGTCACCGCCCTGTTGCCCTATCTGCTGGTGGGGGCGCTGCTATGGTTCTGCATGCTGCGTTCGGGCATCCATGCGACCCTGGCCGGGGTGATCCTGGCGCTGTTCATTCCCCTGGGCGACACCGAGGCCGACGACGCCTCGCCGCTGCTCAAGCTGGAGTCCGCGCTGCATCCCTGGGTGGCCTTCCTGATCGTGCCGCTGTTCGGCTTCGCCAATGCCGGGGTCTCCCTGGCCGGGATGTCGCCGGCCAATCTGCTGGATCCGGTGCCCCTGGGCGTGACCCTGGGGCTGTTCCTTGGCAAGCAGATCGGGATTTCCCTGATGGCGGTGCTGGCCATCCGCAGCGGTCTGGCGCGGTTGCCCGAGGGTGCCAGCTGGCTGCAGCTCTATGGCGTGGCGCTGCTCTGCGGCATTGGCTTTACCATGAGCCTGTTCATCGGCGCCCTGGCCTTTCCGGGGGCGCCCTTCCTGGTCGACGAGGTCAAGATCGGCGTGCTGCTGGGGTCGCTGCTGTCGGCCCTGGCGGGCGTTGCCGTTCTGCTCCTCGCCGCCCCTCGCCGTTGAGAGGAGTCTGAGATGCCCTATGCGCTGTTCGCGGTGATGTTTGGCGGTGCCCTCGGCAGCGCCTGTCGCTGGTGGGTCGGTCTGCGGCTGAATGCGCTGTTTCCGCTGCTGCCCCTGGGCACGCTGCTGGTCAATCTGGTCGGCGGCTTCGTGATCGGCCTGGCGCTGGGGCTGTTCTCCCGTTATCCGGGGCTGGAAGCCCAGTGGCGCCTGCTGCTGGTGACCGGCTTCTGCGGTGGCTTCACCACCTTCTCGACCTTTTCCGCCGAGGTGGTGGGACTGCTGCAGAGCGGCCGCCTGGGCTGGGCGGCGCTCACCGTGACCATCCATGTGCTGGGCTCGCTGCTGCTGACCCTGGCCGGTTTCGCCCTGGCCGGTCGCCTCGGCTGAGACGCCCGGCCAGCTGGCCTCAGGCCGGCGCCACCGGGGCCTGGCGCCGCGGCTTGAATCTCAGCGCCGGCGCCTCGATCAGGTGCCAGGAGAGCACCGCGAACCCCAGGGTCAGGACATAGCTCACCAGCAGGAAACCGGGCAGCGAGAAGCTGTCGGGAAACCAGTGCATGAGCAGTTGCTGGACCGGAAAGTTGAACAGGTAGAGGCCGTAGGAATAGTCGCCGAAGCGGCCGAAGCCATGCAGCACCGGTACCTGCACCTGGGCCAGGTAGATGATCACATAGGCCAGCGACACCAGGTGGATCACCGGCAGGACGTGCCAGACGATGGCCGCCAGCGACAGCAGGCAGAGCGCCAGGGCGATCTCCAGGCGCCAGGGGATGCGCGGTCCCGCGAGTTGCAGCAGGGCGCCGGCGAAAAAGAACATGCCCAGGCTGAACACCTTGTGCAGCACGAAGCTGGCGATGCCCATCTGCGGCAGCAGCAGGAAGTTGCCCAGCACCAGCACCACCAGGGTGGCCATGACCACCGAGCGGGTCAGCAGCCCCAGCACCCCGATGATCAGCAGCGACAGGTACATGAACACCTCGTAGGGCAGGGTCCAGTAGCTGCCGTTCACCGTGTCCGGAAAGGGATTGCCGGTGAAGACGCCGGGCAGTTCGAAGCGCGTCATCAAGAGGATGTTCTTGAAGAAGCCCAGGGTCTGGCGATCGCTGAAGTAGGCGCTCGTTTCCCAGCTGGTGGCCAGCCAGCCCACCACCAGCACCGAGAACAGCACCGAGACGATCAGCGCCGGAAAGATCCGCAGGGCGCGCTTGAGCAGAAAGTCCAGAGGATTGCGACTGCGCTGGAAGGACGCCGTGATCAGGAAGCCGCTGATCACGAAGAACACATAGACGGCGATGTTGGCCGCGTCGGTGAAGCCGGTGAAGTTGAGGATCGGCTCGGCGCCGATATGCCCCGAGAGCCAGAAGCCGTGGCCGATCACCACGGTGGAAGCTGCGGCGAATCTCAGGAAATCGAAATTGTTGCGTCCCTGGGGGACGTGGGCGGTAGTCATGTCTGCTCCTCGCAGCCGTGGCCCATGCCGCGGCCACCCTCCGGGAGCGGACTCCGGCTGGACGGCGACGCGAACGGCATCGGCAGAGACGCCCGTCGTGAGACGCGCGCAGGCAAAGGCCGCTGCCGGCTGGGCCGGCAACGAAAGGACGACAGCCGACACGATCAGCGAGATCGGCCGGCCGGCGAGGGCAGGGGTGCTATGGGGGGCTGAGCGGCGCGAAAGCGGGCGTCATGCGCCAGGACTCCGGAAAAGCGGTACCGCACGCGGGAACGGGGGCGGCGAGACGCGCGCAGGCGAACGGGGTCTGGGGCCTCCCGGCCGCCCCGGTCATTGCGTGCGCCTCGCTCATCAGGCGCTGGCCTGCAGCGGCTGGTCGTGCACGTCTTGCGACTGTTCCAGGGCGAAGGGTTCCTGGGCGAAGTAGAGGGCGGCGCTCTGGCGGGCGTGATCGCCGAATTCATGGGGATGGCGCATGACGATCCGCTCGAAGGCGCCCGGCTCCAGGCCGTCTTCATAGAAGCCGTTGTGGCACTGCAGGATGCCCGAGGCGCAGACGCTGCGCTCGACCGCGGCGATCAGGCCGCCGGCCCTGAGGCTCTTGACGATGTTGTGCGGCAGCCGCTGGCGGCGGCGCAGACTGGCGGCGGTGTCGCTGAGGGTATCGAGGATCTCGGTCTCGGCGGGCGTCAGCTTGCGTACGTCCAGCTTGGACTTCTGCACCAGGTAGCGACGGGAGAGCAGGCGGGCCTGGTCGTTGAGGGCCTTGAGCACCGCGCCGCTGAGTTCACCGCGGGTGAACAGGCCGGTTTCCAGGGCGATCAGATAGGACCAATCGTTGATGAGCGGAATCTTGCTGATGTCACGTTCCATGTGAGTGCCTGCGTCCATTTAAGTTGGCTAATTGAGGATAGGACACCCTCAATGGTTCCAGATGGCCAGTATAAGGTGACGAGTGGCATGGAATTTGACGCTCCTGACAAGAATTGTCGGTTTTTTGTCGAAGTGGGTCACGCCTTGGGGATGCAACCTCAACGTTGCGCTTGGGGTCCCTTGCTGGAGCCCTGGCGCGAGTCGGGTAACCCTTCACAACGTCAGGTGATGAGATGAGTGACCCTGCAGCCGCTACGACCCCCGCCGATCTCGAATGTGATGTCGCCGTGATCGGGGCCGGAACCGCCGGCCTCGCCGCCGAACGCGCCGCCCGCCGCCAGGGCGCGCGCACCCTGCTGATCGACGACCGCTGGGCCGGCACCACCTGTGCCTCCGTGGGCTGCATGCCCTCCAAGCTGCTGATCGTCGCCGGGGAGGCTCATCATGCCGTCCGCCGCGCCGGCACCTTCGGCATCGAGGTAGGCAGCGTCGGCGTCGATGGCGCGGCGGTCATGGCGCGGGTGCGGCGCGAGCGCGATCATTTCGTCGCCGCCACCAAGGAGGGTTTCGCCAAGTTGCCCGAGGGCGTGGCCCAGCGAGCGACGGCGCGCTTCGTGGCGCCGGATCGCCTGCAGCTCAGTAATGGTAAGACGATAAGCGCCCGCAGCGTGATCATCGCCACCGGCTCCTACCCTCTGGTGCCGGAACCCTTCGACGCCCTCGGCGAGCGGGCGCTGACCAACGAGACGATCTTCGAACTCCCCGATCTGCCGCGCTCCCTGGCCGTGATCGGCACCGGCCCGGTGGGCCTGGAACTGGCCCAGGCCATGGCCCGCCTCGGTGTGGCCGTCACCCTGTTCGGCCAGGACGATGGCCTGGGCGCGCTGGAGGACCTGGAGGTCAAGGCCGAGTTGCGCAAGATCCTGGAGCAGGACCTGACCCTGTACCTGAACGTTGAGGTGGATGCCCGGCGGGAGGGCGAGGGCGTGCGACTGTCCTGGTCCGGTGCTGCGACCGGCGAGGGCGACTTCGATTATGTGCTGGTAGCCGCCGGGCGACCGCCGCGGCTGAAGGGCCTGGGGCTGGAGACCACAGGCATCGAGCTGGACGACCATGGCACCCCGGTTTACGACCCCGAGACGATGCAGTGTGGCGCTTCGTCGATCTTTATCGCCGGCGATGCCGACCATGACCGGCCGATCCTCCACGAGGCCTCCGACGAGGGCGCCATCGCCGGGCACAATGCGGCCTGCTATCCCGAGGTCCGACCGACCCCGAGATCGCCGCTGTTTTCGCTGATCTTCACCGATCCGCCGGTGGCCGTGCTGGGCAGTCCGCCCGACCGGGGCAGTCTGATCGGCACCTCTTCCTACCACGACCAGGGCCGCGCCCGGGTCGAGGCGCGCAACCAGGGCATCGCCCGTTTCTACGCCGAACCGGGTACCGGCAAGCTGACCGGCGCGGCCATGGTCGGACCGGGCATGGACCATATCGGCCATCTGCTGGTGCTGGCGCTGATCCACGGCGAGACCGCCAGCTCGCTGCTGGACATGCCCTTCTACCACCCTACCCTCGAAGAAGGCCTCAAGAGCGGCCTGCGCGAGATCTGCAAGGCTGCCCACAGCAACCTGCGTGGCGATCGCGACCAGGGTTTGCCGTCCGGGGCTTGAGGGGGGCTGTTGGGCTCGATCCGCCAGTGGAAAAGGCTGCGCCGTTTTCCACGCTACGGTTTGGCTGAAGGAACCCTCTCCCAGGGGGAGAGGGGGCTGTCCGGCGCAGCGGGGAGGTTCAACGTCCGTAGGGTGGATAACGGCGCAGCCTTATCCACGCGTCCCCGAACGCCAGGCCATAAAAAAGCCCCGCCGGGATTATCCGTGGCGCTTCTGCTACCACCAGCCCCGTAGGTTGGGTTGAGCGCAGCGAAGCCCAACGAGATGCCCGACCAGCCAGCGGAAAGGCTGCGCCGTTTTCCACGCTACGGTTCGGCTGAAGGCCCCCTCTCCCAGGGGAGAGGGGGCTGTCCTGCGCAGCAGGGAGGTTCAACGTCCGTAGGGTGGATAATGGCGCAGCCTTATCCACGCGTCCCGGAATCCCGGCCAACAAAAAGCCCCGGGGGATCACCCGCGGGGCTTCTGCTACCGCCAAACAGTCATCAGGCCTTGAAGCGCCGCACCAGGCCGTCCAGTTCGCCCGACAGTTGCGACAGGCGCGAGGAGTCGCGGGTGGTGGACTGGGCCAGGCCTTCCACCTGCTGGGCGTCGTCGTGGATCTGGGCGATGTGGCGGTTGATGTCCTCGGCCACCTGGTGCTGTTCCTCGGCTGCCGCGGCGATCTGCAGGGCCTGGTCGCGGATCTCGTCCACCGACTGGCGGATGCCTTCGAAGCTGCCACGCGCCTCGCTGATGGAGGCCACGCTGGTCTGCGACAGCTCCAGGCTGGTCTCGATCTGGCGGGTGACCTCCTGGGTGCGCCGCGCCAGGCTGCCGAGCAGGCCGTCGATCTCGCCGGTGGAGTCGGCGGTGCGCTTGGCCAGGGCCCGCACCTCGTCGGCCACCACGGCGAAGCCACGCCCCTGCTCACCGGCCCGCGCTGCTTCGATGGCGGCGTTGAGCGCCAGCAGGTTGGTCTGTTCGGCGATGCCGCGGATGGTGTCGAGGATGGTGTTGATGTTGTGGCTGTCCTGCTCCAGCACCGCCATGGCCTGGGCCGACTGGGCCAGGCTGCCGCTGAGCTGGTTGACGTTGCCGGTGGCCTTCTCGATCTGGCCGTAGCCTTCCTGCACCTTGTGATGACCGGCGTCGGCGGAGGCCGCGGCCTGGCTGCAGGAACGCGCGACCTCGTTGGAGGTGGCGACCATCTCGTTGAAGGCGGTGGACACCAGCTCCACGGCTTCGCGCTGGCGACCGGCGACCTCGTTCATGCTGGCCGCCGCCTGGGTGGTGGTCTGCGAGGCCTGCTGCAGGTCGTTGGAGGCCTGGCCGATGCGCTGCACCAGCTGGCGGATGCTGGCGAGGAACTGGTTGAACCAGCCGGCCAGGGTGGCGGTTTCGTCTTTGCCCTGCACGGTCAGGCTCTTGGTCAGGTCGCCTTCGCCCTGGGCGATGGATTCGAGGCCGGCAGAGACGCCACGGATCGGCCGCACGATCATGCCGGCGAAGGCGGCGCCGAGCACGGCGAACAGCAGTGCCAGCACCGCGGTGATGCCGGCGATCTGCCAGGTCAGGGCGGTGGCCTTGCCCATGACTTCGCTGCGCTCGATCAGACCGATGAATTTCCAGCCCAGATCCTTGGCCGGATAGACGTTGACCATGTAGTCGGTGCCGTTGAGATTGACCTCACCCAGGCCGCTCTGGATGCCGCTGAGGGTCTGGTAGGCGTCACCCAGCTCCTTGAGCTGCTTGAAGTTGTGCTTGGGGTCGCGCGGGTCGACCAGCACGTTGCCGCTGTCTTCCACTAGCAGCAGGTAGCCGCTCTGACCCAGGGTGATGCTCTTGACCAGATCGGTGAGCTGCTTGAGCGAGATGTCCAGGCCCACCACGCCGCGGACCTTGCCGCTGGCGTCTTCCATGGTCCGCACCACACCCATCAGCGAGACGTCGTCGGTGGCCCAGTAGTAGGCCGGGGTGCGCACCACCCTGCCGGGATTGTTCATGGCCGCCTGGTACCAGGGGCGCACGCGCGGATCGTAGTTGGCCAGCTTGGCGTCGTCCGGCCAGCTGACGTAGCCGCCATCGGCCAGGCCGACCGACAGGTAGGCGGTGGTGGGGTGGGTCTTGGCGAAGCGGGTGAAATAGGCCAGCGCCTGCTGGCCGGCTTCCGGCTGCGGCAACTGGGCGGCGTCGGCGCCGCTGTAGTTCTTCAGGCCTTGCAGCGCGACGATGTTCGGCTCCTTGGCGAGGAAGTCGACGTTCTGCTGGATGCCGGAGAAGAACTGCTGGATGTTGCGATCGATCTGGCGGATTTCGCGCCCGCTGCCGTCGAGGAAGTCGCCGGTGGCCTGGCTGCGCACGTTCATGATGACCACGCCCGCCACCAGGATCACCGGGAGGCAGGCGGTTACCGCGAAAAGCGAGGTGAGTTTCTGCTTGATGTTCATCGAAAGCCCCGGTCGCGCCCTGGCGCGAAGAATGACGGCGACATGCCTTCACTCTGCATCGGCCCGGATAAGTCCGACTTGATACGGGATGAGAAATTATTCCATTTGGTCCGTAGCAAGCCGGAAAATCGCCGATCGGTCGGCTAACGACCCGCTATAACTCTTTCTTCAGATGACGTTCGATTTCTTCCAGGGACTTGCCGCGGGTCTCCGGCAGGCAGAAATAGACGAACAGCAGCGAACCCAGGTTGATGGCGGCGAAGACATAGAAGGTGTAGTTGCCGATGGCTTCCAGGGCCACCGGAAAGCTGAAGGCCACGGTGGCGTTGCACAGCCACTGCACGGCCACCGCCACCCCGGTCAGCAGGCCGCGGACCTGGTTGGGAAACAGCTCGGACATCAGCAGCCAGTAGACCGGCGCGATGCACATCTGCATGAACAGCAGGAACACCAGGATGCAGGCCAGCGCCAGGTAGCTCTGGGTGAGGTCCTGCGGCAGCCACAGCAGCACGCTGCCCAGCGCCAGTTGCGCCACGACCACGATCACCAGGCCGATCAGCAGCAGGGTACGGCGTCCGGCGCGGCCGATGGCCCAGATGCCGAGCAGGGTGGCGATCACCGAGACCACGCCGTTGCCGATGGTGGCGGTGAGGGCCGCGCTGGTGCCCATGCCGGTGCTCTTGAGGATGATCGGCGTGTAGTACATGAAGGCGTTGACCCCGGTGAACTGGGCGACGAAGCCCAGGCCGATGCCCAGCAGGAGCAACTTGACCACCCAGCCCTGGCTCAGCAATTCGCGCAATGGCGGGCGATGCCTGGCCTGCTCCTCGCTCTCGCGCATCTCCTCCACCTCGCGCTGCACCTCCTCGGGGGTGTCGCGCAGGCGTTCCAGCACGGCTTCGGCTTCTTCGATGCGGCCCTTGGCCGCCAGCCAGCGCGGCGAGGTGGGCAAGAGGAAGGTGCCGGCGAACAGCAGGATGCCCGGCACCATGGCGATGGCCAGCATGTAGCGCCAGATGCCGTTGTCGTGCACCAGCCAGGCGAGCAGGGCGCTGAGCACATAGGCCAGCAGCTGGCCGCTGACGATCATCAGTTCGTTGCGACTCACCAGGCGCCCGCGGCGCTTGGGGCCGGCGATCTCGGCGATGAACACCGGCACCGTGGCCGAACCGCCGCCCACCGCCAGGCCGAGCACGAAGCGGGCGACCACCATCAGCTCCACCGAGGGCGCCACCGCGGTGCCCAGGGCGCCGACGACGAAGAGGATCGACAGCAGGCGCAGGGTGGTGCGGCGGCCATAGCGATCGGCGAGATAACCCGCCGCCAGCGAGCCGAAGGCCGCGCCGACGATCAGGGCGGCGGTGACCAGCCCCTCGGTGTAGGCATTGAGGCCCAGGCCACCCTGGTCGGGCGGCAGGGTCATGAAGGGCAGGGCGCCGGCGATGATGCCGGTGTCGTAGCCGAAGGCCAGGGCGCCCATGGTGGCGACCAGCACGGTAATGAAGATCAGCCGGCGGGCCGAAGCCTTCTGGTCGGGGTCGACGGCGGGGGAAGCGGAAGCGGACATGGCAGAGCGGGATCCTGGCAAGACACGAAAGGGGCCGGCGAACCGGGCGCCCCCAGGCCAGCGAAGCGAACGAATGCAACGTTTCGAGTCAGCGAAGGGGCGCCACGAGTGCAGGCGTGGGGGATTAGGGCGGGGATGCCGGCTGGAGTTCCCCAGGGCGCGCGGCAGTCCCCTTCCGACCAACGGGCCGCGCCGCAGGCGCGGCGCGAGGGGTTTTCGCGAAGGGCCCGCCTTGAGCCCCGCAAGCCCACCAGCGCTGGGCGTGCAGCCCGGCACGGGTGCGGCGGGCAGCCGTTTTGCGGCGCCGCTTCGACTGGAACTCGGGCGGCCGGCGCTGGCTCAGCTACCTCGAAGCCCACCTGAGAAACGACCATGGATGCACCCTGCGCCGTCACCTACCAGCTCTTTCCGGAAATCGAGCAGCCCAACCGCAGCGGTCGGCTGCGGGTGAGCGCGTTGCACGAACTCTACTGGGAGGAATGCGGCAATCCCCGGGGCGTGCCGGTGGTCTACCTGCACGGTGGACCGGGCGAAGGGGCCGAGCCCAGCAAGAGGCGCTTCTGGGATCCGGACCACTACCGCATCGTGCTGTTCGATCAGCGCGGCGCCCTGAGATCCACCCCCCTGGCCGAAACCCGCGACAACACCACCCAGCACCTCATCGATGACCTCGAACGGTTGCGCGAGCACCTGGGTATCGAGCGCTGGCTGCTCACCGCCGGCTCCTGGGGCACCACCCTGGCGCTGGCCTATGGCGAAGCCCATCCCGAGCGCTGCCTGGGTTTCCTGCTGCGCGGCATCTTTCTCGGCACCGCCGACGAGGTGCACTGGTACCTGCACGGCATGCGGCGCTTCTTCCCCCGTGCCTACGAGGATTTCGTCAGCTGGATTCCGGAAGACCGGCGCGATGCCGCCCTGGACGCCTACCTCGAACGTCTGCTCGGCGAAGACCCGCAGGCGCGCCTGGACGCCGCCCGGGCCTGGGTGCGCTACTCGGCCAGCTGCTCCCTGCTGCGCCACGATCCGGAAGGCGTGGAAGCCCAGGCCGCCGACGAGCAGACCACGCTGGGCATGGCCGTGCTCGACGCCTGGTACTTCAAGCATCAGCTGTTTCTCGAAGAGGACCAGTTGATCCAGGGCCTGGCGCGCATCCGCCAACTGCCCTGCTACCTGGTCCAGGGCGGCCACGACATGATCGCCACGCCGAATTCCGCCTACCGGCTGCACAAGGCCTGGCCCGGCTCGGTGCTCAAGATCGTCAACGACGCCGGGCACGCGCCCACGGAGCCCGGCACTACCAGTGCCCTGATCGAAGCCACGGAGCGTTTCAAGAGTGACGGGCGCTTCGCCTGAGGGCCTCAGTGGCCCAGCCGCTCCACCAGGAAATCCACGAACACCCGTACCCGCGCCGGCATGGTCGAGCCGCCGACGAAGACCGCGTGGATGGGCTCCAGATCGCCCGGATTCCAGGCCTCCAGGAGCGGCACCAGGGCGCCGCTGCGCAGGTCCTCGGCCACGCTGAATTCCCCGATGCGGGCGATGCCGGCGCCTTCGCGGGCCAGCAGCGCCAGGGCCTCGCCGCTGTTGCACTCGATGTTGCCGCTGATCTTCAGGGCGAAGGCCTGGCCATCACGCACGAAGGGCCAGTCGGGCAGGGCGCGGCGAAAGTTGAATCTCAGGCAGTTGTGGTTGAGCAGGTCTTCCGGCACCTGGGGTGTGCCGTGGCGGGCGAGATAGGCCGGCGAGGCCACCACCACCTGCCCGGTGACGCCGATGGGGCGGGCGCTCAGGGGGCTGTCGGCCAGCTGGCCGAAGCGGATCGCCACGTCGGCCTGGCCAGCGAGGATGTCCACCACCTCGTCGCCCAGCGCAAGGTCCACGACGATGTCCGGATAGCGGGCGCTGAAGGCCGCCACCAGCGGCACCATGGTCATGCGGCCATGGCCGAGGGCGGCGCTGACGCGCAGGCGCCCACGCGGTACGCCCTGGTCGGCGATGGCGTCTTCCACCTCGGCCAGGTCCGCCAGGATCCGTCGCGCCGCGCGCAGATAGGCCTCGCCCTCGACCGTGAGGGTGATGGCCCGGGTGGTGCGCAACAGCAGTCGCGTGCCGAGGCGCTGCTCGGTACGGGCGATGGAGCGACTCACCGCCGAAGGCGTCAGGCGCAGGGCTCTGGCGGCGGCGGACAGGCTGCCGGCCTCCACCACCTGGGCGAACACCGCCATCTCTCCCGAGCGACCATTCAGATCCACTTGTGACTCCAGGGCAAAGGTGCATGCCAAAACCGCCGTCTACCGGCGCTTGAGCGGGGAGCTTAGCATTCGCAGCATAGATAAGGAGCCTTTCCCATGCGTATCAATCCACCCCTGCTGGCCCTGGCCACCGGTGCCTTCGGCATCGGCGTCACCGAATTCGCGCCCATGGGCATGCTGCCGGGCATCGCCGCCGATCTTGGCGTGTCCATTCCGGCGGCGGGTCTCTTGATCAGCGCCTATGCCCTGGGCGTACTGATCGGCGCGCCCCTGATGACCCTGACCACCGGCCGCATTCCGCGCCGTCATCTGCTGATCGGCCTGGTGGCCATCTTCACCCTCGGTAACCTGATGTCGGCGCTGGCGACCGACTACACCAGCCTGCTGATCGCCCGGGTGGTGACCTCGCTCAACCATGGCGCCTTCTTTGGCGTCGGCGCCCTGGTGGCGGCCAGCGTGGTCGCCCCGGACAAGCGCGCCGGGGCGGTCGCCGCCATGTTCATGGGCCTGACCCTGGCGACCATCGGCGGGGTGCCCCTGGCCACCTGGTTCGGCGAATTGCTCGGCTGGCGCCAGGCCTTCTGGGGCATCGCCGGACTCGGCCTGCTGACCATGGCCGCACTCTGGTTCGCCCTGCCCAACGTGGCCCTGCCACCGAGCGATGGCGTGCTGGCCGAGATCCGCGTGCTGGGTCGCCCGCCGGTGCTGGCGGCCCTGGGGCTGACCGTGGTCGGCTCCGGTGCCATGTTCACCGTCTTCACCTATATCGCGCCGATCCTTGCCCGCGAGACCCATGGCTCCACGGCCTTCATCACCGCCATGCTGGTGCTGTTCGGCGTTGGCCTGACCCTGGGCAATCTCTGGGGCGGCAAGGCGGCGGACAAATCCATCGACCGCACGCTGATCGCCTCCCTGGGCGTGCTCATCGTGGTGCTGCTGGCCTTCAGCGTACTGATGCGCTGGCCGCTGGCGGCCGCCGTAGCCATCCTCGTCTGGGGCATCGCCAGCTTCGCCCTGGTGCCGCCGCTGCAGATGCGCGTGATGGAAGCCGCCAAGGACGCCCCCAACCTGGCTTCGGCGGTCAACATCGGCGCCTTCAACCTGGGCAATGCCCTCGGCGCGGCCCTGGGCGGCGCGGTGATCGACGCCGGTCTCGGCTATCCAGCGATCTCCCTGGCCGGCGCCGGCATGGCCGCCCTGGGCCTGCTGATGACCCTGGCGCTGGCCTGGCGCGGTCGGGCCGCCGGGGCCGCGGTAGCCGGGTAGCCACGACACCTGCGGCGATCCGCTTTCCGCGAGCGTCGCAATCAGACTGGCACCACCCCTGTCGCTCTGGCCACAATCGGGTCTGACCTTTTCCAGGGAGTCTTGGCGATGGACCGGACCTGCACCACCTTCTACCTCGAAATGACGGCCTCGACCGAGTTGCGCGAGAAGCCGCCACGGCCCGACCTGCAGATCGTCGAGTGCGAGGTGCCGCAACCCGAATTCAATCGCTTTCTCTATGCCCTGGTCGGCCAGGCCTGGGACTGGACCGATCTGAACGGCTGGAGCGACGCCCAATGGCGCGCGTTGGTGGAGCAGGACGGGCATCGCACCTGGGTCGCCTATCACCGCGGCGCCATCGCCGGTTACTACGAGCTGTACCGCCCGGACGGCCGCAACGTCGAGATCCGCTACTTCGGCCTGGCCGGCGCCTTCATGGGCCTGGGCTTCGGCGGTCCGTTGCTGAGCCATGCACTCCGTTCCGCCTGGGAGTGGCCCGGCACCGAGCGCGTCTGGGTGCACACCTGCACCCTGGATCACCCGGCGGCACTGGCCAACTACCAGGCGCGTGGACTGCGGATCTATCGCGAGGAAGACGCGCCCCTCTGAGGCGCTGCGCCAGCCGTTCGGTGCGTCACCCTCGACGCACTGAACGCCCGATCGTTGTTTCCAGTCCGACTATTCAGAAACGACCTTCTGTGGATAGACGGCATGCAAGCACTGAAAAGCCAGTTGGCGGCGCTGGACCCGCCCATCAAGCACGAGATCCAGTCCCAGGGTGACAACCTCCTGATCACCCTCATCGATCCCGCCCGGCCGGCGCGGGTGTCGCGCGTGCTCAACCAGACCCTGGTGCGCAACACCGCGCTGCTCTACGAGGTGATCCGCGACGCCATCAACGAATTGCGCGCCATCGGCAGCCTGCCGGCCATCACGGCGGACGAGATCTATCCGGACGATTAGCGACGGCAGGCAGCCCGGGTCAGCGCTCGCTGAGGCCGTTGTCCCGGTGCCTTGCTCATGCCAGAAGGAAAGCCTTCGATGAACGATGAACAGCGGGTCCAGGCCCTGACCCAGCGGCAAAAGCTGCTGGCGGACTTTGGAGACTTCGCGCTGCGCTGCGAGGATCTGGACGAGATCCTCATGCGCGCCTGCCACCTGGTGGGCGACGCCCTCGGCACCGAGCTGTCCAAGGTGCTGGAGATCGAGCGCGGCGAGCACCAGGCGCTGGTCCGCGCCGGGGTCGGCTGGAAACCCGGGGTGGTGGGCCAGGCCAAGGTGTCTCTCGGCGAGCGCTCCTCCGAAGCCTATTCGATCAAGGTCAGCCGCCCGGTGATCACCCCGGACATCTCCAAGGAAGACCGCTTCGACCTGCCCGATTTCCTGCGTGACCACGGCGTCCAGGCGCTGGTGAACGTGCCGATCTTCCTGCCCGGCGGCCGACCCTATGGCCTGTTGCAGGTCGACGCCCGCGAGCCGCGGGACTTCGGCGAGGAAGACGTGGAATTCCTGCGCACCTACGCCACCATCCTCGGCCCGGTCATCGACCGCCTGCTCAAGAGCAGCGACCTCAACGACGCCCTGCAGGCCAACACCCGGTTGATGCAAGAGATGCAGCACCGCATCAAGAACCACATCGCCATCATCGCCGGGCTGGTCTGGCTGAGATCCCGCGCGGCCCAGTCCGACGAGGCCCGCCAGGAGCTGCAGGGCATCGGTGCGCGCATCGACGCCCTGCGCCTGGTCCACGAGCAGCTCTATGCGGCCAACACCGCCCAGCAACTGCGGCTGCGGCCCTTCGTCATGCAGTTGCTGGAGAATCTCTGCCACCTGCACCAGGAGCACTCCGGCCAGGTGCGGCTGCAGATCGGCATCGCCGACGTCGACCTGGACCCGGACACCGCCGTGCCCCTGGGCATGATCCTCACCGAATTCGCCTCCAATAGCCTCAAGTACGCTTTCGACGGCGAGGGCGGCCTGCTGGCGGTGGACATCGACCTCGCCGAGGACGACACCTGGCGCGTGCGCATCCAGGACGACGGCAAGGGCCTGCCGTTGCAGACCTCCGCCCGCAAGCCCGGCTCGGGCACCGGCATGAAGCTGATCGAGGGCCTCGCCGGCCAGATCGGCGCCCACGCCCAATGGTCCCGCGCCGGCGAGCGCGGCACAGAGTTGCAGTTGAGCTTCAGGGTGAAGGGCTAGGGGGCCTCGACCACCGCCGGCGTCACCGCCGAACCGGCCAGCAGGCCGCCATCCAGATTCAGCTCGCTGCCGGTCATGTAGGCGGCTTCATCGGACGCCAGCAGCAGCGCCACGGCCGCCACCTCTTCGGGGCGGCCAAAGCGTCGCAGTGGCGTGTCCCGTACCAGCGCCGCCATACGTGCCGCGCGATCCGGGCCATCGCCCAGCATGGGCTCCCACATCGGCGTGAGGATGGCGGCGGGGTGGATCGAATTGCAGCGGATGGCGAGGCCCTGTTCCGCGCAATAGAGCGCCACCGTCTTGCTGTGATTGCGTACGGCCGCCTTGGACGAGGCATAGGCCGCCGCGCCGGGGATACCCACCAGCCCGGAGCGCGACGAGATATTGATGATGGACCCGGCCCCGGCCGGACGCATGGCGCGGATGCCATGCTTGCAGCCGAGAAAGACGCCATCGAGGTTGGTGCGATGCACCGCGTGCCAGTCTTCGAGCCGGGCGTGTTCCGGATCCTGGGCCGCCACACCCTCTTCGAAGCCGGTGATACCAGCGTTGTTCACCAGCACGTCGAGCCGACCGCGCTCGGTGAGGATCTGCCCGGTCACCCGCCGCCAGTCGGCCTCCAGGCGCACATCCAGGGGCCGATAGCAGGCACGGTCGCCCAGTTCGGCTGCGACGGCGTGGCCGAGCTCGGCGTTGAGGTCGGTGACATAGACGAAGGCGCCTTCCGCCACGAAAGCCCGGGCGATGGCGGCGCCTATGCCCTGGGCCGCGCCGGTGACCAGGGCGGTCTTGCCCTTGAGTTTGGTTGCCATGCGAATACGCCCTCCAGATCGTGACAGGCATCCGAGGGTAGTCCAGCTGGTCGGGTCAGGGGGCCAGCATCACGCCTTGGCGCTCACTCCGCCAGTGCTTTCGCCGGCTTTCTTCAGGGCTTCGGTATAGGCGGCGTAGGCCGTCGTCAGGGCTTGGCTGGCGGCGGCGACATTGGCCTGGGCGGCTTCGCGCGCAGCCTGGCTGGCTTCCTGCTCGGCCTTGGTGTCGCCCTTGCTCCGGGCCTCCACTGCGCGCAACTGCTTCTGCGCCAGCTCCAGTTGCCGCTTGGCCATGTCGATGGCCTTTTGCAGGGTATCCAGGGTCTTGTTGCCGGTGCTGCCCTTCTCGCTGGCAGGGGCAGCGTCGGCTTCGGCCTGGTCCTTGATCTGGTTCAGCGGATTGGGCTTGCCGATCCCCTTGGGCTTCTTGGATTGCTCGACCTTGGCCTCTTCCTCGGCGGTGGGCTTGGCCGTCGCGCCACCCAGCCTGAGCGTGGGCGCGCGCAAGATGCCGTGGCCGATGCCATTCACCGACAGCGTGCTGGACATCGCGGACTCCTTGAAAGGTACATCTCAAGGGTAACGGCCGCGAAGGGCAAAGATTGAGCGAGAGTGGCGGCGGGGCCCACGGCGGCTGCCGGAGGGGCCCCGCTGATGCCTGGCTACTGGCTGATGACGGCGTGGTTGGAGAAGCCGCTCTGGGTCAGGTTGATGGCATTGCCCGCGGTGCTCTGGGTCAGGTCGGCGGTGTGCTGGCTGCCGCTCTGGGCGACGGTGATGCTGGAGGCATTACCGGTCACGTAGGCCGTCACCCCGAGGTTGTCGCCCTGCTGATCGACCTTCAGCTGGCCGTCGTTGCCCAGGTAATAGGCATTGATGCCGTTGGCGTCGCCATTGGACGCCAGATCCAGCTGGTTACCCTCGCCCGAGACGATGGCGGCGGCGCCATTGCCGTCACCGGTCTGCGCCAGGGTCAGGCTGCTGCCCACGCCGTAGACATTCACGTCCGCCCGGTTGAGATCACCGCGCTGGGCGATGTCGACGGTGCTGGGGCGCGAATAGCTGCTGGAGTGCCGGACCCGGGCATCGTTGCCGTTGCCCTCCTGCACCACCTTGGAATCCACCCGCTCGCCGCCTTGCTTGAGGCCGATGTAGTTGTCGTTGCCGCGTTGCTCGACGATCGTGGTCGAGTCCTCGCCGGTCTGCCTCACCCAGGCCTCGTTGCGCAGGCCAAAGCTGGTCACCTGCAGGTCCTGGCGGTCACCGTGCTGAGCCAGGTCCAGCTTGCCGTTGAGTCCATCCTGGCGGACCGTCAGGGTGTTCTGGCCCGCCGCGTAGCTGTCCTGCTCGATGTCGATCCGATGATAGCCGCCGTCCTGATGGACAGAGGTGTCCTGCCGCAAGCCGCTCTGGCGCACCACCGTCGCGTTGCCGCTGCCCGGTCCCTGATCGACCTGCACCCGGTCATAGCCGCCATCGCGCTGCTCGATATCCACCAGGCGCTGCGATCCCCAGACCTGATTGACCTCGACCGCGCTCCTGGCATTGGTCTGTACCACCCGCACGCGGTCATCGGCATCGTTCTGCTGGGTGACCTGGGCATTGAGAAAGCTGCCGCTCTGCTGGATATCCGCCTGGTTGCGCGCCGACAGCTCGCTGCCCTGGTTCAGGTTCACCACATTGAAGCCGCCGTTCTGCTGGACGTTGGCCGTATTGGACGCGGCCCAGGCGGCACCGGTGTTGGCCAGCAGCAACGCGACCATGAGGGAGCGGGAGGTTTGCATGGGGACGGTCCTTGTGGGGCTTGCTTCGGGCGCAGGCCGCAGTAGTGGGCAAGGAGGGGCATGTCGGGAGCGAGAGATTCGCTGAGTGATAGTCTAATTGGGAAGACTAAAAGCACAATCGGTTGAAAGAGCGATAGTGCAACTGGCGTAAGCTATCTCTTTTAATAAATAATATACCGGTCGCTTTCATTTGGGTGATTATCAATATAGCAGCCTTTTAAAACGTTGGGTGCGAATAAGTGCTTGCCGTTAATAGAATAAGAGCTGGTTGATCAGTAGCGCTCATTTGCAGGCTATTTGCTATTAACATTTAAATGGTTTACGTTGTTTGTTTTTTATGCTTTGATATATATATTTTAGGCTTTAGGTTGAAGCTTTTTATAAGCTTCTGCCAAGACTCAATGGCTAGTAAAAATTGTATTGAGTTAAATTGTGTAATCCTTTGGATGTCTTGTTCGAAAACAAACCATAGTGATGCGGTCGTCAGCTCTTCATTGAGTTGGATAGTTTTTCTTTGTATCAGCTCTACAGAGTCTTTCGATTGTTCTATGTTGTAGATGAGTTGGTGGCTGGTTTCTGAGATTTTAACGGATACGATCTCTCCCTCTTTGAAGAGGTCTGCAATTTCGACTTTGTATTTGCCTTTTCCTTGCTCTAGAGATTGAATTGGAGTTAGTTGCCTATCTAGTAAAGTGAAGCCGTTGTCGGTACATTGCTTTTTGTTGAAATAAGACTCGCGATAGGTCAAGCGGTCGTCAAGCACTTCGTTGGCGTTTATCCTGCGTTCCTTATCGATCTTCCACCTTTGATAATCAGCTTCGTCTAAATCTTCTTTTATTTCGGTTTCAATACTGTTTAGTGATCTTTTAAGATACTCCATAAAGGTTTGGTTGAATTTATACCATTCCCCGCCTTTTAAGAAGTATTGAAAACCTTCGTAATCAATTGCTACGTCCATAAGCTCTTTTAGGTCTTTAGTGAATGCTCCTTGTTCTTCGTTTTTAAATTGAATCCGAAGTTCATTGATGCTGGTGATATCTTGGTTTTCTGAAAGAAAATCTTTAATGCTCGCTATTTCAATTGAGTTGCCGAGATCTTTTTTGTAAAAGCCCGCTTGATTTGGTTTTTTACAAGACAAGCGATAGGAGTAGTTATGAAAGTGGAAGCAAATATTTACGCCGTGAATATAGAACTCTTCGACTTGCACATTCGCCTTCATTTCTTTTATGGAGGTGAGAAGGGAGCTGTCTAAGTCCTCTATCAAGTTCTCCGCTGCAGGTTCAAGTTTAGGCAGTTGAATTAGTTCCTGTCCTACGATAGTGGTTTCGATTTGATCAAAAATGGCTGCAAGGTCTATAGGGCTCCTGTTTATGTCCATTTGGATTGAGTCGGCAAATATTATATTCCTTTCTCCCCAAATTTCTTTATTGGATGCCTTCAGTTTTAAATGGTCGACTGATTCTCCTGGTTCGTAGTTTCCAAGCTGAAATCTTTGGTAGGAGGATACGTCTTGTCTTTTTGTTCCAGCAAAATGTCGGCTCTTTTTTAATAGGATTGTATCTTCATCGGCCATCCTTACGGCTAAGTGAATTCCGAAGTCTGGATGAATAAATTTGGAGAGATAAAAGTGTGATTTTCCAAGGCTGACAGCATATATTTCTTCCGGTTTGTCTATGTTCCGGCAAAGCAACATTCCGTAGTGGAAAATATTCTTGGGTTCATTTATGTCGTCATTAAAAAAATCTCTATAAACCTCCCACCACCAAACGTCGTTGCCTCTCACGTTCTTGGAAAAATAAAATGTCATTAGATAATTTTTGGTGCTCTGTGTTTTTTGCTCTGTTAAGCAAACTGCGTTAAGTTTTTCCAATAGTTGATCTATTTTTTCGTGTTTTATTTTGTAAATGTTGTAGGTGGTGGACATTGCAATTCCCTTTACATGTGCGCCGGTAACTGGTTTGGCTTGACTAAATTTCGTGGCGATGATGAGGTTTTGATAATTTTTTAAAGTGCTGGTTTTGAATTCAGTTCATGGCCCCAAACCCATCAGCTGCTGAGCAATACCGTTCTCTTACAAATTCTCTGCCCTTAACGCTCTTCAACTCTACGCATTCCTCCTTAAACCACTGCTTCGCCCCCTTCCTACATTCCCGGTACTCAATGGAACCCTTTCGGTGATTCCTACAAACGCTCCCGTAATCAATCCGATTGTCTTGCACCTCCCACTCAGCCAAATAAGAGCCGCTGCCATCCCACTTACGAACCCAATGACTTTCGCTGAAGGAGGGTGAAGAAGAGGTGCGTACGGGAGCTAACTCCCGCCCCGCCTTGTACTGAGCGAGATAGGCTGCCGACACCATTCCCTGCGGAGCCGAAGTCGGCTCTTGGGCGCGAGGCACAGCGCCATAGCGGCACCGCAGTACATCTTCATCCACCACGTTGCCTTGCTTGAGGCAGGCATCCAGCGGCTGAGAGGTGGCTATGACTTGGCGCGGAACAGGTGCAGAGGAAACAGGCGGAGGTGCGGGAGTTTGGCTTTCCGCGACTTCAACGGAAGGTTCAGCCACAGGCGCAGGATGCAACCAGCGCTGCACCCCAGGCCAGTTGAGCCAGAGCAGGGCGATAGGCACCAGTAGCCAGACGAATAGCAGAGGAGAGCGCTGAGCCTTGCGGCGGCGGTGGTAGTCGGGAACGGCGTCGAGTTCGGCGATGAGCGCGGCGCGGTAGTCTTGCGCGGTCTTGCCGTGACGGTCTTTGGGTGGCATGGCGGCGTCCTGGCCGGGGCCGAGACGAGGGATCGTGACGGCTGCTTCCTTGTGATGGACTTCACGTTAGGTGGCAGGTAGCGGAGCGTCAAGGCTGGCGAAGTGCCGGAATCGCATCCGTTCGCGCAATCAAGTCGGACGATTTTGCGTGCGATAGGGTTGAAACCCGCGAGTGGCCAGGCGTCGGCTTGTGACAAGGTGGTGGCAGCAGCCTAAGACGCGCCTACTGGAGCCGACGAGCTGTCACCACGACCATTCAGACGGTCGCAACAGTTAGGGCTTAATCCGCTGACTTTAAGCGGTACGGGCTGGCGATGTCGGCCCGTACAGTCCTGGCCAAGAGCGCTATGCCGTGCGCTCAGCCGCCACTCAACCGGGGTTGGGCATCCGGGGCAGGGCGGCGAACCAGTCCAGGGCGCGATCCCACAGCGGCTGGGCGCTGGCGCGGAAATAGCCCATGTGGCCGATGGCGCCGCCGTGCTGGCGGGGGTCGAGGTCTTCGCGCTGGAGGTCGACGTTGCGATAGGCCTGCATGAAGGCATCGCGCGATTGCGGGGTGGCCCAGAGATCGTCCAGGGCGTTGACCGCGACGATGGGGGTGCGCACCGCGGCGTAGCCGGCTTCGATGCCTTGCATGGCCGGGTCGTCGAAGAAGTAGTGGGGATAGCTGCACCAGTGGCGCCACTGGCGATAGACGTCGCGCGGCAGGTCTTCGCCCAGGCCCAGGGCGCTCCAGGGGCAGTAGCCCTTCCACCAGGTCAGCACCGGCAGGACCAGTTTCCACATGGTCAGCACCTTGAGTCTTTCCAGCGGCGGCATGTAGCCGTACCAGCCGGCGCTGGTGCCGAAGACATAGAAGCCGGCCACCTTGGCGTGGTTGGGCAGGAGGCCGAAAGCATGGCCGCCATAGGAGTGGCCGACCAGGTAGAGGGGGACGTCGCCCTGGGCCATGCTGTCCACCGCGGCGGCGAGGTCCTGGCGCGCCCAGTCCAGCAGGTCCATGCGAAAGCCCTTGAGCGAGGCCGGCGCCGAACGGCCGATGCCACGGTAATCGAAGGTCAGGGTCTCGAAACCGCGGGCCGCGGCGTGCTGGGCGAAACGTCGATAGAAGCCTTGGGGCACGGCGGTGGCGCCGGCGACGATCAGCCGTCCCTGCAGCGGCCCCTGGGCGGGATAGCGACTGGTGCTGAGGCGATAACCGTCCGCGGTGATCAGCTCCTCGACGAGGGCGTCGCTGGGCATGGGGTGGTCCCTATGACAGTTGTTATAATGCCTGGACGGTAGATTATGACGACTGTCATAGCAAGGAGAATGGATGACCGAGCAGTCGACGGTACGGAAACGGGTGGTGGTGGCGGCTTCGGCCATGCTGGCGCAGCACGGCCTCAATGCCACCAGCATCCGCGAGACAATCAAGCGCGCCGAGGCGCCGCTGGGGTCCACCTATCATCACTTCCCCGGTGGCAAGCACCAGCTGGTGGTGGAGGCGGTGGAGCTGGCCGGCGCCCAGGTCAGTCGCGATCTGGAGCGCCAGCTGCAGGCCGGGGCCCTGGCGGGAATCCAGGGCTTCTTGCGACTCTGGCGCGACATCCTGCTGGACTCGGACTTTCGCGTCGGCTGCCCGGTGATGGCGGTGGCGGTGGAAGAACCGGTGGACGAGATCGCCCAGCGCGAGCTGGACGCGGCGGCGGGCATCTATCGCCGCTGGGAGGCTCGGCTGCAGGTGGCGCTGGTCGAGCATGGTCATGCGCCGGAGGCGGCAGCGGGATTGGCCACGCTGCTTGTGGCGGCGGTGCAGGGGGTGATCCCGCTGTGCCGCGCCCAGCGCAGCATCGAACCCTTCGACCGGGTCGCCGAACGTCTGGTGGCGCTGGTCTAGCGGGAACGCCGCCGGGGCCGGCGGACTCCACCAAGGGTGCCTCTACGAGCGGAGTACCCCATGAATCCCGAACCCGCGGATGATAAGCAGACCCCCCACGACTACGACGAATACGGCGATGTGCCGGATTCGGCGAATACTACCACCACCGAAGAGCGCGAGGACCTGGACGACAGTCCGTTGAGTCCGAAGCGCTAGCGGTGCCTGCCGCGTGGACAAGGCTGCGCCGTTGTCCACCCTACGGGAGCTCGCTCTCGCCAAACTACGGCAGATGGGTAGGGTGGAAAACCGCGCAGCGTTTTCCACGTATGGATGATCCAACCGCTGACTCCGATACCGCCCCCTCTCCCCCGGGGAGAGGGCTGGGGTGAGGGTGGCCACAGCGGCAGGCCTGCACTCCAAGGGCGGTTTTGGTGCCCGGCGCGTGGACAAGGCTGAGCCGTTGTCCACCCTACGGGAGCTCGCTCTCGCCAACCTGCGGCGGATGGGTAGGGTGGAAAACCGCGCAGCGTTTTCCACGTATCGATGATCTCGGCTAACGCCAAACCCTGCCGCCATCACGATACCGCCCCCTCTCCTTCCGGGAGAGGGCTGGGGTGAGGGCGCCTTCCTGCTCCTCCGCCTCATTCCCTCACGTCAACGCCCGATCCAGATGCAGATAGCCGCCATCCACGCTCAGCCATTGGCCGGTGGTATGGCTGGAGCGTGGCGAGAGCAGGAAGGCCACGGTGTTGGCGATCTCCTCCGGGGTGGTCATGCGGCGGCCGAGGGGGATGCGCGCGGTGATGGCGGCGAGTTTGGCGGCCGGGTCGGGAAAGCCCTGCAGCCAGCGTTCGTAGAGCGGGGTCATGACCTCGGCGGGGATCACCGCGTTGACGCGGATGCCGTCGTCCAGCAGCGAGGCGGCCCACTCGCGGGTCAGGGCCAGCACGCCGCCCTTGGCCGCGGTGTAGCCGCTGGTGTCTCCCTGGCCTGAGAGGGCGGTCTTGGAGGCGATGTTGACGATGGCGCCGGTGCTGGCGCGCAATGCCGGCAGGCAGAGATGCGCCAGGTGGTAGTAGTGCACCAGGTTGCGTTCCAGGGAGGCGACGAAGGCGGCGCGACCGGCGCTGAGACTGACGCCATCGTTGACTCCGGCGTTGTTGACCAGTCCATCGATGCGCCCATAGGCGTCCTGCACGGCGGCCACGGTCCGCTCGCATTCGGCTTCGTCGCACAGCTCCACGGTGAAGGCCCGAGCGCTGGGTTGCCGTTCGGCCAGTTGCGCGGCGAAGTCGGCTGCCAGCGGCTCGCGGGCGAGGATCACCGGGACGGCGCCCTCGGCCGCCAGGGCCAGGGAGACGGCGGCGCCGATGCCGGAGCCGCCGCCGCTGACCAGGAACACCTTGTCGGTCAGGTGCAGATTCATGCCACTGCCTCCCGTGGCTGGGTGCCCAGGCCATAGAGCCGGGCCGCGTTGCCGCCAAAGACCGCCGCACGTTCACTGCTCGTGAGCTCCAGCAATGCCTGCTCGGCCAGGTCGACCACCTCGGCGTAGCTGGCGGCCAGGGTGCAGACCGGCCAGTCCGAGCCGAACAGCAGGCGCTCCGGCCCGAAGGCCTCCAGGGCGATGCGCGCATAGGGCAGCAATTGCTCCGCCTGCCAGCCCTGCCAGTCGGCCTCGGTGACCAGCCCGGACAGCTTGCAATGCACATGGGGCAGCCGCGCCAGGGGCGCCAGCAGCCGGGCGTAGTCGGCGGGCGCGACCCGGCCCGGCGGCTTGCCCAGGTGGTCCAGCACCAGCACGCCGTGGTCATGGCATGCGGCGAAGGCGGTGGCGGCGGGTAGGGTCTCGGCATGGATCAGCAGTTCATAGAGATAGCCGTGCCGCTGCAGGGTGGCGACGCCCCGGTTGGCGGCGGCATCGGCCAGCCAGGCGCCGGGATCGGCCTCGTCCTGCACCGGATGGCGGAAGCCGCGCAGGTGACGACTGCCCTGGCGCCGTTCCAGGCGCGCCACCAGGTCGGCGGCGCGCAGATCGGTCCAGCCGACCACCGCCTGCACCCAGGGCGTGCGGGCGGCGAGGTCGAGCAGAAAGTCCGTCTCCTCTTCCAGGGTGCGCGCCTGCACGGCGATGCAGCCGTCGAAACCGGCCCGCTGCAGGTGCGGCTCCAGGTCGGCCGGCAGATGGTCGCGTTGCAGCCCGGCCATGCGCCCGTCGATCCAGGCGAATTCGGCCGGCCGATAGCGCCAGAAGTGCTGGTGGGCATCCAGGCGCGGGCTCATGACGGCTGCCCTCCGGCATGGCGATAACGCGCCCGGGAGGCGGCCTTGATGGCGATGGAGAACCCCGGCGCCTGGGGCGCGAGATAGGCGGCGCCGCGCACCCGGCAGGGATCCTCGAAGTGTTCGTGGAGGTGGTCGACGTATTCCACCACCCGGCCCTCGTGGGTGCCGGCGACGCAGAGGTAGTCGATCATCGCCAGGTGCTGCACGTATTCGCAGAGGCCCACGCCGCCGGCATGGGGGCAGACCGGCAGGTCGTACTTGGCGGCCATCAGCTGCACCGCCAGCACCTCGTTGAGGCCGCCCAGGCGGCAAGCGTCGAGCTGCACCACGTCCAGGCCGCCGCGCATGATGAATTGCTTGAAGAGGATGCGGTTCTGGCACATCTCACCGGTGGCCACCTTGACCGGTGCCACCGCCTCGCGGATGGCGCGATGGCCCTCCACGTCGTCGGGGCTGGTGGGTTCCTCGATGAACCAGGGCTGGGCGAAGGCCAGCTCGCGTACCCAGTCGATGGCCTCGCCGACTTCCCACACCTGGTTGGCGTCGATCATCAAATGGCGCTCGGGGCCGATCACCTCGCGGGCGATGCGCACCCGGCGGATGTCGTCGGCGAGATCGCGACCGACCTTGAGCTTGATGTGGGAAAAGCCGGCGTCGATGGCCTCCTGGCAGAGGCGGCGCAGCTTGTCGTCGGGATAGCCGAGCCAGCCGGCCGAGGTGGTGTAGCAGGGATAGCCCTCGGCTTCCAGGTGCTGCAGGCGCTCGGCCTTGCCCTCGGCGCGCTGGCGCAGCAGGGCCAGGGCTTCCTCGGGGGTGATGCAGTCGGTGAGGTAGCGGAAGTCGATGCAGCGCACCAGCTCTTCGGGACTCATCTCCGCCACCAGGCGCCAGACCGGCTTGCCCACGGCGCGCGCCCAGAGGTCCCAGGCGGCGTTGACCACCGCGCCGGTGGCCAGGTGGATGGCGCCCTTGTCCGGGCCGATCCAGCGCAGCTGGCTGTCGCCGGTGATGTGGCGCCAGAAACGGCCCGGGTCTTCCTGGATCCACTCCAGGGTCAGGCCTTGCACCCGCGGCTCCAGGGCGCGCAGGGCGGCGCAGCAGATCTCGTTGCCGCGGCCGATGGTGAAGGTGAGGCCGTGACCCTCCAGCCCCGGCTGGTCGGTCTGCAGGATGACGTAGGCGGCGGAGTAGTCCGGATCCGGATTCATGGCATCGGAGCCATCCAGCGCCTGGCTGGTGGGAAAGCGGATGTCTTCGATCTGCAGGCCGGTGATTGTTGTTGGCATGGCGCTGTCCTCGAGGGGTTTTCGCGGGCTGAGCGAACCCGGCCCCGTGCCCGCTCGATGAAAAGCGGGCACAGGGATTAGCTGGCTGTGGATAGGGGTGGCTTGCCCTAGTCGGCGGCGACGGTGCGCTGGTGCTGCTCGCCCAGGCCCTGGATGCCCAGGCGCATTTCCTGGCCGGGCTTGAGGTACACCGACTGCGGCTTGACGCCCATGCCCACGCCCGGCGGCGTGCCGGTGGAGATGACGTCGCCCGGTTGCAGACTCATGCAGCGGCTGAGGTAGGCGATGATCTGGGCCACCGTGAAGATCATGGTGCGGGTGTTGCCGTTCTGGTAGCGGTGGCCGTCCACCTCCAGCCAGAGGTCGAGGTTCTGCGGATCGGCCACCTCGTCGGCGGTCACCAGCCAGGGGCCGAGCGGGCCGAAGGTGTCGAAGCCCTTGCCCTTGTCCCAGGTGCCGCCGCGTTCGAGTTGCCACTCGCGCTCGGAGACGTCGTTGACCACGCAATAGCCGGCCACGTGATCCAGGGCGTTGGCTTCGTCGATGTAGCGCCCGGCCTTGCCGATCACCACGCCCAGCTCCACTTCCCAGTCGGTCTTGGTCGAGTCGCGGGGGATCTGCACGGCGTCGTTGGGCCCGCAGATGGCGCTGGTCCACTTGTTGAACACCACCGGCTCCTTGGGCACGTCCAGGCCGGATTCGGCGGCGTGGTCGGCGTAGTTGAGGCCGATGCAGATGAACTTGCCGACCCGGCCCACGCAGGGGCCCAGGCGCGGCGTGCCGTCCACCAGTGGCAGGCTGTTCGGGTCCAGCTGACGCAGCCGGGCCAGGGATTCGGCGCCGAGCGCCTCGCCGGCGAGATCGGCCACCTGGCCGGAGAGATCGCGAAGCCGGCCCTGGGCATCCAGCAGACCGGGTTTTTCCTGGCCCTGGGGGCCGTAGCGCAAGAGTTTCATCGGAGCTCCTATGAGGGGAAAAGGGTGCGGACGAAAAACGGCGTCAGACGCTCCAGCCACCATCGATCACCTGGGCGGTCCCGGTGACGAAGGCGGCGGCGTCGGAGGCAAGATACAGGGCGAGGGCGGCGATCTCCTCCGGCCGACCCACGCGACCCATCGGCTGGCGGGCGGCGAAGGCGGCCTGCACCTCGGCTTCACTGCGGCCTTCGCGGGCGGCCTGGTCGGCGATGCGCTGGTGCAGCGAGGGGGAATCCACGGTGCCGGGGCAGATGGCGTTGCAGCGGATGCCCTGGCCGACATAGTCGGCGGCCACCGACTTGGTCAGGCCGATCACCGCCGCCTTGCTGGCGCCATAGGCGCAGCGATTGGCCACGCCCTTGAGGCTGGAGGCGATCGAGGCCATGTTGATGATGCAGCCGCCGCCTTGGGCCAGCATGCCGGGCAGTACGGCGCGGATCATGCGGTACATGGCGGTGGCGTTGAGTTCGAAGGAGAAGCGCCAGGCGTCTTCGTCGCAGTCGAGGATGCTGCCGGCGTGGACGTAGCCGGCGCAGTTGAACAGGACGTCCAGGCTGCCCAGGTCGGCGACCAGGGCGGTAACCGCCGCCGCATCGGTGACGTCCAGCACCCGGGTGTGCAGCCCTTCGAGGCTGTCCAGGGCGGCGGCATTGATGTCGGTGGCGATGACCTCGGCACCGGCGCGATGGAAGGCGAGGGCGGTGGCCCGACCGATCCCCTGGCCGGCGGCGGTGACCAGGACGCGTTTGCCTGCATGACTCATGCGGGAGACCTCTTGGCTGATTATTGTTGTGAGTCGCCTGACCGCCAGCGGTCAATGGTCAGGCCATTGGTCCTATGGTTTAGACCCTGCTAGGCTCTCAGGCAAGGATTTTTTCGCGGCAGACTGCGCGACCTGCATGAGACGAGACCGCCATGCCCCTTCAGGTGATTGAAAAACCACGGCTTTACCGGCAGATCGCCGATCAGCTGCGCGCCCTCATCGACGGTGGCGAATATCCGCCGGGCAGTTGCCTGCCCGCCGAGCGCGAATTGGCCAAGCAGCTGGGGGTGAGTCGTGCCTCGGTGCGCGAGGCGCTGATCGCCCTGGAGGTGATCGGCCTGGTGGACGTGCGCGTCGGCGACGGCGTGCGGGTCTGCGCGCCCAGCGCCCCGCCGCCGCCGGACACCCCGGTGCTGGAACTGGCCGGGCGCGGCCAGTGGGCGGAGATGGATCCGGAGCTGAGCCTGGCGCTGGATCTGGACGCCGAGATTCCGCCCTTCGCCCTGCTGCAGGCGCGCCGCCTGGTGGAGCCGGAGGCCGCCGCTCTGGCCGCAAGCCATGCCAGCGCCAGCGAACTGGCCGGCATCCGCGCGGCCTATGGGCGCAACGTCGAGGACAATCGCCTGGGCTCGACCACCCATCCCGGCGACCGGCTGTTCCATATCCGCATCGCCCAGGCCAGCGGCAATCCGGCCTATGCGCTGCTGCTGCGCCATCTGCTCGGCCATCGCTACGGCAGCATGTTCCAGCTGCTGCAGCGCCGCTACACCCCCGAAGACATGCCAGACCGCTCCCAGCAGGAGCACCTGGCCATCCTCGAAGCCCTGGAAGCCCACGACCCCGACGCCGCCCGCCAGGCCATGGCCGCGCACCTCGATGCCGTGACCCGCATCTTCGCGCGGCCGGCGGTGGAGTGAGGAGCTGCCCCCTCTCCCTTTGGGAGAGGGCTGGGGTGAGGGTGGGTAGCCCGGCCGTTGGGCTTCGCTGCGCTCAGCGCCAACCTACGGGTGAGCGATGATTCGTGGACAAGGCTGCGCCGTTGCCCACGCTACGGCACGGCGCTACCCCTCCGCGCGGAACCGCCCCCTCTCCATTGGGGAGAGGGCTGGGGTGAGGGTGGCTAGTGCCCATTGGGCTTCGCTGCGCTCAGTGCCAACCTACGGGTGGGCGGCAGGTTCGTGGACAAGGCTGCGCCGTTGTCCACGCTACGGCACGGCGCTACCCCTCCGCGCGGAACCGCCCCCTCTCCCTTGGGGAGAGGGCTGGGGTGAGGGTGGTGGGTGCCCATTAGGCTTCGCTGCGCTCAGCGCCCACCTACGGGTGGGCGGCAGGTTCGTGGACAAGGCTGCGCCGTTGTCCACGCTACGCAGGGCGCTGACCCCTCCGGAACCGCCCCCTCTCCCTTGGGGAGAGGGTTGGGGTAAGGGCAAACCCCACGACGATGCCGTAGGGTGGAAAACCGCGCAGCGTTTTCCACGCAAACCCCGCGCAACGCCCGTCTGTACGGCCATTTAGCGACCCGGCTGTGGCTGGCCCCACCGGCGCCCGACCGCGGACAATCGGCGCTTTGCCCAAGGAGTCCGCCGCCATGCCCCTCGTCTTTCATCAGGTCGATGTGTTCGCCCAGCGCCCCCTGGAGGGCAATGCCCTGGCGGTGGTCTGCGGCGCCGATGCGCTGTCCACCGAGCAGATGGCCGCCCTGGCGCGCTGGACCAACCTGTCCGAAACCACCTTCCTGCTGCAGCCCACCGATGCGGCGGCGGATTACCGGGTGCGCATCTTCACCCCGCAGCGCGAGCTGCCCTTCGCCGGCCATCCGACCCTGGGCAGTTGCCATGTCTGGTTGCGCGAAGGCGGGCGGCCCAAGGGCGGCGAAGTGATCCAGGAATGCGGCGCCGGCCTCGTGCCGATCCGCGCCGCCAGGGAGGAGCTGGCCTTTGCCGCGCCGCCGCTGGTGCGAGGCGGTGCGGTGGAGCCCGAGATACTGGCGCGCATCGCCCGGGGCATTGGGCTGGCACCTGAGCGTATTCAGGCCAGCCAGTGGGCGGACAACGGCCCCGGCTGGGTGGCGGTGCTGCTGGAGAGTCGTGAGGAATTGCTGGAGCTCCGCCCGGACTATGCCGCCTTGGAAGGCCTCAACGTCGGCCTGATCGCCCCCTGGACGGGCAGCGCGGCCGAGGCGCAATTCGAAGTGCGCGCCCTGATGGGTGAGGAATTCGCCGAAGACCCCGTCACCGGCAGCCTCAACGCCAGCCTGGCGCAGTGGCTGATCCCGGCGGGCCTGGCGCCGGAGCGCTATCTGGCCAGCCAGGGCACGGTTCTCGGCCGGCGCGGCCGGGTGCGGGTAGCCCGCATCGCCGACCAGATCTGGGTGGGTGGCGCGGTGCAGGACTGCATCCGCGGCACCCTCAGCCTCTAGGCGCGGATCACAGCCCGACCGAGCGACCCTTGAAGCCGGCCGCATCGAAGTAGCGGGTGTCGCCGACGTTCTGGGTCTTGAGTTCGGTGACCAGCCCGCCCGCCGCCGGTGCCGAGCGCTGCACCCGGTGGCTGGCCTTGACCGGCTTGCCGCCTTCCAGGCTCTCGCCGATCACCCGGCCGACCAGTTGCCCCTTGGCCGGGATCTCCAGGTGCAGCAGGTGCGCCAGGGTCTGGCCGACGTCGGCGTTGCTGACCGGACTCAGGTCGACGAAGCCCTTGCGGAAGTCCGGGCCGATGGCCGCCATGAAGTTGTGGGTGTCGCCGCGGCTGAAGCTGCCGTGCATGCCCTGGCCCTGCTGCAGCCCGGTGTCGGCCACCTCGACGGCGCAGACGTCGGGCTTGCCGCAGCCGCTGTCATAGGAGCGGAAGTTGACCACGATGGCCGGGTAGGGGGTGAGCGCCGACCCCTTGAGGTTGATCGCCGAGAGCGGCAGGGTGCCGGGGATCTTGCCCAGGTCGTCGTCGACGAACAGGCCGCTGACGTAATCCTGCTTGAGCAGCGCCGCGACCACCTTGGGCGCCAGCGTCTTGGCATCGCCCTGCGGCAGATAGACCAGGTCCGAGCCGCCGTTGGCCGCCACCACCACTTCCGGCTTGGCCGCGTCCGGGCCGATCAGGCCATTGGCCTTGCTCGGGTGCTGACCCTGGTCCATCGCCACCGCGGCGCCCTTGGCGTCCGGATCGAGCAGCGGCAATTTCAGCGCGGCGGCGAGATCCAGGGCGAGGAAGCCGGGCGGCAGCTGCCCCTTGGGCACGTCGGGGTAGCTGGCCTTGGCCGCCGGACTGGTCTTGCTCTCCTTGGAGATGGTGGAGAAGCCATGGTCGGCGCTGACGAAGATGTCGGTGTTGCCGTCCAGGCCCAGCTCCTTGAGCCGGGCGCGCAGGGCGCCGAGGTTGGCGTCGACGTTGCGGATGGCGGCCAGGCTGGTGGGGCCGTTGATGCCCGGGGTGACCTTGCCCAGGCTGTCGCCCTGGTTGTGCTGGGTGCCGTCGGGGTCGCGCGACCAGAACACCAGCACGAAGGGCTTGCCGCTCGCCTTGAAGCGCGGCAGCAGCACCTGGTTGGTGACGTCGAGGAAGTAGCGCTGCTGCTCGACGTTGGCGCTCAGGGTGCCGGGCGTGGTGGCGTTGCCGGCCTTGCCGTTGGCGCCCCGGCTCGGGGCTTCCAGCGGCAGACCGGCCTGTTTCAGGGCGTCCTGCATGGCCGCGCTCAGGGGAATGCCGGTGGGATGACCGGTGGAGTCGTCGACGATCACCGTCTTTTCGCCGTCGCGGGCGGTCACGTCCTGGATGGCCACCGGACCGAGCTTGCCGACGGCGGCGGTGGACAGGCCCGCCTGGCGCGCGGCGGCCAGCAGGGTTTCCTCGTCCAGGTAGTTGCCGGCGAAATGCTCGTCGACGTCGCCCAGCACCTCGTCGTTCTCCAGGAAGGGCGTGACGCTGTTGTTGGCGCCCGGCACCGGGAAGCCGGTGTAGATGGTGTTACTGAAATCCCCGGTGTCGCCCAGGTAGTGCCCGGTGGCCAGGGCCGAGGCATTGGGCGTGGTGAAGGTCGGGAACAGCGAGTGGCTGTTCTGGAAATTCACGCCCTCGCGGCGCAACTGGGCCAGATTCGGCGCGGTCTGGGCATCGACGATGTTGGCGCGCAGGCCATCGGGGATGAAGAGAATGACGTTGCGCGCCGGCTCCGCGGCCATGACGGCCGAACTGGCGAGAAGGGCGAGGCTGCAGGCACGGGCGAGACGGGTCGGAAGGAAGGCCATGGAAAACTCTCTGCAGGGAGGAAAGATGGCAGAGATGTAACAAGAGATTGCTGCAATTTTATGATGACAGCGCCATGACAGGGGGCGGCATCCTTTGTGCAGCACTCCGGCCTCTTTCCAAGGAGCACCCCTATGGCCCACGCCTTCGCGAGTACCACCGCCGCTGCCCGTCACCTCGATCTGGACACCCCGGCCATCCGCCAGGCCCGCATCGATCTCGCCGCCTGCTTCCGCATGGCTGCCCGCCTGGGCCTGGGCGAGGGGATCTGCAATCACTTCTCCTTCGTGGTGCCCGGCCACGACGAGCTGTTCCTGGTCAATCCCTATGGCCTGGCCTTCGCCGAGGTCACGGCATCCTCGCTGCTGATCTGCGACTTCGACGGTGGCGTGGTCATGGGCGAGGGCGCCCCCGAGGCCACCGCCTTCCATATCCACGCCCAGCTGCACCGCCTCAATCCGGGGGCACGGGCGGCCTTCCATACCCATATGCCCAATGCCACGGCGCTCTGTCTGCTGGAGGGCGAGCCCTTCGTCTGGGCCGGGCAGACCGCGCTGAAATTCTATGACCGCCTGAGCGTGGACGAGGACTACAACGGCCTGGCGCTGGACGCCACGGAAGGCGAACGCATCGCCCGGGCGGCGGGGGACGCGGCGGTGGTCATGCTGAAGAATCACGGACCCCTGGTGCTGGGGCCAAGCATCGCCGAGGCCTGGGACGACCTCTACTACCTGGAGCGCGCCGCCGAGGTGCAACTCAAGGCCATGGCCAGCGGTCGGCCGCTGAAGCCGGTGGCACCGTCCATCGCGCACGCGGCCTGCCAGCAGATGCTGCAGGGCAACGCCGACAGCGCGCGGCTGCACCTGGAAAGCGTGAAGCGCCAGCTGCTGCGGCTGGAGCCGGATTACCGGGACTGAGCGGGGCGGTCAGCCGCCGTGGCTGCGGCGCTGAGACACGGCCTGCACCTGCGGAGCGGACAGCTCCAGTGCGGCGGCCGCGACCACGGGCAGCTGGGCATCCAGCTGCTCGATCAGGCGCTCGCGCAACTGGCGCTTGAGCGCGCGACTCATGTCGAGCTGGCCATGATGATCCAGGGCCAGAAAGCCCTGCTGGAGGATCTCGATGGACAGGGACGGGACCTCGGCGCCCAGCGGGCAGACATCGAAGGCAAGCGACTGAGCGTGGGCTGACGGCATCCTGGTGATCATGGCTGTCCCTCCTGGACCAGAGCCCCATCATGCCAGGCCCGGCGGAGAGCGCTGGAGTGGCAAAACGCGGACCCGTGGACTGTTGCGCATTTTGTCGGCGCGAAAAAAAGCCCGGGATCCTCCCGGGCTAAAAGCGCAGATGTCAGCTTCTACGATGCCTTTCGGCATGGAAGAGAGCTTGCCACCGCCCGGCTTATGGCTGGCTTAACGTCGCTAGCGGATCAGCGAGGCCAGCAGGGCCATGCAGGCGATGGCGGTAAAGATCAGCAGGAGGTGGAGCAGGGAGAGCTTGTCCATGAGCGAGGGCACGGGTAGCGACGCGGAGGGCCGATGATAGCAAAGAGACATCACGGCACGCCTGACCTGCTCGCGACTCAGGCCCTTTGCAGCATCGCCTGGATCCGCCGCTCCAGCGTATCCAGGGTGAAGGGCTTGGTCAGCACCCGCATGCCGGTTTCGAGATGGGCGTCGTCGATGACCTGGCTTTCCGCATAACCGGTGATGAACAGCACCGGCAGCTCCGGTCGCAGTCCGCGCAGGGCGTCGGCCAGCTGGCGGCCGTTGAGGGCGCCGGGCAGGCCGACATCGGTGATCAGCAGGTCCAGCGGGGTATCGGGCGAGAGCAGGGCCAGAGCGGTGGCGGCATCGGCCGCCTCCAGTACCCGGTAGCCCTGGGCGAGCATGACTTCCACCAGCAGGGTACGGATGGTGGGTTCGTCGTCGACCACCAGGATGGTCTCGCCGTGGCCTGGGGCGTGAGGCTCCGGTTCGGCCGGCAAGGCGCTGTCGGCCAGCGGCGCCAGGTGATGACGCGGCAGATAGAGGTGTACCCAGGTACCGGCGCCGGGCGCGGAGTCGATGCGGATCTCGCCACCCGACTGCAGCACGAAGCCATGCACCATGGACAGTCCCAGGCCGGTGCCCTGGCCAATGGGCTTGGTGGTGAAGAAGGGATCGAATACCCGGGCGAGGACCTCGTCGCTCATGCCGCTCCCGGTATCGCCCACGCTCAGGCGCACGAAGTCGCCCACGGGCAGGGCCTGGCGCTCGGCCTGGGTCGCGTCCAGGCGCTCGTTGCTCAGGACGATACGGATGCGCCCGCCGTCGGGCATGGCGTCGCGGGCGTTTAGGCAGAGGTTGAGCAGGGCGTTTTCCAGCTGCAGGCCGTCGATGTGGGTCAGCCAGAGCCGGGGATCGGCTTCGCGCTCCAGGGCGATCTGCGGACCTATGCTGCGCTGGATCAGGTCTTCCAGGCCGATGACCAGTTGCTCCAGCGCCACCGGTTGCGGATCCAGGGTCTGGCGCCGGGAAAAGGCCAGCAGCCGGTGGGTCAGGGCGGCGGCGCGTTGGGCGGCGCTGCGGGCGGTGCCGGTGTAGCGCTCGAGGTCCTGCAGCCGGCCCTGGCGCAGGCGCAGGTCGAGCATCTCCAGCGAGCCGAGGATGCCGGTCAGCAGGTTGTTGAAGTCATGGGCGATGCCGCCGGTGAGTTGGCCGACGGCCTCCATCTTCTGCGACTGGCGCAGGGCTTCTTCCATCAGCCGGATGCGCTCCTGCTCGTTGAGGCGCTCGGTGACGTCGTAGGCGAACTGATAGGCGCCGATGCGCTGGCCGTCGGCATCGAGCAGCGGGCTGAATTGCAGTTCGTAGTGGCGCCTCACCGACCGAGACGATCTCGTTGAAGGCTTCGCCGGTAAAGGCGCGCTGCCACTGCGCGGACAGCCGTTCGCTGATCTCCGGGCGACTGTCCAGGGCCGAGCGGTAGGACGCCCCCAACTGCGGGCGGACGCCAAAGACCTGTTCGAAGAGATCGGCGCCGGAGCCATTGACCGCCAGCCAGCGGAAATCGAAGTCCAGTACATGGATCATTGCACTGGCGGCGTCCACCACCTTGGCCAGGATGCGGTTGGCGGCCAGGGCGGCCTGCACCCGTTCTTCGAGGGTTTCGTTGAGTTGCCGCAGAGCGATTTCGGCGCGCTTGCGCGCGGTGATGTCCTGGAACAGCACCGCGACCTGGCGGCGGCTGGCCGGCTCGATGCGAAAGGCGGCCAGCTCCAGGTAGCGCCCGGTGGCCACCAGTTCCTGCTCGAAGCGGATGGCTTCGCCGGTGCGCAGCACGTGCCCATAGCGGTCGAGCCAGGCCTGAGCCTCGTCGCCGACCATGTCGCGCAGCTTCTGGCCCACCACGTTGGGGATACCGGCATGGGCCGCATAGGCCGGATTGGCCTCGATGTGGATGTAGTCGCTCAAGGGGCCGTGGGGCCCGTCGAGGAATTCGATGATGCAGAAGCCCTCGTCCATGGCGTTGAACAGGAACTGGTAGCGTTCGCTGGTCAGGGTCGCGCTGTTTTCCGCAGGCACGGCGCGGGCATCTAGCTGCTGGCGCAGCTGCTGATTGCGTTGCTCCAGCTCGGCAAGGCGCGCCAGCAGGGAAGGGATGTCGGCGACAGGCAAGGCAGGCTCGGCGAGAAGAGATGAGACGACGGCTTCGCCTCAAAGACCGGCATTAGACGGCTTGGGGCGAAAAAGTGCCGGGCGCGTCACAGATTCTTTAAGGTAGGGTTCAGGGGCCGGTCAGAGAGGCTGAGGTGAGCGCGAAGACCGACTCGGGTGGCCAGGGACTAGCTACTTGAGAGATGTCTGACCACTCTGCTTTGGGTGGATTGACACCTGTCAAAGTCACTCATACGATGTCATATGAATATCTGGTAACAGCTTTCCAACGACCCCGGTTCACACCGGTCAATAACAACAAGTCAGGAAGCCTATTCGATGACTATCCAGGTCACTCCCGAGACGGAGTCCGCCCTGCGGCCGCAGGACACGCCCGTCGCCGCTACCCCGCAAGTCTCCCGCTTCACCCGCTACCGCTGGCTGATCTGCGCCCTGCTGTTCATCGCCATCGGCATCAACTACATCGACCGCCAGATGATCGGCATCCTCAAGCCCACGCTGCAGGCGGACCTGGGCTGGACGGAGACCGACTACGCCAAGATCGTGTTCTGGTTTCAGTGCGCCTATGCCATCGGCTTCCTGACCTTTGGCCGCATCATCGACAAGGTCGGGGTGCGCATCGGCTACGCCCTGGCCTTCACCATCTGGACCATCGCCAGCATCGGTCACGGCATCGCCCATACCGTCACCCACTTCGTGCTGGTGCGCTTCACCCTCGGCTTCGGCGAGTCCGGCAGCTTTCCGGCCAGCCTCAAGGCGGTCTCGGAATGGTTTCCGCAAAAGGAACGCGCCCAGGCCACTGGCCTGTTCAACGCCGGCACCGCCATGGGCCCTATCATCACACCTTTGCTGGTACCGGCCATCACCCTGGCCTGGGGCTGGCGCGCGGCCTTCATCTCCATCGGTCTGGTCACCGCCCTGTGGCTGATCGCCTGGCTGCTGATCTATCGCCGCCCTCACGAACACCCCAAGGTGAGTCGCGAAGAGCTGGCCTACATCCAGGCCGATGATGGCTCCCCGGTATCGGCCAAGCCGGCCGTCGCGGTCAAGATCTCCTGGTTCAAGCTGCTGACCTTCCGCGAGACCTGGGCCTATGCCGCCGGCAAGTTCCTCACCGATCCGATCTGGTGGCTGTACCTGTTCTGGCTGCCGGACTTCCTCGGCAAGACCTACGGCCTGAATCTGAAATCCTTCGGTCCGCCGCTGATCGCCATCTATATCCTGGCCGACATCGGCTCGGTGATGGGCGGCTGGGGCTCCTCCAAGCAGATGAAGCTCGGCCGCAGCGCCAACCTGGCGCGCAAGACCACCATGCTGCTCTGCGCCCTGGCGGTCGTGCCCATCGTCACCGCCCAGTTCGTCTCCAGCCTGTGGCTGGTGGTGGGCATCATCGGTCTCGCCGCCGCGGCCCACCAGGCCTGGTCGGCCAACCTGATGACCCTGCCGTCGGACCTCTTCCCCAAGGAAGCCGTGGCCTCGGTGATCGGCATCGGCGGTACCGCCGGCGCCATCGGCGGCATGCTGATGACCACCTACAACGGCTACATCCTGGAGATCTTCAAGTCCTACCAGCCGATCTTCATCGTCGCCGGCAGTGCCTACCTGGTGGCCATCGTGGTCATCCATGTGCTCACGCCGCGGCTCAAGCCGGTACCGCTGGAGCGCATCTCGGTGGGCTGACCGCGGGTCGCTGACAAGCAAGCCGCCGGGTCATCCCCGGCGGCTTTTTGCATGCCGCGGGCTGTCCGGATCGCGCAGGGGGCTGTCCTGCTCGCGAGCGCAGCGGACCGGCGGGGCGCTCAGACTCGGGGACCCAGTCCTGGAGTCCCCCATGCTCAAGCAACCCCAGACCAAGTACCGCGCCTTTGCCGTGCCCCCGTTGCCCGACCGCCAATGGCCGGGCCGTCAGCTGACCCAGGCACCGCGCTGGTGCTCCACCGACCTGCGCGATGGCAACCAGGCGCTGATCGAGCCCATGGGGCTGGAGCGCAAGCGGCGCTTCTTCGCCCTGTTGCTGGCGATCGGCTACCGGGAAATCGAGGTGGCCTTTCCGGCGGCGTCCCAGACCGATTTCGATTTCGTGCGTGAACTGGTCACCGCGGACGGACTGCCGGACGATCTCTGGCTGCAGGTGATGACGCCGGCGCGCAGCGAGCTGATCGAGCGCACCTTCGCGGCCCTGGAGGGCGTCCCCCGCGCCATCGTGCACCTCTACAACGCCACTGCGCCGCTGTTTCGCCGCGTGGTCTTTGACCAGGATCGCGCCGCCACCCTGGCCATGGCGGTGGCCGGTACCCAGCGCGTGCGCGCCCTGTGCGACGCCCAGCCGGAGACGGCCTGGACCTATCAGTATTCGCCCGAGACCTTCTGCTTCACCGAAGCCGACTTCGCCCTGGAGATCTGCCAGGCGGTGCGCGAGGCCTGGCAGCCCTCGGCGGAGCGCCCGCTGATCCTCAATCTGCCGGCGACGGTGGAAGTGGCCACGCCCAATGTCTATGCCGACCAGATCGAGGGCTTCATCCGCGGCCTGGGTCCGGCGCCCCATGTGACCATTAGCGTCCATCCGCACAACGACCGCGGCACCGGCGTCGCCTGCGCCGAACTGGCCCAGCTGGCCGGGGCCACGCGGGTGGAGGGCTGTCTGTTCGGCAACGGCGAACGCACCGGCAACGTCGATCTGGTGACCCTGGCGCTGAATCTCTACAGCCAGGGCATCACGCCGGGCATCGACTTCTCCCGCCTGGAAGAGGTGGCCAGCGTGGTGGAGGCCTGCAACCAGCTGACCATCCATCCGCGCCATCCCTATGGCGGTCGCCTGGCCCTGGCCGCCTACCCAGCGCAGGCCGCGCCGCTGGGGATCATAGATCCGGCCGATCTGGGCCGGGTGGCGGGCTAGGGGCGGGGGGCAACTCCGTCTGGCCGCGATAGGCGGAAGGGGACACCCCCAGCACCTGGCGGAAGCGGGTGGCGAAGGCACTGGGGCTGGCATAGCCGTGGTCCAGGGCAACGTCGACGATGGCGTGACCGGCGGCCAGGGAGGTCAGGCTGGAATCCAGCCGCGCCCGCTGCAGCCACTGGCCGAAGGTCAGGCCGGTTTCCTTGAGGAACAGCCGGCTCAGGGTGCGTTCGCTGACCGCCAGCCGCGCGGCGGCGCGGGTCAGCGTCCAGCGCTCGCCCGGGTGCTGGCGCAGGTGGCGGCAGAGTTCGACGAGGGTGGCATCCACCGGCCAGGGCAGGTGCAGGCCGGCGGTGGGCGAGCCCTGCAGCTCGTCGAGCATCAGCTGCAGGATAGAGCGGGCACGCCCCTCGGCCGGTCGATCGGCGGGCAGGGGCAGGGCGGCCAGGATGAGTTCGCGCAGGAGCGGCGAGACGGCGATCAGCTGGCAGCGCGTCGGCAACTCGGCGCGCGCCTGGGGATCGACGAACAGGGTGCGCACCTCGACCCGGCCCAGCAGCTGCAGATCGTGCTCTTCGTCGGCGGGTACCCAGACGCCGCGCCCGGGCGGCACCACCCAGCGCCCCTGGGCGGTGTTGACGATGACGATGCCGCAGAGGGCATGGATCAGCTGCGCCTGGCGATGGCGATGGGGCGGCACCCGCTCGCCATGGGCATAGTCCTGGGCCACGGCGTGCAGGCCATTACACGAGCTGAAGTCGAGGTACATGGCCGTCAGGACGGCGCGCGGCCGGCCAGCCACTTGCCCAGCAGGGCATCCAGCTGCCGCTGCTCGGCCTCGCTGAGGGTGGCCAGAGCGCGGCGTTCGTTGTCGACATGGGCGGCCATCAGGCCATCGATCAGGGCGAAGCCGTCCGTGGTGAGGGCCACCAGGGTGCTGCGACGATCCTCGGGATTCTTGCGCCGCTCGATCAGCCCGGCGCGCTCCAGGCGGTCGAGGCGATTGGTCATGCCGCCCGAGGAGATCATGGCCGATTCATAGAGCACCGTCGGACTCAGGGCATAGGGCTCGCCGGCGCGCCTCAGGGTGGCCAGCACGTCGAATTCGCCATAGTGCAGCCGGTGTTCGTCGAAGAAGGGCTGCAGGACATCGCGAGTGAGCACCTGGGCCATCTCGCCCAGGCGACCGACCAGGCGCATGGGCAGGGCATCCAGGTCGGGGCGCTCGCGGTGCCACTGGTCCACGGCGAATTCGGCGCGATCGGCCATTGGCTTACCTCAGGAATATATCTTGATGTTAAGATACTTCTCATCAAGAGAAATATCGCGTCACTCCGGAGATTGTCCATGCTTTCCGCGTCACCTTCATCCCCGAACACGCCGGCACCGCGCCAGGATGCCTTCCTGGCCGTCTTGCTGGTGCTGCTGGTCGGCGTCAACCTCAGACCCATCCTGGCCGCCATCGGTCCGCTGCTGGATGGCATCCAGGCCGCCACCGGCCTGGAAGGCAGTGGCGCCGGGGCGCTGACCACCCTGCCCATCGCCGCCATGGGCCTCTGCGCCCTGGGCGGCGCCCGTCTGCAGGCCTGGCTCGGCGAACGCCGTGGCATCGCCCTCGGCCTGCTGCTGCTGGCCCTGGCCAATGCCCTGCGCTGGGAGGAGCCGAGCGGCCTGGGGCTGATCCTCACCGCCGGGCTGGGCGGCGTCGGCATCGCCCTGGTCCAGGCGCTGATCCCCGCCTATATCCGCCGCTGCCATCCCCAGCGCACCAGTACCCTCATGGGCCTCTACACCACCGGCATCATGGGCGGCGCGGCCGTGGCGGCGGCCACCGCCGCGCCCCTGGCCGAGCGGTGGGGCTGGGCCCAGGGCCTGGCGCTCTGGACCCTGCCGGTGCTGCTGGCGCTCGGCACCTGGCTGGCCCTGGCCCGCCCGGATGCGCCGGCGCAGGACGCGGCACCCCGCGCGCAACCCTGGCGGCAGCGCCAGGCCTGGCTGCTGCTGGCCTTTTTCGGCATCGGGACCGCGGCCTACACCCTGGTGCTGGCCTGGCTGCCGCCGTACTACACCGGCCTCGGCTGGCAACCGGCCGACAGCGGCCTGCTGCTGGGCGGGGTGAGTCTGGCCGAGGTCAGCGCCGGTCTCCTGCTGTCGGCGACCATCGCCCGCCTGCGCAATCGCCGGCCGCTGGTGCTGGGGGTGCTCGGCGTGGTGCTGGTGGGGCTGCTGTGCCTGGCGCTGGCGCCGCTGCCCCTGGCGGTGCCCACCGCCATCCTGCTCGGCCTGGGCATCGGCGCGCTGTTTCCGCTGTCGCTGATCCTGGCGATGGACAAGGTGCGCGATCCCGCCGACGCCGGCGCGCTGCTTGGCTTCGTCCAGGGCGGTGGCTACCTGATCGCCAGCCTGGCGCCGCTGGCCGCCGGCATCCTGCGCGACTACCTGGACAGCCTGGCCAACGCCTGGCTGCTGATGGCGGTCGGCGTTGTGCTGCTGATGGGCCTCGGCCTGCGCCTGACCCGCCCGGAGCGCCCGGTGGTGGCGCGCGGCTACCAGCGGGCCTAGCTGTTAAAACCTAGCCGGCGCGCGGCAGGCGCAACTCCACGCAGAAGCCGCCCCGGGGGCGATTGCTGAAGGTCAGGGCACCGCCCAGGCGGCGGGTGATGATCTCGACGATGGCCAGCCCCAGCCCGGCACCCTGGGGGTTGCCGGCGCTGTAGAAGCGATCGCACAACCGCGCCAGCTCGGCCTCGTCCACCCCGGGGCCGCGATCTTTCACCCGCAGCAAGACGCCCTGGTCCTGGCTGGCCTCGATGCCGACTTCCACCGCGCTGCCGGCGGGGGCGAAGGCCAGGGCGTTGGTCACCAGATTCTGCAGGGCGATGGCGATGGCGTCTGGATCGCCGAGCACCGGCGGTCCGGCCTGGGCCGCCAGCACCAGCTCCACCTGCTGCCTGAGCGCCAGCGGCGTCAATTCCGCCAGCTCTTCGCGCACCAGGGGCTCCAGGGCCAGCGGCTGGACCTGGGTGGCACCGGGTTCCAGTCGCGCCAGGGTCAGCAACTGGCTGGCCAGGCGGGTGGCCCGGCTGACGCCCTGGCGCAGATAGCCCAGGGCTTCGTCCCGCTCCGCGGCCGTCTCGGCGCGCTGGGCGTTCTGCGCATGCAGGTCGAGGATCGCCAGGGGCGTGCGCAATTCATGGGCGGCGTCGGCGATGAAGCGCCGCTCGCGATCGAGCAGGGCGCGCAACTGGGCGAGCTGGTGATCCAGGGCGCCGCGCATGGGTTGCAGCTCCGGCGGCAGCGGGCCGGTCGGCAGCGGCGCCAGGCTGTGGGGATCGCGCTCGCGCAGTCCGCGGGCGAAATCCTGCAACGGTCGCAGGCCCCAACCCAGCAGCAGCCAGAGCACCCCGACCAGCAGCGGCAGGCCCACCAGCGTCGGCCAGAGGGTATGGCTGACGATACGCTGGATCAGGTCCTGGCGCAGGTCCTCGCGCTCGCCGACCCAGATGCGCAGGCCGCCATCGGCGGTACGCACCAGCATCCCGCACCATTCGCGCCCGTTCTCGAACACCTCGTGCAGGCCCTCCGGCGGCACTTCGGTCAGCCGCGGCGCATTGCCGGAGCGGGCCAGCAGCCGGCCATCGGCGGTCCAGACCTGGAAGGTCAGCTGATTCTCGTAGGGGTGCGCCGGTACGCTACCGGGAACGGGTTGCATGGCGCGATCGAACACCCGGATCAGCTCCGGCCAACGATCCGCCGCCGGCGTGCCGGCCTGCAGCAGGCCTTCCAGCAGGCGCGCGCCCTGGACCAGCTGGGCGTCGTAGATGCCCTCGATCTCGCGATGGCTGTCGCGCAGCGCCAGCAGAGCCAGGGCCAGACTGCCAGCCAGCACCAGGGCCAGGGTGGGGGCGAGGATGCGGGTGCGGATGGCGATCATGGCTGACGCTCCAGCAGATAGCCCACCCCGCGCACGGTGCGGATCAGGCCGCTGTCGAGCTTCTTGCGCAGGTTGTGGATGAGCACTTCCAGGGTGTTGCCCGAGGCGGCTTCCTGCCAGCCATAGAGGGTATTGCTCAGGCGCTCGCGGGTGATGACGGCGCCCGGCCGCAACAGCAGCTGGTGCAGCAGCTGGTATTCCATGGGCGTCACCACCACCTCGGCGCCGCGGTAGTGCACCACCTGGCTGGCCGGGTCGAGGCTGATGCCGGCGTGCTCCAGCAGTGGTTGCGCGCGGCCACAGCTGCGGCGGATCAGGGCGCGCAGGCGCGCCTTGAGTTCGTCCAGGTCGCAGGGCTTGACCAGGTAGTCGTCGGCGCCAGCATCCAGGCCCTGGATGCGATCGGCCTTGGCGTCGCGGGAGGTGAGCACCAGCACCGGCACCTGGCCGTCGGGCTGGCTGCGCAGGCGGCGCAGCAGGTCGAGGCCGTCGAGGCGCGGCAGGCCCAGGTCCAGCAGCACCAGATCGAAGCGCTCGGCGGCCAGGGCGTGTTCGGCGGCTAGGCCGTCGGCCACCCAGTCCAGGGTATAGCCCTCGCCGCGCAGGGCCATGCGGATGCCCTGGGCCAGGGCCGCATCGTCTTCCACCAGCAGTACCCGCACGACCGCCTTCCTCTCGTTTTGATGGCTCTAGCCCGCCATCATCGCTGGCGTCCTGGCGCAGCGGCAGGGGCAACTGTTACCGGGCGTTGCATCCTAAGACTGCATTAAGCTTCGCCGTCGAGTCTGGCCACTCCCACCATGAGGAGTGTCGCCATGCGCCGCCTGTTGCTGCCGTTGCTGTTCGCAAGTCCCCTGGCCCTCGCCGCCGAACCCCAGTGCACCCAGGCGGACAAGTCCACCTGGCAGGACGCCGAGAAATTCCAGGCGCAGCTGCGTGACCAGGGCTACGAGATCAAGAAATTCAAGATCACCAAGGGCAACTGCTACGAGATCTACGGCTTCGACAAGGACAGGCGCAAGGTCGAGATCTATCATGATCCGGTGAGCGGCAAGGCGGTCAAGAGCGAGATCGGCAGCTGATGAGCGCGGCGACCGTGCGGCTCTGGGATCCCCTGGTGCGGCTGTTCCACCTGTCGGTCGCCGCTGCCTTCTTCGCCAACTATTTCTTCAACGAGAAGGGCGCCTTCTGGCATCGCTGGATCGGCTACTACGCCTGTGCCTGGCTGCTGGTGCGCCTGGTCTGGGGCTTCGTCGGCCCGCGCAGCGCGCGCTGGAGCGACTGCTGGCCGACCCGCGCGCGGCTGGGCGCCCATCTGCGCGATCTCTGGCAGGGGCGGCCCCATCATCGCCTCGGCCATTCGCCGCTGGGTGCCCTGGTGATGTTGCTGATGATGGCCGCCATCGGCGGCCTGGGCGTCACCGGCTTCCTCATGCGCGAGGTGGATGCCCTCTGGGGCGCCGACTGGCCCGAGGACCTGCACGCCTGCTTCGCCAACGGCCTGCTGGCGCTGGTCTGCCTGCATGCCGTGGCCGCCGTGGTGGAAAGTCTGAGGGTGGGCGACAACCTGCCGTTGTCGATGCTGACCGGTCGCCGCCGCCCGCTGGAGGAGTCGTCCCCGCGCGACTAGGCGCAGTGCCCGTCGAGGGTACCCGGCGGATCCACCTGCACCGTCACGTGCTGCAGGCCGTGACGACTGCGCAGCAGCTCGCCCACCAGGGTCGGCAAGCGCAGGGGATCGCTGCCCGGCGCCGGGGTGATGTGCAGGGTGGCGATGCGGGTTTCATCGGTCAGCGTCCAGACGTGCAGATGGCCCACCTCGGCCACCTCCGGCAGGGCGCGGACTGCCGCCGTGGCACCGGCCGTGTCGAATTCCCGCGGCGCCGCCTGCAAGAGCACCGCGCCGGCATCGCGCACCAGGGTCCAGGCCGATTTGACGATCAGCAGGGCGACCAGGATCGACAGCGCCGGATCCAGCCAGGTCCAGCCGGTCCAGAGGATGCCTAGGGCGGCGACGATGGCGCCCACCGAACCCAGCAGGTCGCCGGCCACATGCAGCAGGGCGCCGCGCAGGTTGCTGTCGTCCTTGTGCCCGCCGTTGAGCACCACGAAGCCGACGATATTGACCACCAGGCCGATCACCGCCACCGCCAGCATCGGCCCGGACAGCACCTCGGTGGGCTCGCGCAGCCGCATGATGGCTTCCCAGCCGATCCACAGGACCAAGAGCAGCAGAGCGACGCCATTGGTCAGGGCGGCGAGGATGCGCACCCGGTGGAAGCCATAGGTGAAGCGCGCATTGGCTGCCTTGGCCGCCACTCGGTAGGCCACCAGCGCCAGCAGCAGGGCCGCGGCATCCGAGACCATGTGACCGGAATCGGCGATCAGCGCCAGGGAGCCGGACCACCAGCCGCCCACGGCCTGGACGATGGCGTAGCCAAAGGTGAGGGCGAAGACCAGCTTGAGCTTGCGCTCGTTGTCGGCGGTCACCCGCGGGGCGTGGGAATGACCATGGCCATGGTCGTGGCCATGCTGATGATCGTGGTCGTGGTCGTGGTCGTGGTCGTGGTCGTGGTCGTGGTCGTGGTCGTGGTCGTGGTCGTGGTCGTGGTCATGGTCATGGTCATGGTCATGGTCATGGTCATGGTCATGGTCATGGTCATGATCGTGGTGAGAGGTGGAGCCACTCATCTACAGGTCTCCGGAGCATTGAGGAGGCAGTGGGCACGGGCCCTTCGCTGACCATCCTGAAGCCTGAAGTGACTTCAGGGTCAAGCGGATCGGGCAGTCAGCTGACCCCTTGGTCATCTGTTACCGCGCATGAGTTGCTAAGACTTCATTAAGGTTCGCCCCTCAGGGTAGCGGCTCCCTGTCGCCGGAGCCCGCTCATGATCGCCTTCCCCAGTCTCCCCTCGCGCGGGCGCCGGGCGCCCTGATGCTGCTCGCAGCCTTCTCCCGCCCCCGCGCCTCGGGCTGGCGACCCTGGCGCAATCTGCTGCTCCTGAGCAGTCTGAGTTGCCTGCTGTTGCTGGCCGACGACTTCCTGCAGCAAGGCTTCACGCCAAACAACCGCGCCGAGTTGGAAGCGGGCTATGTGGCCGCGCTCTGGGTGTTCAGCCTGGCGCTCTGGCTGAGCAATCTGCCGCGCCTGGCGGCGTTCATCCTGCTGGGGTTCGCCCTGATGCAGCTGCTGCAGCTGGGCAACCTGAGTTTCTTCGGCGAGCCGCTCAGCGCCATCGACATCCAGGCCCTGCTGGGCGACACCGCGGAGGTGCGCCAGACGCTGTTGCTCAGCCTGCCCGAACACTGGCCGGTGCTGCTGTGCGTGGGGCTGCCCTATGGACTGCTGATCGCCCTGCATCTCCAGCTGCCCGGCCGGGTGCCGCTGCCGGCCAGTCGCTGGGCGCTGATCCTGATCGCCGCGGTGCTGCTGTCCAAACCCTATCGCGCCACCTATCGCAATCTCGATGCCTTCGTGCCCAGCCCCGCGCGCAGCGGGCTGCACAACAGCCTCAACGCCTTTTCCGCCTGGGCGGTGCGCCTGGCCGGGCGTGACGACGTCGTCCTGCCGCCCACCGCCTATGCGCCCTATGGACTGGCCCCGGTGCCCAGCAGCGCGCGGCACGTCTGGCTGGTGGTGGCCGATTCCCTGCGCAGCGATCGCCTGGGCGCCTTTGGCTATGCGCGCGATACCACGCCACAGCTGTCGGCCTATCTGGCGGCCAATCCCCAGACGCTGATCCGCCCCGGCGTGGCGGCAGGGGTGGCCACCGATGTGAGCCTGCCCTATCTGCTCAATCCGATCCGCGAACCGGGCCAGGACGGACGCCTGCGCAGCGGCGAGATCAACCTGTTTCGCTTCGCCCAGGCCGCCGGCTTTCGCACCCACTGGCTGTCGTCCCAGGAGTCCAAGTTGCTGGCGCACCTGGGCAGTCGCTACCTGGACGTCGCCATCACCCGCGAGGACCATCCGCTGCGCTTCCTGCAACGCCAGGACCGTGCCCTGCTGGAGATCCTCGACGAACAGCGGTGGGCGCCGCGCAACTTCGTGGTGCTCAACCTGCGCACCGCGCACCTGCCCTATGCGCAGAATTATCGCCACGAGAACACCCCGGCGCCCTGGCCGGATAGCGGGGCCGAGGGCCAGGCCAATGCCTATGACAATTCCCTGCACTATCTCGATGGCCTGCTCGCCGAGATCCTCGCCGACTTCGACCGCCTGGACGGCGAGCGCTATCTGATCATCACCGGCGACCATGGCCAGCGGCTGGGGGAGGGCGGTCACTGGGGGCACAACGACCTGGTGCCCGAGGTCAGCGACGTGCCGGTGATCGTGGTGGCGCGGGAGGCCCCGGCAGAGGCCCTGGCCGAGCTGCAGGGCGAGCGCTGGATCAGCCACTACGAGGTCGGCAGCTGGCTGGCGCAGCGGCTGGGGACCCGTATCGACAATCCCAATCGCCGCCCCGACGAGTACTTCGTCCATGGCAAGCTGCTGTTCAGCGACAATTTCGTGCAGCGTGTCTGCGAATCGCCCTCCGGCCTGGTGCACCAGCCGCCGCAGCAGCTGAGCACCTTGCTGCTGGATACCTCGTCAGCGCCCTGCGGTTAGCGCCGCGGCTGTCTTACCCTTGGCTCCGGGGCGCCGCTACACTGCCGGCGCCTCTTCATCTCAGTCGCAGGATCCCGTCATGCCTTCCGCTCCCTCTGTTTCCCGCTATGTGCACAGCGCCCGGCTGCTGCACTGGCTCATGGCCCTGCTGGTATTGCTGGCCTATGTGCTGATCCTCAACCGCGGACAATTCGAGCGGGGCTCCCTGGAGCGCCAGTGGGTGACGCTCAGCCATTTCTGGGTGGGCCTGCTGGTCCTGGCGCTGGTCTTGCCGCGGCTGCTGGTGCGCCACCGCCATCCGGTACCGCCGATCACGCCACCGCTGACGCGAAGCCTGGAGACCATCGGCCGACTGACCCACTACGCGCTCTATGCCTTTCTGCTGGCCCAGCCGCTGCTCGGGCTGTTCACTGTCTGGCTGACCATCGGCGCGGTCAAGATCCCGTCCAGCACCTGGGCGCTGCCTTCGCCCTTCCCGGTGGACCCGGAACTGGCGAAGACGCTAAAGAGCGTGCACCTCTGGCTCGGCAAGGCCTTCTACTGGGTGATCGGCCTGCACCTGCTGGCCGCGCTCTGGCATCGCCTGGTGCGCAAGGACGACACCCTGAAGCGCATGCTTTAACGCGGTTCGAGGGCGATGATGCGGTCGCGACCGCCTTCGGCCAGCAGATAGCCGTCGCCCCGCGGCAGCAAGGCCTGGGGCGCGCGCAGGAAGGTCAGGATGGCGCGCGGAGCCGACTGGCGATCCCAGAGCAGCAGACGGGCGCGGTGGGTGGAGTCTTCGCTGATCCACAGGCCGCGGCGGTCGCAGAGCAGAAAGCTCGGCTCGCGCAGATCGCGCAGCGCCGGCGGATCCCGGCCATCGTCGCTCAGCTGGCGCACCAGGCCGCGGGATTTCTCGGTATAGAAGGCACTGCCGTCCGGGCAGCGGGTAAAGGACTCCGCCTCGTCCAAGTGGTCGCGCAGCACGGTCAGGCTGCCATCGGCGGCGTCGTAGCGCAGCAGGCGGCCGGCCCCCTTGCGGTCTTCCACGGCATAGAGCCGCTTGCCTTCGGCCCAGAGCCCCTGGGCGTTGATACCGGTGAAGAGATCGCGACTGCCGGCGGCGTCGAACCAGCGGATGGGATGGGTGCCGCCTTCCTGGCTGTAGGCGAAGCCGTCCTGGTAGGGCACCAGGCCGTCGGGCTTGTACAGCCCCTCGCTGAGCACGCTGCGCCGGCCCTGGGCATCGATGCGCAGCAGCCGGCCCTTGCCATCCTTGAGTTCTTCCGCGGTGAGCAGGGCATCGCCCTGCCAGGCCAGGGCGCTGGCCTTGGCGATGTCGGCATGGGCCACTTCGTAGCGCCAGCCGGGAGCGGCCTGGGCCGGCCAGAAGCGCTGCCAGGTGAGAAAGCCCAATGCGGCCAGCAGCAGGGCGGCCAGGACGAGGAGGGCGCTACGCCAGAGGCGAGCCATCAGCTGGCAACGGCGGCCAGGTGTTCATGCAGGATGGCCGCGCCGATCACGATCAGCACCACGCCACCGAGCATTTCCGCGCGCTTGCCGACCAGATTGCCCATCACCCGGCCCAGCATCACCCCGGTGGTGACCATGATCATGGTGGCGAGGCCGATGGCCAGGGCGGCGGTGATGATGTTGACGTCGATGAAGGCCAGGCCCACGCCCACGGCGAGGGCATCGATGCTGGTGGCCACGGCGGTCAGGGCCAGCAGCATGAAGGAATGCTGGCGGGGCTTTTCTTCCTCGGCCTCGGGCGCGCCGAAGCCGGCCCAGATCATGCGCAGGCCGAGCACGGTGAGCAGGGTGAAGGCGATCCAGTGATCCCAGGGCTGGACGTACTGGGCGGCGGTGAGGCCGACGGCCCAGCCGATTACCGGGGTGATGGCTTCGATGACGCCAAAGATGGCGCCGGTGCGCAGGGCTTCGCGCAGGCAGGGCTTGTGCAGGCTGGCACCCTTGCCGACCGCGGCGGCGAAGGCATCGGTGGACATGGCGAAGGCCAGAAACATCAGGGAAGCGGGGTTCATCGTGACAGCGCCGGCCGGGCTCGATCCACAAGACATCCCCGCACGCCCGGCGTGGCGCGGTGATGCCTCTGGTCTCGCCAACCCTGACTGGCTGTCCTGACCACGGCGGTTGCCGAGTATGTTGATCAGGACGCTTTCCACCGCGGTGGAAGCAGGCTACTCCCCAAAGAGGCCGCCACCTTACCCATCCGGATAGAGAAAGTCTATCTTGTAGATAGTTCTAATATATATAGCCTTGGCTAAATCTTCTGCCGTCGAGTCCTCCAAAAGCGCCGATGAATCCTCTGCAGGGCGCGCTGTTACTGGATTGGGGGCTCGGCACAGGATGCTGTGAGAGACGGCTAGCGGCTACCGGTGCCCTGCGCGGACGTCGCCCATGGATGCCCGGAGGTCGCTTGCTCCCGCCGAGCAGGGCGGGAAGCGTGCCCTCACTGGTCGCGAGGCCGAGCGCCAGCCCGTCGCCCATGATGGCGCTCTGCCGTCCCCGTTTCGTCATGCCGCTGACACTTAATTGTCACATTTCGGCAATAGCCTAGCGCCAGCCCTCACTAGGTAATGGAGCCACCATGAAACGCACGTTCAGCCTCTCTCTGTTGTTGTCGGCCTTTTGCCTGAGCACCGCCGCTCACGCCGTGGATGTCACGGGCGCCGGCTCGAGCTTCGTCTTCCCCGTTCTGTCGAAGTGGTCGCAAGGCTTCAGCGAGAAGACTGGCAACCGTATCAACTACCAGTCCATCGGCTCCGGCGGCGGCATCGCCCAGATCAAGGCCGGCACCGTGGACTTCGGCGCCACCGACGCCCCCATGAGCACCGACGACCTGCAGAAGGGCGGTCTGGGCCAGTTCCCGACCATCATCGGCGGCATCGTGCCGGTGATCAACGTGGATGGCATCGAGCCCGGCAAGCTGAAGCTCGACGGCCCGACCATGGCCAAGATCTTCATGGGCGAGATCAAGACCTGGAACGACCCGGCCATCGCCGCGCTGAACCCCGGCATGAAGCTGCCCGAGGGCGCCATCACCGTGGTGCGTCGTTCCGACGGCTCGGGCACCTCCTACAACTTCACCAACTACCTGGCCAAGGTCAGCCCGGAGTGGAAGGAGAAGTACAACTTCGGCACCACCGTCAACTGGCCGGTCGGTGTGGGTGGCAAGGGTAACGAGGGTATCGCCGCCTACGTGAAGCAGATCAAGGGCTCCATCGGCTACGTCGAGTACGCCTATGCGCTGACCAACAAGATGACCCATGTGCAGCTGAAGAACGCCGCCGGCAACTTCGTGCAGCCCGAAGCCAAGAGCTTCCAGGCCGCCGCCGCCACCGCCGACTGGAAGAGCGCCAAGGACTTCAACCTGCTGATGACCAACGCCCCGGGCGCCGACGCCTGGCCGATCACCGCCACCACCTGGATCGTGATGTACAAGGAACCCAAGAACGAAGAGCGCAGCAAGGTCGCCTTCGACTTCTTCAAGTGGTCCCTGGAGCATGGCCAGAAGGATGCCGCGGCCCTGGATTACGTCCCGGTCCCAGACACCCTGGTCAAGCAGATCGAAGGCTACTGGGCGTCCGACTTCAAGAAGTAAGCACGCCTGTCCCGCCGCCTGGATCCCCTGGGGTCCAGGCGGTTTCGCGCGTCCTTCCAGGTAGACGGAAAGCTCCATGACCGACCAGACCCTGCCCCTCTCCGCCGCTCAGGAACAGCGCATCCGCCGGGATACCCGCGCCGATGTCTGGTTCCGCCGGCTGCTGTTTTCCGCCGCGCTCCTGGTACTGCTGGTACTGGTCGGCGCCGCCGCGTCCACCCTCTGGGGCGGTCGCCACGCCTTCATGACCTTTGGCCTGGACTTCATCACCTCGGCCGAATGGGATGTCGGGGCCGAGAAGTTCGGCGCCCTGGTGCCCATCTACGGCACCCTGATGACCTCCTTCATCGCCCTGCTGCTGGCCGTGCCCACCGCCTTCGGCATCGCCCTGTTCCTCTCCGAGATCGCCCCGACCTGGCTGCGCGGTCCGGTGGCCACGGCGGTGGAACTGCTGGCCGGTATCCCCTCGATCATCTACGGCATGTGGGGCCTGTTCGTCTTCGGTCCCTTCATGGCCGCGCACATCTCGCCCTTCATCAACGACTACCTCGGCGCCATCCCGGTGATCGGCGTGCTGTTCCAGGGGCCGCCGCTGGGCATCGGCATGCTGACCGCCGGCATCATCCTGGCGATCATGATCCTGCCCTTCATCACCTCGGTGATGTACGAGGTGTTTCGCAGCGTGCCGGCGCAGCTCAAGGAATCGGCCTATGCGCTGGGCTCCACCACCTGGGAAGTCTGCTGGGACATCGTGCTGCCCTACACCCGCTCGGCGGTGGTCGGCGGCGCCTTCCTCGGCCTGGGCCGCGCCCTGGGCGAGACCATGGCGGTGACCTTCGTGCTGGGCAACGCCCACCAGTTCTCCCTCTCGCTGATGATGCCGAGCAGCTCCATCGCCTCGGTGATCGCCAACGAATTCAACGAGGCCTACACCGATCTGCACCGCTCGTCGCTGATCGCCCTGGGCTTTTTGCTGTTCGTGGTGACCTTCTTCGTGCTGCTGGCGGCACGGCTGATGCTGACGCAACTGTCGCGCAAGGCAGGTAACTGATGCACATCGACGCCTATCTCTATCGCAAGCGGCGGATCAAGAACGGCATCGCGCTGATCTTTGGCAGCGCCGCCGCCGTGCTCGGCCTGGGTTTCCTGGCCTGGATCCTCGGCACCACCCTGATCAAGGGCGTCAGCGCCCTGAGCCCGTCCATCTTCGTCGAGATGACGCCGCCGCCCGGCGCCGCCGACGGCGGTCTGGCCAACGCCTTGTTCGGCAGCGTGCTGATCACCCTGCTGGCCACCGCCATCGGCGCGCCCATCGGCATCCTCGCCGGACTCTGGCTGGCCGAATACGCCCGCCACTCCAAGCTGGGCCTGGTGGTGCGCTTCGTCAACGACATCCTCCTGTCGGCGCCGTCCATCGTCATCGGCCTGTTCATCTACACCGCCGTGGTGGTGACCCTGAACCAGTACTCCGGCGGCAGCCTGGGCTTCTCCGGATTCGCCGGCTCCCTGGCGCTGGCCATGCTGGTGGTGCCGGTGGTGACCCGTACCACAGACGAGATGATGCAGCTGCAGCCGCCGGCCATGCGCGAAGCGGCCCTGGCCCTGGGCATCCCCCAGTGGAAGGTGACCCTGCAGATCCTCTTGCGCGCCTCCCGCGCCGGCGTGGTGACCGGGGTGCTGCTGTCCATCGCCCGCATCACCGGCGAGACCGCACCGCTGCTGTTCACCGCCTTCGGCAACCAGTACTGGAACGCCGACGTGCTCAAGCCCATGGCCACCGTGCCGGTGACCATCTTCCAGTTCGCCATGAGTCCGTTCGAGAACTGGCAGCACCTGGCCTGGGCCGGCGCCCTGCTGCTGACGCTGTTCGTGCTGCTCCTGAACCTCTCCTCTCGCTTCTTCTTTCGTAACCGGGATTCCAAGTGACTACCATGCAGACGCAGATACCGGAACTGCAGGCGCGCGACGTCGGCTTCCGTTACAAGGGCCACCAGGCGCTCAAGTCGATCAACCTGGACATCGCGGCCAAGCAGATCACCGCCATCATCGGCCCGTCCGGATGCGGCAAGTCCACGCTGCTGCGCATCTTCAACCGCATCTACTCGGAATACCCGGGGCTGGAAGCGACCGGCGAGATCCTCATGGACGGGGAGAACATCCTCGATCCCAAGTACTCGCTGAGCCGCCTGCGCAGCACCATCGGCATGGTGTTCCAGAAGCCGGTGCCCTTCCCGATGTCGATCGCCGACAACGTCGCCTACGGCATCCGCCACCACGAGCGGCTGTCCCGGGTGGAGTTGCAGGATCGCGTCGAGCAGGCCCTGCGCGGCGCGGCGCTGTGGGACGAGGTCAAGGACAAGCTCAACCAGAGCGCCCTGGGTCTCTCCGGCGGTCAGCAGCAGCGGCTGTGCATCGCCCGTACCATCGCCCTGCGTCCGCGGGTGCTGCTGCTGGACGAGCCGACCTCGGCGCTGGACCCCATCTCCACCGCGCGCATCGAACAGCTGCTGGCCGAACTCAAGCAGGAGTTCACCGTGGTCATCGTCACCCACAACATGCAGCAGGCGGCGCGTTGCTCCGACGTCACCGCCTTCATGTACCTGGGCGAGCTGATCGAAGTGGACAAGACCGACAAGATCTTCACCAAGCCGGACAAGAAGCAGACCGAGGACTACATCACCGGTCGCTTCGGCTGAGGATTTCGCCGGCTCTCGGCAAGGCCACTCCCCGGAGTGGCCTTTTTCATGGGCGAGCGGAAAGGGGCGGGGCAGGGCGGTCGCCTGGTTTCTCGGTGGAGAAAATTGTCTTCACGTCCGAGAAAGACTTTTTCCGAGCTGGCAACGCATGGCGTTACCGTGAAATTTTCATTTAATTTCAAAAGCTTGTATTAAAAGTTTTACTTTATTGAAGGCAAAACGACATCTCTTCTGCCGAGACTGACCCAGCTTCGTGACGGGCTGCACTGCCAGCCACCACCCCTGGATTGTCTTGAAAGGAGATCTGCCGATGTCTGTTAACCCTTATCGATTCACGGCGCTGTTCTCGGGCGTGCTCCTGGCCACCTGCTCGGCCACCGCGAGTGCCGCTGTCGATGAGAAGCTGCTCGACATGCTCAAGGCCAACGGCTCCATCACCCCCGCCCAGTACGCCGAATTGCGCGGCGACCTGCAGCAGGAGCAGCAGGCGCGCGCCGCCCAGGTCGCCCAGCAGCAGAAGACCTCCGACTTCGAGAAGAAACTGGCCTGGGCCGCCAAGACCCAGATCAAGGGCGATGTGCGGGTGCGCCACGAGAGCATCGACATCAGCGGCGAGCCGGACAACGGTCGCGACCGCGACCGCCAGCGCATCCGGGCGCGACTGGGCGCCTACAGCGAGATCAATCCGCAGGTGGACACCGGCATCCGCATCGCCACCGGCGGCGGCGACGATGCCCGCTCCACCAACCAGGACCTCAACGGCTACTTCAACAAGAAGCAGCTCTGGCTGGATCAGGCCTATATCGACTACCACCCCACGGCGCTGCCGAATCTGCACCTGGTGGGCGGCAAGATGGGCCAGCAGTGGGTCAGCACCGGCGACGTCATCTGGGACGCCGACATCAACCCAGAAGGCCTGGCCGGCACCTACAGGTACGACCTCGGCGGCGGCGCCGAGCTGTTCGGCAGCACAGGCTACTATGTGCTCAAGGACAACGTCGACGGCGAGGGCTATGAGTTCAAGCACGACCTGCGCCTCTACGCCGGCCAGCTGGGCAGTCGCTTCAACCTGGGCGATGCCGCCAAGCTGATGGTCGGCGGCAGCGTCTACGCCTACGACAAGGACCAGGACAGCACCTGCCCGACCACCGGTTCGGTCACCTCGCCCTGCGCCCTGGCGGTGAATGGCAACACCACCGACCGCTTCCAGCTCTACGAGGGCTTCGCCCAGCTGGACCTGACCAAGCTGTGGGTGCCGCTGTCCTTCTATGGCCAGTACGTGGTCAACGACAAGGCCGACGACGGCGAGGACACCGCCTGGCTGGTGGGCGCCAAGACCAAGCTGATGCAGCGGGTCGGCCTGGAATACAACTACCGCGATGTCCAGCGCAACGCCGTGGTGGGCGCCTTCACCGACTCCGACTTCGGCAACGGCTCGACCGGCGCCCGCGGCCACAAGCTCAAGCTCGGCTACGACATCGACAAGAACTTCGGCGTCGGCCTGACCTATTTCCTCGCCGAGTCCGACACCGCCAGCCGCTTCCGCACCGATGCCGATGTGAAGACCCTGCAGCTGGACCTGGAAGCCAAGTTCTAACCACGGCCCTCAGGTCGTGCTCCGCTTGAACCGCCCTCGGGCGGTTCTTTTTTGCCTGCGCGATGGAGAGACTCGCCTGACACCTGTTGGGCTTCGCTGCGCTCAGTCCAACCTACGCCGGAGCCGCTGCTTTTCCCCCTCTCCCTCTGGGAGAGGGCTGGGGTGAGGGAGGCTCTTGCCTGCTCGATGGCGAGACTCGCCTGGCACCTGTTGGGCTTCGCTGCGCTCAATCCAACCTACGCCGGAGCTGCTGCTTTTCCCCCTCTCCCTTTGGGAGAGGATTGGGGTGAGGGAAGTTCCCGCCCACTAACGCTCCACCCTGATCTCCACCAGCTTGCCGTCGATGAACTTGAGGTGACGCGAGGCGCCGTTCTCCGGGGCATAGGTCCAGAATTGGGTCTCGGCGGCATTGAATTTGGGCACGTTGTTGTTGCGCAGTGCCGGCGGATTGATCTTGCGCTCGGCCGGAGCGCCACAGGCGGCGAGGACCTGTTCGACGCTGTCGCCTTCCTCGACGAGACTCTGGCCACAGCGCAGGCTGGCCTGGGCGAGGAGGGGACACAGCAGGACGATCGGCAGCAGCTGACGGGGCTTCATGAGGACTCCAGGGCAGGACGTTCGCCAAGCTTAGCCAACCGCCGAACGACGTGCCCGGCGCAAAGTCTCGGTCAACTCCGCCGCCGCGGCATAAAGCCTGCGTAACGTCGCGGGACAGCCGCCGGCGGAAGGCGTATTGCTGGACACCCCTTCCGCCAGAGCCCGGTCCGCATCATGGTCGCGATTCAAGCCCGCCTGCCCGTCGCCACCCCCGTTCCCCGTCCCGAACCCGTGCTGCACCTGCCGGCCAGCAGCACCCTGCTGATCATCGTCGAGCGCAAGGAAGACTGGTCGGACTACCTGCCCAGCGAAAGCATCGTCACGGCCCAGGAGTATCTGGAAGACCGCCGTCTCACCGCGGGCGGTGGCCGCATCCAGGTGCTCAACCTCTGTCGCAACTACCGCTATCTGGGCCACGGCTACTATTGCTCGCTGCTGGCGGAGGCGCGCGGTCATCGCGTCATCCCCTCGGTGCGGACCCTGAGCGAACTCAATCGCAAGGCGCTCTACGGCCTGCTGCTGGAAGACCTGGACGCCCTGGTGGGCCAGGCCCTGGCCGAGCACCCACTGGGCGCCACCGAGGGCTTCACCCTCAACCTCTATTTTGGCCGCACCGAGTTCGCGCCGCTGCAGGCGCTGGCCAGGCAGCTGTTCGACGCCTTCCCGTGCCCGATCCTGCAGGTGGAGTTGCGCCACAGTCGCCACTGGCACATCGCCGGGATCAAGAGCGGCGCCCTGCACCGCCTGCAGGACGCCCAGCAATACGCCTTCGCCGATGCCCTGGATGCCTTCAACCGACGCATCTGGCGGCAACCGGCCTCGCGGCGCCAGGCGCGCTACGACCTGGCCATCCTGCATGACCCGGAGGAGTCCTTGCCGCCCTCCAATGCCGCGGCCCTGGCCGGTTTCGTCGCCGCCGGGCGTGATCTGGGGGTGGCCGTGGAGCTGATCGAGCGCAAGGACTACGGCCGGCTGGCGGAATACGACGCCCTGTTCATCCGCGCCACCACCCGGGTCGACGACCACACCTATCGCTTCGCCCGCAAGGCCGAGAGCGAAGGCCTGGTGGTGCTGGACGATCCCGCCTCCATCCTGCGCTGCACCAACAAGGTGTTTCTCAGCGACCTGCTGGCCCAGCACGGCCTGGGCATGCCGCGTACCGAAATCCTCTATCGCGAACGACCCCAGGACCTGGAAGAGGTGGGGCGGCGCCTGGGCTATCCGCTGGTGCTGAAGATTCCCGACGGCTGCTTTTCCCGCGGCGTGCTCAAGGTGGCCGACGCCGCCGAATTGCGCCAGGCCGCGGCGGAGCTGTTCGAGCGCTCGGTGCTGCTGCTGGCCCAGGAGTACCTCTACACCGAATTCGACTGGCGCATCGGCGTGCTCGCCGGCGAACCGCTCTATGCCTGTCGCTACTTCATGTCCGCCGGTCACTGGCAGATCTACAACCACAAGGCGGAATCCGGCAGTACCGGAGGGCGCTGCGAGGCGGTGGCCATCGCCGCGGTGCCTCCGGCGGTGGTGGAGCTGGCGGTGCAGGCCGCCGCCCTGATCGGCGATGGCCTCTATGGCGTCGATCTCAAGCAGGATCGGGATCGGCTGGTGGTCATCGAGGTCAACGACAACCCCAATCTGGACGCCGGCATCGAAGACGGCCTGCTGGGCGAGGGCCTCTATCGACGGGTGCTGGAGGAGTTCGTCCGGCGCCTGGAGCAGCGGCGCCAGGGCTGGTAGGAGCACGCTATGATCGAAGCCTTCACCCTGCGGGAGGGTGGCCTGCTGCCGGCTGGCGACCGCTCGGCGCCGGTGCTGCTGTGCAGCGATCCGGATGCCCGGGAGCGCGCCTGGCTGCAGCAGGCCTTTCCCCTGGACAGCCACCGCCTGGCCTCGGCGCTCGACCCGGACGAGGTCTCGCGCCTGGAAGTGCAGGGCGACGAACTCTTCCTGATCTGGAAGCGTCCGGAACGCTATGCCGGCGGGGCGCGCTTCGCCTTCGAGGTGTCTTCCTTCGGCTTGCTCTGGCATCCCGAGCGGCTGGTGGTCATCTCCGCCGGCCCGTCGCTGCTGGCCGGCGAGGGGCCGTTGCAGCCGCTGCACGATCCGCTGGATGTGCTGGTGGAGTTGCTGTTTCGCAGCGTCCATCACTACCAGGGGCATCTCAAGGTCATCAGGCTGGTCGGCCGCGAATTGCAGCAGCGCTTCGACAGCTCCCTGGGCAACGAGCATCTGCTGCAGATGTTCAATCTCAGCGAGAGCCTGATCCATTACATCAACGCCCTGCAGGGCAACGGCGCGGTGCTCGACCGACTGCGGCAGGTCGCCGAAAGGCGCGAACTGGGCGAGGCGCTGCGGGCGCGCCTGGAAGACCTCATCATCGAGAACGACCAGTGCCGCCGCCAGGCCGACCTCTACGCCACGGTGTTCGCCCGCCTCATGGATGCCCGCGGCAACCTGGCCAATAACAGCATGAACCTGACCCTGCGCAACCTCACGCTGATCAACGTGGTGTTCCTGCCGCTCAACCTCATCGCCGGCATCGGCGGCATGTCCGAATTCAGCATGATGACCGCCGGTCATCCGTGGTGGCTGTCCTATTCGCTGCTGCTGCTGGCCATGGCCGCCCTGAGTCTCGCCCTGACCTGGATCCTGCGCCGCTCGTTGCGGCGTCGGGCCGAATCCGCCGCGCGCGCGGCCTAGCGCGCTTCATCGACAGCATCAGAGGACAATATGGAAAAGCAGCTACTCGGCCTGGGCATCGTCCTGGCGATTCTGGCCTTCGGCCTCCTGACCCTGATCGTCGATCTGCGTCGCGGCCGGCGCCAGCACCGCGCGGCGGTGCTCAGCCAGGAAAGCCACGACTCAGATAGCGCGAACCGGCCAGACCGAAGCGCCAGGGCATCTCGCGTGCGCGACTGATGCCGATACGCGGGCCCGCGAGCACCGCCACCTCGGCAGCCGCCGGCTCCAGCAGGAAGGGCGGCTCGGTCAGCGGCACGCCATCGTGACTGCCGTCGATGGCGAGGGCCTGGCACAGCCTGCCGGGACCGGCACAGAGCAGGCGATCGGCCAGCCCGCCCCGGCGTTCGCGCATCACCTCCAGCCCCCACAGGGGCTCCAGCGCGCGGATCAGCACGCCGGCGCCATGCCCGGCTTCGCGGCACACCAAGTTGAAGCACCAGTGGATGCCGTAGGAGCGATAGACATAGGCATGGCCGGGCGGGCCGAACATGGCGCGGTTGCGCGGAGTCGGGCCGGAAAAGCTGTGGGAGGCCGGGTCTTCGCCGTCGTAGGCCTCGGTCTCGACGATGAGGCCGCCGACGCCCGCGACCCTGAGCGTGGCGCCGACCAGTTGCCGGGCGACCTCGTCCACCGGACGGCTGAAATCCAGATCGCTCACGCCTCGGGCTCCGGTTCTTCCAGAATCAGCGCCGCATGCACCATGGCCAGGTGGCTCAGGCCCTGGGGAAAGTTGCCCAGGGCTGCGCCGTCATGGGGATCGCGCATCTCGGTCATCAGGCCGACGCCATTGAGACTGGCGGCCAGCACCTCGCGCATCAATTCGCGCGCCTGATCCACCTCGCCCAGCACGGCATGCGCCTCGACCATCCAGTAGGAGCAGGCGAGAAAGGCCCCTTCCTCCCGTTCGGCGCCGCTGTAGCGATAGACCAGCGGGCCACGGGCCAGCTCGCGGCGGATGGCGGCCAGGGTACTCACCGACCGCTCACCCCCGTCGAAGCCGAAGCGGATACCGAGCAGCAAGCCGGCGTCCAGGCGCTCGGTGCCGGCATAGAAGGTATAGGCCTGCTTGCGCTCGCTCCAGCAGTGTTCGTTGACCCAGTCACGGATGCGATCGCGCTCGCGCTCCCAGCGGCCACACATGGCGTCGGGGATGTGCCCTTCGCGGGCCAGGGTCACGGCGCGATCCAGGGCGAACCAGCAGCCCAGCTTGGACAGGGTGTAGTGGCGCTCTTCGGGCAGCTCCCACATGCCGGCATCCGGCTGGCGCCAGCCATCGGCGCAGAGATTGGCCAGGTCGGTGAGCAGGCTGGAAGTGGCGAAATCCAGCACATGGCCCTTGCTGGCATAGAGGCGAAAGGTCTCCAGCAAGTCGCCATAGAGACTCAGCTGGCACTGGGCGCTGGCCCGGTTGCCGACGCGGACCGGCTGGGAGTCGCGATAGCCCGGCACGGGAATGGTGCGCTCTGCCGGTGCCAGCTCACCCTGCAGGGTAAAGCAGGTGTGCAGGCGATTGCCGTGGCGGCGGATGACGTTCTGGATCCAGGCCAGGGCCGCCTGGGCCTCGCCGAGGGCACCCAGGCGCAGGAAGGCCTTGATGGTAAAGACCGCATCGCGCACCCAGGCATAGCGGTATTCGTAGTTCTTGTCGCCGCCGATGCGTTCCGGCAGCGAGGTGGTGGCCGCGGCGACGATGGCGCCGGTGGGGGAGTAGAGCAAGAGCTTGAGGGCCAGCGCCGAGCGCTTCACCTCGCTGAGGAATTCGCCGCGATAGGCAAAACCCTGGGCCCACTCGCGCCAGGCCTGGTCGCTGCGGTCGATGCGCTGGTCAACCTCGTCCAGCGAGGGCACCACCAGCGGTTCGTTCTCGGTCGCGGTCAGCGCCAGGACGCTGCGTTGCCCGGCTTCCAGCACCAGGCGTGCCACCAGGCGGCGGTCGTCGCACTGGAGGATCTCCAGCCGCTCGCAATACCTCAGGGTGGCCATGACCCCGTCGACGTGCATGACCTCGCCATTGGGCGTGCTGCGCATCCAGGGCGAGACGGTCTGGCCCTGGGTGCCGGGCACCAGTTCGATGCGCAGTTCGACCCGTCCGGACAGGCCTTCCACCCGGCGCCCCAGTTCGCACCAGGGCAGGCGACCGGCCGAGCCGCTGTTGAGCGATTCGGTCAGGCGCACGCTGCCATCGGCGGTGTGGAAACAGGTTTCCAGCACATTGCTGTCTTCCCGGTAGGCCCGCTCGACGCGGTAGTCGGCCACCGGAGCGATCGAAAAGAAACCGCCGGCCGGGGCGTCCAGCAGGCGGTCGAACAGCGGGGCGGAATCCATGTTGGGTACGCACCACCAATCCAGCGAGCCGTCCGGCGCCACCAGGGCGACCGAACGGCCGTCGGAGAGGGCGGCATAGCCCGCCAGGGGCGCGTAGCCGTCCTGGCGGGCGGGGTCGAAGGCCGCCACGGCCGTCAGCCCATGCCTCCGGTGGCGCCATAGACCTCACCGGTCACATAGCTCGATTCCTGGGAAGCCAGCAGCACATAGATGGGTGCCAGTTCCGCCGGTTGGCCGGGACGCTTGAACACCGTCTCGCCACCAAAGGTGGGGATCTTTTCCTGGGGCTGGCCGCCGCTGGGCTGCAGCGGGGTCCAGAAGGGACCGGGGGCCACGGCGTTGACGCGGATGCCCTTGCTGGCGACCTGCTTGGCGAGGGCCTTGGTGAAGTTGGTGATGGCCGCCTTGGTCGAGGCGTAGTCGAGCAGGAATTCGGAAGGCTGGGTGGCCTGGATCGAGGTGGTGTTGATGATGGCTGCGCCGGCCGGCAGATGCGGCAGGGCGGCCTTGCACAGCCAGAACAGCGCATAGACGTTGGTCTTGAAGGTGGCGTCGAACTGCTCGGTGGTCAGCTCGGCGATGTCCTGCACCGCGGTCTGCTTGCCGGCCACGTTGACCAGGATGTCCAGACCGCCCAGGGCCTCTTTGGCCTTGCTGACCAGTTGGGTGCAGAAGGCTTCGTCCTTCAGATCACCGGGAACGCAGACGGCCTTGCGACCCCCGGCTTCCACCAGCTTGACCACTTCCTGGGCGTCGGCCTCTTCCTCTGGCAGGTAGTTCAGCACCAGATCGGCACCCTCCCGGGCATAGGCGATGGCCGTAGCCCGACCGATCCCCGAATCCGCACCGGTGATCAGTGCCTTGCGCCCGGCCAGTCGACCGAAACCCTTGTAACTGGTCTCGCCATGATCGGGGCGCGGCTCCATGACCTGGGCCAGACCCGGAGCCTCCTGGGGCTGCTTGGGAAATTCCGGCTGGGGATACTGGGTGAGGGGGTTCTGCATGGCGTATTGGTTGTCGCTGGACATGACATCTCCTGAAGGGGGCCAAAAGGCGCCCGTTTGGCATCTTTTCGATGACGTTCAAGGAAATGGAGCCGCAACGCGCAGGAGAGGTTCCCGCCGATTCATAGGGGTTGTATCGAGCTGGACAGCTTTCTTACCCCGTTTTTACCCACGACTACGCCTTTTCCGGCCCGCCCGGGCGTCCAATGACGACGAGAAGGGAAGGGCCCTTCTGGAGTGGAGGTAAAGGTGGTGATGAAAGGCGTCAAGGTGGCCGTGCTGGCGGCCCTGTTGTCCCTGTCCGGTTGCTGGCTGTTCATGCCACCGCCTGGTGGGGGTGGTCATGGTGGCCACGGCGGGCCCGGTGGTGGCCCGGAAGAAAGGGGGCCGCGCTAGGGGTCTCGCTCAGGCGTCGAGCGGCTCCAGCCGCAGGGCGACACCGGTCCGTTGCAGGGTGAGGATATCCGCCTCGCGACAGCCGATCAGCCTGCCTTCGGCGGTGCGCAGCTGGTCGTCTTCCAGCTGGGCATAGGACTCTGGCTGCCTGCCATCCCCGGCGACCATGATGTACAGCTGCCCGCACAGCAACTGGCCTGCCAGACGGCCATCGTCCAGGCCGATCAGGCGATAGCTGCGACGGGCATCGTAGGTAAAGCGCATGGGAGCATCCATTCAGGTGTTTCAGCTCAGAGCCGCGCGGGCGCGCAATGTTCAATTGCGAACATGGGCGCGCCGGGTCAGCCGGTCCATGGCCATGCCGAAAGCCTGCCCCTCGCAGGGGCGAGGGCAGGCTGACCGCTGGTCGGAAGTTTCCTGAACGGCCGATCAATAACGGAATTGCGCCACCAGGCCCTGGAACGAGGTGGCCAGTCGCGACAGCTCCTGGCTGGAGGCGGCCGTCTGCTGGGCACCGGTGGCGGTCTGGGTGGAGAGGTCCTGGATATTGACCAGATTACGGTCCACTTCGCGGGCGACCTGGGCCTGCTCCTCGGCAGCGCTGGCGATCACCAGGTTGCGTTCCTCGATCTGGGCGACCCCGGCGGCGATGCGGTCCAGGGCTTCACCCGCCTGGTTGGCGCGTGCCTGGGTGCTGTCGGCCAGGGACTGGCTCTTGTGCATGGCGCTCACCGCTTCCTCGGCGCTGCTGCGCACGGCGCTCATCATGCGTTCGATCTCACCGGTGGAACCCTGGGTGCGATGGGCCAGGGCGCGGACCTCATCCGCCACCACGGCGAAGCCGCGGCCCTGTTCGCCGGCCCGAGCGGCCTCGATGGCGGCATTGAGCGCCAGCAGGTTGGTCTGCTCGGCGATCCCGCGGATCACCTCCAGCAGCTTGCCGATCTCGCGCACCTGGCCTTCCAGGGTCTGCACCTTCTGGGTGGAATCGGTGATCTCGCCGGTCATCACCGCCATGGCCTGGGCCGCCTGCTGCACCTGCTCGCGACCCTGCTGGGCTTCGCGGCTGGTGTCCTGGGAGGCGGTGGAGGTGGAGGCCGCATTGCGCGCCACCTCTTCCACAGCCGCGGTCATCTGGTTCACCGCGGTGGCGGCCTGCTGTAGTTCATCGTGCTGGCGGACCTGACCTCGGGAAGTCTCCTCGGTCACGGCGTGCAATTCCTCGGCGGCCGCGGCGAGCTGGCTGGAGGCACCGGCCATCTGTTGCACGGTGTCTTTCAGGCTGCGCTGCATGCCACCCAGCGCTTGCAGCAGTTGCCCGGCCTCGTCACGGCGCGAACTCTGGATCGCCTGGGTCAGGTCGCCCTGGGCGACGCGCTCGGCGCTGGTCACCGCCTGGCGGATCGGCGTGACGATCATTCGGGTGATGATGATGCCCAGCGCCAGGGCGCAGAGCACCGCCAGCAGCAGGCCGCCGGCCAGCATCCAGAAGGCGTTGCCGTAGGTGGCGATCGCCGCGGCGCCGGCTTCGTTACCCTGGCGCTTGTTGGACTCCACCATGATCTTGAAGGCGGCCATGGTCTTACGGTAGCCGGGCTGCACCTGCTCGTTCAGCAGCTGGTTGGCGCCGGCCACGTCCTTGGCGGCCAGGCGCGCCAGGACGGTGTTGATGCTGGAGATATAGGCCTTCCACTCATCCTCGAAGGCATCACCCGCGGCCTTTTCATCGGCTTGCAAAGGGGTGGCGCGGTAGTCGGCGAAAGGCTTCTCGGCATCGGCCTGGTTGGATCGCAGGGAGGCGATAACACGATCCTGCTCGGTCTGGGGCGCGTTGGCATAGACCATGGACATCAACCGGAAGATATCGCGGTTGTGGCCGATCACGTTGCTCTTGGCATCGTTGAGCCGGGTGATGGACAGCAGATTGTTGTTCAGCACCGAATCCAGCAGGCCATTCAGGCTCCTGAGCCCGCTTAGGCCAACCGCACCTATGCCCAGGGTGATGAGCGTACAGAGACCAAAGGCGATCGCGAGTTTCTTCGCCAGCGCCAGATTGTTGAACCAGACCATTGGGGAGTTCCTTTCAGCGAGGGGATACCAGCCAGACTGCACCGGATACCCTTGCTATCGGCACTTGTCAGATGACCTTTAGCACCTCTAGAGCAGGCCATCCGCTACCTCAATCCCGTCCATAGAGCGCATCCAGCAGACAATTGGCCGCCAGCGCGGCATCCAAGGTGGCCAGTTCCGGCCGCGGCTGGCCGAGCAACTGATCGAACACCGCCTGGGCGCCCTGGGGCACGCCGGGGTCCACCCCCTCGGCCAGCACCCGCCGATGGCCTTCGGCGTCGTGCAGCTCCAGGCGCCCCGCGCAGAGCTCCAGGCTGCCCTCGCTGCCGTCCAGGCGAATGGCCAGACGCGGACCGCGCAGGGTGGCGCTGGCGCGCAGATGAATCGGCAGAGCGCCGGCCTGGAGCAGGGCCTCGCCGCCATGATCCAGTGGCCAGCGCGGATCGCGGTCCAGCCGACTGTGCGTGACGGTCAGGGCCTCACCGCATAACCAGGCGCTGAAATCCAGCAGATGCACCGCCAGATCGCCAAAGGCGCCATAGCCCATGCGGCGCTCGTCCAGGTGCGCCGGCCAGTCGCTGAGCCAGCCCTCCAGCAGCCCGGGGTGGCCGGCGGTGAGCGACAGGTGACTTAGGTTACCGATGGCGCCGTCCCGCGCCCGCTGGCGCAACAGCTGCAGGGCCGGATCGGTGCGCAGATAGAAGCCACTGAAGCAGGACCGTCCGGTGAGCTGTTCGGTCAGGGCGGTGGCTCGGGCGGCCGAGACGGCCAGCGGTTTTTCCACGAAGAGATGACGAGCGCGCGGGAGCAGGGCGCTCACCGCCGCCTCGTGATCCTCGATCGCGGTGGTGACGAAGGCCAGGTCCACTTCGGGCAGCCGGGTGAAGTCGTCCACTACCGGCAGATCCTGAGGGGCGGCGAGGCGCCGGGCGCGGGCGGGATCCCGTTCGCTGGCCACCGCCACCACCCGCACCCGCGGATCGGCCAGGCTGGTGTCCAGATAGTCCTGGGCGTGGATCTGTTCGCAACCGACGATGGCGACGCTGAGCATGACGAGGGGTCCTCTAACGGCAACTGTTCCGTTATGGACCCCGCGTGCGCCGCTAAGCTTCCCCGATCAGGCCGGCTGGTAGGCCTTGCCGAAACGGTTGGCCAGGAAGGCCTCCATGTCCACCTGCTCCTGGGCGATGAAGCCGCGCTGCGGCAGCTTGCCTTCGCGGAACAGGTCCAGGGCGGTGCAGATGCCGGCGGCGGTGGTGATCTGGATGGCGCTGGTCAGGCGACCGTCGCGCTCGGCGGCGAAGATCTTGCGGCTGAACACCTCCTGCACCAGCTTGCCGCCGCGCATCCCGCTGACGGTGACGAACACCAGCACCACGTCCTGCATGGTGGTGGGCACCGCGCCGCGCAGGATGGTCTTGAGCTGCTCCTGGTCACTGGCCAGGCGCAGGTCTTCCAGCAGGAATTTCATCAGGTCGCGGTGACCGGGATAGCGCACGGTCTTGTAGTCCAGGATTTCCACCTGGCCCTGCAGGGTCTCGCAGAGGGTGCCCAGGCCGCCCGAGGTGTTGAAGGCCTCGTATTCCACGCCATCCAGGGAGAAGTGCTCCAGGCCTTCCAGCGGCTGCACCAGTTGCAGCTCGCCGTTGCGCACGGCTTCGCAGGGGTGGCAGTACTCGTTGACCAGGCCGTCGACACTCCAGGTCAGGTTGTACTTGAGGGCATTGGTGGGGAATTCCGGCAGGGCGCCGACGCGCATCTTCACCTCGCGCACGCTGTCGAAGCGCTTGGCCAGGGAGTGGGCGGCGATGCCGATGAAGCCCGGCGCCAGACCGCACTGGGGCATGAAGGCATTGCTCGCGCCTTCGGCCAGCTGGCGGATGGTCTTGGTCGCCTTGACGTCTTCGGTCAGGTCGAAGTAGTGGGTGTTGGTGGCCTTGGCCGCCTGGGCCACGGGAATCGCCAGGTGATAGGGCAGGGCATTGAGCACCACGTCCTGGTCGTCCAGGGCCGCGGCCAGGGCGCTGGCGTCGGCGGTATCCAGGGTCCGGGTCTGCACGCCCAGGGCCGCGATGGCCGCCAGGGCGCGCTCGTCGCGATCCGCCACCGTCACCTGGTAGTCGCCGCTGGCGTGCAGCAATTGCGAAATGGTGTAGCCGATATGGCCGGCGCCGAGCAGGGTGACTTTCATGGCGGATCCTCCGTGGTTGAGGCTCCAGCTTAAAAAGTGGCGCTGTCAGATGTGAGCGTCAGAGCGTCGAACTGTCGTCTCTTATTTGACGAATCGTCGGGGTTTTCGACGATTCGATGGAGGTGCTCGTTTCATCTGGCTTTTTGCTTATCGCCCTAGGCGAAAGGCTGTCGAGCACGCCACAGGAATCTGGATACAGGTCGGCGCCGCGTACCGCCGCCTTCTATAAGCCAGGGATCCGGCCACAGCGGGTGGCCGCTTCAAGGAGGAGAGACCATGGTCGTGGACAATGCAGCATGGGTAAACGCCTGTTACTGGGGCGTGCTGGGCCGTGCCCCGGATGCGGAAGGCTTTCGCTTCTGGGTCGCCAAGCTGGACGAGGGCCTGGACAACGCCCAACTGGTCCGCCTGTTCCTCAATGGTGCCGAGCGCCTGCAGGCGCAACCCGCCGACGAGAGCGCCAGCGCCTTCATCGACGGCTGCTATGGCGATCTGCTTGGCCGCAGCGCCGATGCCGGTGGCAAGGCCTTCTGGCTGGGCCGGCTGGAGACGCTTGGCAGCACCCACCAGGATGCCCGCGCCGCGGTCATCGTCGAGATGATCGACTACCTCGGCCGCCCGGATGGCCAGAGCGCCGATCAGCAGCTGTTCCAGACGCGCCTCGCGCAATGGGAGCCGCTCACGCCGGGCGTCGCCCTGCACGAGGACACCGGGGTGTCGGCCACCGATGGCATCACCCGCAACGGCCAGGTGGACGTGACCTTGCCGGATGGGGTGACGGCCTGGAGTTACAGCCTGGATGGCGGGCAGAGCTGGACCGCCGCGAGCGCCGGCAGCCATACCCTGCAGCTCGACGCGGGCTACTACCAGGCAGGTCAGCTGCAGGTCAGTTACCTCGATAGCGCGAGTAACGCCCAGACCCTGGCGAACCAGGCGCAGTGGCGGATCGACACCCAAGGCGCGGAGCTTCATCTGCTCAGCACGCGTGGCCCCACCACCGAGAACCTGCTGCAATTCCGTTTCTTCGACGATGGCGACATCGAGCAGTGGCGCAGTTCCAGCGACGGCGGTCAGACCTGGCAGCAGGGAGAAGGACGCTGGCCTTCGCCCAAGCTGGAGCCTGGCTTCTATGCGCAAGGCTCGATCCTGGTCGAGACCACGGATACCGCCGGAAACGTCGCGGTGACAGCGCTGCCGCGGGACCTTACCGTCCTGCCCGCCGATCTCACGCCGCCACGGTTGACCGGTATCAATCAGCAGTCCTACTTCAATCCCTATGCGGATGACTTCATCAGCCTGCTGTTCGACGACTCGATCTATCGCGGCACGCGGGACCTCTACTCGGAAACCTATCCGATACCGGTGAAGGTGGACCCGGCGCTGCTGGAGAAAGCCTTTCTGCTCGATGTCACCACGGGTGAGAAGATCGGCTTCGAAGGGGCTGCCACGGTGCGTCAGCTGACCAATCTGCTGGACATCCATCTGACCAGTGAATTGCAGGAGGGCCATCAGTACAGCCTCTACCTGCCAGGGGCTTTCGTCTACGACGCCTATAACAACCCCAGCGACGAACTGACCCTGCTGGGTACCAGCAACACCTTCGTCGCGGCCTGATCAGGCCATTGGGGTCTCTCGCAGTGGCCCCTCCTACCCCGGCAACACCCGCAACAGCTGCCCGTCCTCACCATCGGTGAGCAGCCAGAGATTGCCGTCCGGTCCGCTGCGCACGTCGCGCAGACGCTGGTCCAGCTCCTGGAACAGGAGCTCCTGCTGACCAAGCTGGCCGTTCAACAGCGGTATTCGCCGCACCGATTTTTCCCGCAGCGCCGCCACGAACAGACTGCCGCGCCAGGCGGGAAAGCCCTGGCCGTCGTACCAGGTCATGCCGGCCGGGGCGATGGAGGGGGTCCACTCCAGCAGTGGTGGAGTGATGCCCGGCAATTCACGGAAGGGCGAGATGCGCGCGCCGGTGTAGTCCACGCCGCCGGTGGTCAGCGGCCAGCCATAGTTGGCACCGCTGCGGATCAGATTGAGTTCGTCGCCGCCCTTGGAGCCGTGCTCGTGCTCGTACAGCGCCTGGCGCTCGGCCACCCAGACCAGGCCCTGGGGATTGCGATGGCCGAGGCTGTAGATCTCCGGCAGGGCGCCGGGTCGTTTGATGAAGGGATTGTCCGCCGGCACCTGGCCGTCGCGGGTGATGCGCACGATCTTGCCCAGATGGGTGTCCAGCCGCTGGGCATCAGTACGTTCCACGTTGCCGTCACCCAGGGCGATGGCCAGGGTGCCGTCGCCGAGCAGGGCCATCCGCGCCCCGAAGTGCTGGCCGAAGGCCTTGGCCGGCTGACTGGTGAACAATGGCTGGACGTCCTGCAGGCGTTCGCCCTCCAGCCGCGCGCGTACCACCCTCAAGTGATTGGCCTGGCGCGTACCTGTCGCATAGGAGAGATAGATCAGCTGGTTGCGCGCGAAGTCCGGATCCGGCAGCACCTCGAACAGTCCGGCCTGGCCTTCGGTGTAGAGGTCCGGCAGTCCGGTGATGGCTTGCGCCTGCAGCCCGAGGCGACCTGCGCCGTCCGGGACCAGCAGCCGCAAGCGCCCGGCGCCCTCGGTCAGGAGCGCGCGGCCATCGGGCAGGAAGGCCAGAGACCAGGGCCGGTCCAGTCCGGTCGCCACCGTCTCGATCCGATAGGCCGGCGCCGCCAATGCCAGCGGAACCGCCAGCAGGGCCAGCCAGGCCAGCCAGGCCCAGCGGCCGGAAGCTTTAGGTAACGCTTGAGGTCTACTCCGGGTACCCGCTTTCGCTAGCATCTGCCTCTCTCCAAGGGATCTTCCGACATGCCTCAACCGCTCTGGCGCGCCCTGTTGCAAGCGCGCACCCTGCTGGCATTCGCCGCAGCTCTGCTGCTGGCCACCGCCTGGGGCAGCCTGGTGCAGACCCAGTACAACCTGGCGGCCCTCCAGGGGCTCGGCCAGCCGATCGACCTGGCCACGCGCTGGCGGACCTCGCTGGACGATCTGCTGGGCTTCGGACCCGTCTATGCCGCGATCGTGCTCGCCGCTTGGTTACCAGCCTTTGCCGCGGCCCTCTGGCTGGGTCGTCACGGCGGCGCCTATCGCGCCTGCCTGCTGCCGCTGGCCAGCAGCCTCAGCCTGATCGCCGCCATCCGCCTGATCGACGCCTTCGCGCCCATGCCGGTGCTCATCTATGCGACGCGGACCCTGGAGGGGCTGCTGGCGATGGCCGTGGGTGGGTTGCTTGGCGGGCTGCTGTTCATCTGGCTGGCGCGCTCGGTGATCCCGCGCTAGGGGAGGGCGCTCAGGACGAGGTCAGCTTCATCAGCACTAGTCCGCTGACGATCAGCGCGGCGGCCAGGATGCGCAGCGGACTCGCTGCCTCGCCCAGCACCAGGATGCCGACCATGAAGGCGCCGACCGCGCCGATGCCGGTCCAGATCGTATAGGCGGTGCCCAGCGGCAGGCTGCGCATGGAGATCGACAGCAGCGCCACGCTGGCCACCATGGCGACCCCGGTGATCAGTGTGGGCGTGAGACGGGTAAAGCCCGCGGACTGCTTCATATAGAACGCCCAGACCACCTCGAGCAGTCCGGCGCACACCAGATAGAACCAAGCCAACGACGGCCTCCTGTAAACCGGGCCGTCCCGGAACGCTGCCCACCGATCGCCGGGGTCGTCCCCGCGGGCCAAGAGAAGAGGGCGGCAAGCTGCCTTGCCGCCTGATCGGTCCTACTATCCTAGCCGTTCATGGCCGCGCCGTTCGACCCGGCCTGGCAGTCGCTACCCATCACCCGCTAGCGCGGCTGGCAGATCTGCATGGCGATCCCGTCGAATTCCCGGTCGAAGCTGGCGCGTTCGGCCGCGCTGAGAAAGCCTTGCTGCCCGACCAGGGCATCGGTCTGGCTGCGCACCGCGGCAATGCGCTCGCTGAAGGCGGTCGCCTGTTCCTGACTGATCCGCTGCGCCTTGCGCGCCGTGCTCACATCCGCCAGCAGCACATTGGCGCGCATGGATACATGCGCCTGCCGCGGATCGGTGATGGCGCCGCCCAGCTCGCCCGGGAGTTCACGCTGCTGCTGCAGATTGCAGCTGGGCAAGCCAAGATCGTCGCGCGGTCGTTGTTCCTTGGTACAGGCGCCCAGGGCGAGGGGCAGCAGCAACAGGGGAATCAGGGATTTCATCCAGGTCTCCTCGGGGTGGCCGTGGTGGAGACCTTGAGAGCCCGGGACGGGCGCTTCGTTCAAGAATGGCTCTGCGCCGGGCCTTGGCAAACGCCTTGAAGCCCTAGTCGTCCAGCCGCGCCTGCCGTTCCAGCGCCGCCAGCTGCAGCCGCGCGCCGTCGGCCACCGGCCCTCTGCCAACCGCGCTGCTCTGCAGCAGCGACAGGTTGAGGGCGTGCGCCGCTGCCTCTATCCCCGGACGCAGGGCATGGCCGGCCTGGGCCAGGGCGGTGTCTTCGGTCAGGAGCGGAGCGGCGAGAAAGAGGGTGACCGAGCTGGTCAGGAGGTATCTCATGAGGCGTCCTTGCAGGGTGATCACCAGGGTATCGGCATCCGGCCGGCCTGTTGGAGCGGGTCTAGAGGTCAGAGCTTAGAGCAGAATCGCGTTAGCGCCAGGGATAATGGTCAGATAATTCACGCCGGTGATCTGGCGATCGCCTTTTACAGAACGTTTTGAGCGTCTCGGAACGGCTTGAGCGACAGCCATAAACAACAAAGCCCGCGCGATGGCGGGCTTTGCTGAGGTTCACGCGACGGTGAACGGGAGATGGCGCACTCGGCGGGATTCGAACCCACGACCCCTGCCTTCGGAGGGCAGTACTCTATCCAGCTGAGCTACGAGTGCAGCGATTCGGTGACGCTGAATCGGTCGCCATCATACTCACCTTGCCCTCGACCGTCCATGCCCGCATGCACGATGTTGTTGATTTTGAACGACTGTTTCGCGGGGCTTGGCAAGGGCTGCATAAACAAGGAGGAAGTCCGCGCGAAAACCGCTCCGGCGCTCTTGCGCGGGGGTTCAATATTCTCCTAGGATGCGTTCAATATTTCGAACGCCCAGGGCGGTTCGGACGTTGCTCGAGCGGGCACTGAACGGTGGCGATGCCAGCGTTTCCAGGCCTGACCCTATCGCAGGCGCAGGGGTGTCATGCCCTTGCTTCCGGCCCTTTCAGCCAAGGAGACCGTAATGCAGCTCAAAGACGCTTCCCTGTTTCGCCAGCAAGCCTATGTCGACGGCGCCTGGATCGACGCCGACAGCGGTGCCACCGTCAAAGTGGACAACCCGGCCACCGGCGAGACCCTGGGCACCATTCCCAAGCTTGGTCGCGCCGAGACCAAGCGCGCCATCGACGCCGCCAACCGCGCCCTGCCGGCCTGGCGGGCG